>JBFWQE010000196.1:0-9065 GCA_050249615.1 Vicinamibacterales bacterium
GGTATTGTCGTCGGGCTGATTGGCGCCCTCGTGCTGTCGCGCCTGATGGAGAGCCTGCTCTACGAGGTTCCGCCGAACGACCCGATCACGTTTGTCTCGGTGGCCGCGGCTGTGCTGCTCGTCGCGTTCGTGGCCAGCTTGCTGCCGGCGCGCCGGGCGACCAGGGTCCCGCCGGTGACTGCACTGCGCGCGCAGTAGGCGATCGGTGTGCGAGGTGTGCGATGGCCCCTCGCCGTCGCGGATGGCGTTACTGGCTGCCCGAGGTCAACGGCGCCACCGAATCGCATCCAGGCGATTGCGGGCCACCATGATGTCGCGCCTCAGCCGGCCGACCATGTCCCGCACGAGGTCCCGGCCCTGGGCGGCGGCCTCGTCCTCCATCGCCTTCAGCTTCCACAGCGACGAGTCCTGCAGGGCCGCCAGGTGATCGGCGTGGGCCCTGAGCTGTTCCTCGATCTGGGTGATGCGGCGGACCAGCCGCAGTCTCGCGGCCTCGGGATCGGTGCCCTGCACGGCCTCGGGACTGCTCTCCCAGGCCTGCAGGATCCAGCGGAGGCGCTGCTCGTCGCCGAGGGCGTAGGCACGGTTGGCCTCGATCATGAGTGCGTGGCGCCGATCACGCGCCAGTTCGTCGCGGGCGAGATCGGGGTGAACGGCCTTCGCGACGTCGCGAAACAGCTTGCGTGCCGCGTCGGACGTATAGCGGGACGGCGGTTCCGGCATCGGGCCCGGCGGGGCCTCGGTCGCCTCCGTGTCCTCGCCCGTCGCGGCGTCGGCGGTCTCTCCCCTCGTGGACTCGTCGATGGCGCGCTCGAGCTCGTCGAGCTCCTCGTGCAGCAGGCCCACTTCCTGGCGGTACCTGATCCTGAACGCGGCCAGTTCCGACCTCGCCCGCTCCACCTCGGCGGCGCGCTCGCGGAGCGCCTTGTCGAGCTCGGCGAGCCTCGCGTGCAGGCCCTCGAGGTCCTGCGCCTGCGGCTCTCCCGATCGGACAAGGCTGGTCACCGGGCAATGATATACAGACGAGCGTGAGCCTGATCGACCTCGTGTCCGAGCTTGTCGCGATCGACTCGGTCAACCCGACGCTGGTGCCTGGCGCGCCAGGCGAGCGCGCCGTCACGCACGTCATCGCGCGCTGGCTGGCATCGCGGGGCGTTGACGTCGCGGAGGTCGCATCCGGTGAGCCGGGAACGGACCGCCCCAGCCTGCTGTGCCGCGTGCCCGGCACGGGCCGCGGCCGCAGCCTGATGCTCTATGCGCACACCGACACCGTCGGCGTGGACGGCATGGCGAGCCCGTTCGACGCCGCCGTTCACGCGGGCCGGCTGCACGGGCGCGGCGCCTACGACATGAAGGGGAGCCTGGCCGCCATCATGCGCGTGGCGGCCGAGGTGGCCGCGCGGCCCTGTGCCGGGGACCTGTGGCTGATGATTGTCGCCGACGAGGAGAGCGACAGCCGTGGGACGGATGCGGTGCTGGCGGAGCTGGCGCGACGCAACGTCCAGCCGGATGCCTGCATCGTCGCCGAGCCGAGTGACCTGAGGCTGATGGTCGGCCACCGGGGCTTCGCCACGGGCACGATCACGACGAGAGGCCGCGCGGCGCACACCGCCAGGCGTGACGAAGGCGTCGACGCAATCGCCATGATGGCGAGGCTCATCGTGGCCCTCGAGGACCTCGACCTGCGGCTCAACGCCGGTGCGGGTGATCCGCTGCTGGGGCATGGCGCGGTCGTGGCTTCCCTCGTGCGTGGCGGGACGGAGCTCTTCACGTTTCCGGCGGTGTGCGAGGCCCGGTTCGTGTGGCGGACCCTCCCGGGCCAGACGCGGGAGGCCCTGACGGCGGAAATCGAACGCCTCTTCGATGTGCTGCGCGCGCGTGATCCGCGCTTCGAGGCCACGCTCGACTGGGGGCTGTGGCGCGATCCGATGCTCGTGGATCAGGCGGCGCCGGTGGTGCGCGCGGTGGCCGACGCGGCCCGGGAGCACGTGGGGCGCGCCGCGGAGGTGTGCGCCGCACCGTGGTGGACGGACGCGGCGCTCATCCAGGCCGCAGGGATCCCGGCGGTCATCTTCGGCCCGCCGGGCGGGGGGATCCACGCCGTCGACGAGTGGGTGGACCTGGAGGGTCTGGCACGATTCGAGCGGGTTCTGCGAGCCGTGACCGCGCGGTTCTGCTCATGATGCCGACGCCGGCACCACCGTGTCTGCTATCGCACCTCCAGCGACACCGACTTGACCAGCGCGTGCAGCGCCTTGCCTTCGACGATGCCAAGCCGCGCCACCGCGTCTCTCGTCACTTCGGCCAGGATGCGTGTGCGGCCGACGTCGAGCTGGACGATCGCCTCGGACGTGTCGTCGACGGACACGCTGGCGACCGTGCCGTTCAGCACGTTGTGCACACTGAGACCGCTGGGCGGCTCCGTCGCCAGGATGACCTCTCGCGCGGGGATGCGGACGCGAACGTGGCCTCCGGCGGCGAGTCCGGCCCGAGGGGCGAGCAGGGCAGTGCCGCCGATGTCCAGTTCGGCGAGCTGCCGTGTCGCATCCACGCGAACGACCGTGGCATCGAAGACCGCGCCGAGCCCGACGGCTTCGCGAAGCCAGCGCAGGTCCGGCCGGCTGGTCAGCGATGTCAGGGACCCCTGTGCGATCAGCTGTCCGGCGCCGACGAGGGCCAGGTGCGTCGCGAGCCGCACCACGTCCTCGAAGTCATGCGTGACCAGGACGATGGGAACGTCGATGGCGCGGCGGATGCCGTCGATTTCACCCTGGAGCGAGCGGCGCAGGCTCCGGTCGACGGCCGCGAACGGCTCGTCGAGCAGCAGCACGCGCGGCTCGCGAGCCAGGGCACGTGCCACGGCGACACGCTGCCGCTCCCCGCCGGACAACGATCCCGGCCGGCGCTCGACATGCTCGTGCAGGTGCACCAGCTGCAGCAGCTCCATGGCCCGCGCGCGCCGTCCGGCGGCAGGACGATGGCCAAGCGCGGCCATCACGTTGTGCAGGGCCGAGAGGTGCGGGAAGAGGGCGTACTCCTGGAACACGAATCCGGCACGTCGCGCGTGCGCGGGCACGTTGATGGCCGCCGACGTGTCCAGCCACGTGTCTCCGTCCACCGTCACGCGCGCCTGTCTCGGCGTGTACAGCCCCGCGATCGTGCGAAGGATGGTCGTTTTCCCTGCGCCGGACGGGCCGAAGAGCGCGAGCACGTCTCCCGGCTCGCAGCTGAACGCGACGTTCAACAGGATGGGGCCGTCCTGCTGGACGGCCACTCGCAGGCCGCGCTCAGGCACGGCGTCCCACCCGTCGCCCCAGCATCGTGGTGGCCGCCAGCGCCGTCACCGTGATCCCCAGCAGGGCCGCCGCCATCAGGCCGGCCGCGCGATCGTCGAACGCCTGCATCCGGTCGTAGATCGCAATGCTCAGCGTCCGCGTTTCGCCGGGCAGGTTGCCGCCGACCATGAGGACGACACCGAACTCGCCGAGTGTGTGCGCGAACGCCAGGATGGCGGCCGTCAGGATGCCGGGCCACGCGAGCGGCAGCTCGATCCGGAGAAACCGTTGCCACGGTGTCAGTCCACAGCACGAAGCGGCCTCGCGCACGTCGAGCGGCACGGCTTCGAACGCCCGCTGGATGGGCTGAACCACGAACGGGATGTTGGCGATGACGGAGGCGAGCACGAGCCCGGGGAACGAGAACGCCAGCGCCTGGCCCATCACGCGCTCGAAGGCGGCGCCGAGCGGCGAGCGGGCACCGAAGGCGACGAGGAGATAGAAGCCGAGGACCGTTGGCGGCAGGATGAGCGGGATAGCGACCAGCGCCTCGATCAGCGCCTTCCCGCGAAACACCGTGATGGCCAGGCGGTGGCCCGCCCAGACGCCGGCCGGGAGCAGCACGGCGACCGTGGCGAGACCCAGGAGCAGGGAGACGCGCAGCGCCGGCCAGTCCATGGTTATCGCGGAAGGCTGAAACCGAATCGCTCGAGGATCGCGCGCGCGGCGGGCTGCTGCAGATATCGGTAGAAGCGCTCGGCGACGGGGCCTGCGCGCTTCAGCAACACCATCCGCTGCCGGAGCGGCGGGTGGTCCGTGTCGGGAATCAGCGCGAACGTGCCGCGGCTCCGAACGTTCGGGGACAGCGCGAGCGAATACGCGATGATGCCGCCGACCGCGTTGCCCGTCGTCGCGAACTGCGCCGCCTGCGAGACGTTCTCGCCCAGCACGAGCCGTGGCTGCAGGTCGTTCCAGATGCCGCGCTTCCGCAGGGCGGCTTCGGCAGCCCGGCCATACGGCGCGTGTTCAGGATTGGCGATCGCGAAGCGTGCCACCCGGCCGTCGGCAACCAGCCGCGCCAGCCCGTCCAGGCCCTCGCCCGGGACCATCGGAGATCCAGTCGGCGCGAACAGCACGATGCGGCCGATCGCGTAGAGCGCGCCGGCGTCTCGCGTGAGCCCGGCCGCGGCGAGCTCCGCGACGAAGGCTTCGTCGGCCGACAGGAACAGCTCGAAGGGGGCGCCATCGCGCACCTGCCGGGCCAGCGTGCCCGAGGAGCCGAACACGAGGTCGACCCTGGTGCCCTGCTCGCGCGCGAACTGCTCCGCGATCTCGGGGAGGGCGACGTTCAGGTCCGCCGCGGCTGCAACGGTGGCCCGGCGCTGGGCGAATGCCGGTGACCACAGGGTGGTCACGAATGCGGCAGCCAGCAGTGCGCGACGAAACGGCGCCATCATCCTATCCTGTCACACTCGAGCCCCGCGGACCTTCGGTGCGGTCCGCCCGCTGAGGGCTATCGACTGTCTGGAGAGACGTAGCGCACGATGCGCACCGCCTCCAGGGTGACGAGCCCCTCCGTGACGAGCTCGTCGACGACGGGCAGAAACGCGTCCACCTTCTCCTCCGAATCGACGATCTCGATGACGATCGGCAGGTCGGTCGACAGTTCGAAGAGCTTCGCCGTGTGGACCCGCGAGTGGCGGCCGAAGCCCATCGGCCCGCGAAGGACCGTCGCGCCGGCCAGGTGGGCCTCTCGGGCGCGACGAACGATCGCCTCGTACAGCGGCCGGTCGCCTCCGGGCTCCTTGTCACTCTCGCCAATGAAGATGCGAAGCAGCACGCCGCGTTCCGGCACGTTCATGGTTCGTACTCCATCTGCCGCGCTCGTCGAGGTGGTGGCCAGGATCTGGCGGCCGGCGAGGGAGGGCGTCGGCTCCCGGTCACCGGCGCGATACAGCAGGACGTGTGCCCGTTCCAGCGTGATGACGCCTTCGCGGAACACGGGCTCCACCTTTGCCAGCAGTGCCTCGATGCGCCGCGGAGCGTCGACCACCTCGACGATCACCGGCAGCTCCTGTGAGACCGACCAGGCGTGCTCCTCGAGGACCGACCCGTCCGGCCGAAGACCGTAGAAGCCCTTCAGGACGGTCGCACCCTGCAGGCCATCCCGGTGGGCGGTCTCGACGATCCATTGGTACAGGGGCGACATGCCGTGTCGAACGACGTTCGAGAGTTGAAACCGGCACAGCACCTGCTCCGACTCGACCTTCATGGCCGGCCCCTCACGTCAGCCACGTCTTCGCCAGCACGATGCCGGCCCTGAGGGCGATCAGTCCCACGAACAGGCTGGCCAGCATGTTGGCGACCGCCAGCAGCCACGATCCGTCCTCGAGCAGCGCGTGCGTCTCGAACTCGAACGTGGAGAACGTCGTGAACGCTCCCAGGAAGCCGACGCCAAGAGCGAGTCGCATCGTCTCCGAGTTGGGCGTCACCTTCAGCGCGATGATGGTGCCCAGCACGCCCAGCAGGAACGAACCGCTGACGTTGACGAGGAACGTGCCGAGCGGAAAGCGTGTCTCGAAGGCCGCGCCGACAAGGCGCGCCACCACGAAGCGGGCGTTGGCGCCGACGAATCCGCCGAGACCGACAAGGAGGTAGGGCATCAGCGTCGTCATCCACACCCCCTCACGGCCGACACGAAGGCCGTCTTCGCGTCCCGCGGTGACCTTGCGCCGAATCGGATTGAAGATGGCTCGTCTTCATGCTCCCGGCCTCGGCAGGCGTGCCGGGAGCGCCAATCACTCGCCCACGGCAGATCCACTGCTGTAGGAGTCATTGGCGGCGTCAGGTGACGCAGCGGTTAAGGGCGGACTCCACCGCCGTTTGTCGATTATGGGGACGATCGGGCGGTGCCGTCAATCTCGCGCTCATCTCGAGTCCGCCGGTTCGCAAGACGCGGACGGCTCGTCCAGCTGCACGGGGTCGTGCTCATCGCGGCTCGCTGCGCGTGAGGCCGGCCGCCCGCTGTGCGCCCACGTGCGCGAGGGCCGACGGTGTTCGGCAGCCGACAATCGCCGGCGCCTCGTGGACGAGGTCGTCGTTCCTCAGCGCCTCGACCATGAACAGGGCGAAATCGATGCGTCGAGTGCGGTTGCTCTCGAGGATGGGATCGCCCACATGCCGACTCCACACCGGCAAGCCCTGGCTGTCGCCCTCTTCGAGGCCGCTGCCCCTTACGACCGTCCAGCGTGTGTGGCTGGCGAAGATCCGACGACAGGCCTCCACCTGGTCGTCGAGGTCCGCAAACCGCAGGAGTCGGGCGAGCCACCCGAAGACGCGGACGAACACTCTGAGCTTCCACGAGTACACGTCCTGGCCGTCACGCGTGATGTGCCAACCACAGGAGAACACGAGGCGCGCTCCCGGGCGCGCATGGTCGAGAACGGCCTGGGCCGTGCCTGTGGCGTACTGTTGGACGCCCCACGGAACCAGGACGGTGAGCACGCCGTCGCAGTCCGCAACCGCCTTCTTCACGACCTCCGGATCGTTCGTCGGACCCGGCACGATCGTGATGCGGTCCTTGAACGCATCGAGCTTGCCCACGCTCTGAGCTCGACAGACCCCCACGACGTCGTAGCCGCGATCGAGCGCGTGCTGCACCATGTAGCGTCCGAGCTTCCCCGATGCCCCGATGATGCAGACCTTCATCCTCTGCGTCTCCCTTTCGTCGAAGGCTGGCCGCGACGTGCCGTGTGCAAGATCCCGCATGATCGCCTGCTCATCGGCCATCGAAGAACTCCCGCAGCGGCAGCGTCGGATGCCGGGACCACCAGGAGCGCCGCCATGAGCGCACACCCTGAAGCGGTATGGTAGTCACATGACCATCCTGGTCACCAGCGTGCCGCAATGTTGCGCTGGGTCACGTCTCGTCCTGGAGCGACGCCAGGTCCGGGACGATCGCCAACGTCCTCGTTGCAGCCGCCGCGGTGTACGGCTTCGCCTCGCTGGGACCGGTGAGCCTCCGCGCCGGGTACGACCGAGCGGGGCGGACACAAGCGGTGGCGCCTGCACCCGCGGCCGCCCGTCACCTGAGGCGGTGGGGACGCCATGATGCTGTCGAGGCTGGCGACGATCGTGACGATGTTGATGGCGCTCGCGTCCGGGATCGGTCTGCTGGCGCCCCGTGTGTATCGCGACAACGCCCTGGTGCGGGCCGCCTGGTTCGGCAACGATGTCGTGACGCTGGTCGTCGCGGTGCCGCTCCTCGGCGTCGCGGCCTGGCGCCTGCGGCACGGTGAACCGCGCGATCACCTGATCGGCCTGGGCCTGCTCGCCTACGCGCTGTACAACTACGCGTTCTACGCATTCGGTGCCGCGTTCAACGCGCTCTACCTCGTGTACGTCGGCATCCTCGTCGGCGCGACGCTGGGCCTGATCGCCGGTCTCACATCCGCGCCCGTGACGGCGATCGCGAGCCGCGTCGGGGCGCCACCAGGTCATCGCGGCGTCGGACTCCTGATCGGGAGCATCGCGGGGGTGCTCGGCGCGTTCTGGATCGCGCAGGCGATGTGGTCCGCGATGACCGGCGACGTACCGGCGATGGTCGCCGCGGTCGGACACCCGACCAACGTGACGGGCGTCCTCGATCTCTGGCTGGTGGTCACCTTCGGGCTGTGGGGCGGACTATGGCTGCGCTCCGGTCGCCCGTGGGGGTACGTCATCGCGGTGACGTGGACGATCAAGGGAGCCGTCTACATGGCGGCGCTGTCTGCGGCGGCGATGGCCGCGCGCTGGACGGGGGCCGCCGCCGACCTGACCCAGTTGGCGCTGTGGGTCCCGATTGGCGTCGGCTGCGTCGTCGGGGCCCTGGTGCTCCTCAAGGCGTGCCCGAGAACGCCGGTGCGTACCGGGGACGTATCGGACGACCGCGCCCCTCGATCGGTGAAACGAGACTGACCGTGGTCACCCACGCAGGCGAACAGAGGAGTGAGAGGCCGCGGACCACGAACGGTCGGCGTCCCGTGAGTGTCACGGCCGTGCTGGCCGCGCTGCTCGTTCAGGGGCTGAGCGGCGTGGCCGGTGGGCTCGGGCTGGTGCTCGACCCGTCTGGAGCGTCCCTGGGGATTGCTCTCGACTGGCTGGAGGGGTCGGCGTTCTCCGACTATCTGAGTCCAGGCCTCGTCCTTCTGCTCGTGCTGGGCGTGGGGCCGCTGGCGGCGCTCGTAGCCGTCTGGCGTCGATGCTTCTGGGCGTGGCGGGCCACGGTAGCGGTCGGCGTCGCGCTCCTGGTGTGGCTGGCGGTCGAGATCCTCACGATCGGGTATCACCCGTGGCCGCCGCTTCAACTGGCGTACGGGCTCCTGGCGCTCGCCATCCTGGCCTTGGCTGGCCTGCCGTCGACGCGACAGTTCATGCGTGCGCCCTCACCGACGGCCACCAATCCGGATTGCGAGGCATGACGATGGCGCTGCCATTCACACATGATGCGTTCGGCTGGCCGCGACATCGCGCGAGCCTGTCGTGGCTGGTGCGCGCCGGCGGACGATCGTCGGAGGCGTGCTCACCATGTTTGGGCTGATCTATCCGATATGTTCAGGGACAATCCAGGGGACAGCGGGGTTCCTGCAACTCGAAGCCTCGCGTATACTTAGGGTTCCACGCACGGTGAGGTGGCCGAGAGGCTGAAGGCGGCGGTTTGCTAAACCGTTGTAGGACCTTTAAAGTCCTACCGAGGGTTCGAATCCCTCCCTCACCGCCATTCCCTCGCTGCGCTCGGTCCTGACGGCTCGG
>JBFWQE010000197.1:0-9045 GCA_050249615.1 Vicinamibacterales bacterium
GCCTGGGGCCTGGGCTTGGTCGCATACTTCCTGAGCCCCAATTTACCCGTGCCGACGGCAGCGTACACAGGGCGCGCCGGTGAC
Organism: Vicinamibacterales bacterium; assembly: GCA_050249615.1. Classification (GTDB taxonomy): domain Bacteria; phylum Acidobacteriota; class Vicinamibacteria; order Vicinamibacterales; family UBA2999; genus VFZN01. Next base: position 85 of record JBFWQE010000197.1, read on the forward strand.
GGCTCGTCCAAAACCTCCAGGCCCCCAAGCCCCAAGCCCCAAGCCCCAAGGCCCACGCCCCACCCTCACCCCCCGCGCCTCGCCTCCTGCAGCGCCTGCTGGTGCGCGGCGAGCATCACCGCCGACACCGCGTCGAGCCCCCGATGCCACGCCTCGTCCACCTCGGGCGTCCACTGGTCGCCGAGCGTCTCGCGGATCACGTCGAGCGCCACGTGCGTGACGGCCACGTAGTGCGAGGCCTGCACGCGGTAGCCGACGTGCCGCCGCCCGAGCGCCTCCACCGCCGGCGCGACCGCGTCGGGCGTCCTGAGATGGTCGATGACCATCGTGAGCGCCGCCAGCAGGTGCTGCTGCTGGTGGCGCATCGAGACGCGCGCGAAGAGCGGCTGCACGGCGGGGTGCCGCGCGAAGAGCTCGCGATAGAACCGCGCGGAGAAGTCGGTGCCGCGGGCGGCGATGACGGCGAAGCTCGACTCGAGCAGCTCCACCGTCCGGCGAGACAGGCTGTGCAGATCCACCCCGCCCTTGAGCACGTTGCGGCAGAGGTCGAGCGTGGCCAGCAGGGGCAGCACGGGCGAGGCGCCGAGCGTGGCCGCTCCCGCCTGCGAGATGCGGTTCCCCTGGAGTGACAGGCGGCGCAGTGTCGGCCATGTCGTGGCGAGGAGGCGCCCGATGTCGTCGTCCGTGAGGCTGCCGTGCCCGAGATCCAGCGCGTGCAGCCGCGAGGGCAGGCTCGAGGCCGCGAGAGCCTCCAGGAACCGGCTCCCCAGCGGGTTGTCGGCCAGGCTGACTTCCGACAGGGCGGGGAAGCGCTCGAGGGCCGCCACGACGAGCGCGCCGGCTTCGTCGGCCAGCCGGTTCGAGGTGAGGGACAGGCACTGCAGCGATGACAGGCGGTGTGCGCTCGTCAGCTGCGTCAGCGCACCGGCGTCGAGCTGGCAGGCGGAGAGATCGAGCGCGACGAGGGCGCGCGCCTCGACGAGGTCTGCCAGCGCGGACATCGCGGCGGGATCGACCTGGTTGCCCGAGGCGTCGAGCCGCTCGAGGCGCCCGCCCGCGTGCTGGATCACGGCTGCCAGGCCCCGCCCGGTGATCCCGCAGTGCGCCAGGCCCAGGTTCGATACGCGCGTGCGCGCGAGCGCGCGCCCGAGGGCCGCGGCCCCCGCGTCGCCGAGGGCGTTGCCCGACACGTCCAGGCGCGTGAGCTCCAGCGGCGCCGTGCCGACCAGCGTGACCCCGGCCTCGGTCACGCCGTTGCGCGCGACGGCCAGTCCCCGCAGTCCTCCGAGCGCCGGTGCGCCGAGGAGGGCCGCCAGCCCCGCGTCCCCCAGCTCGTTGTCCGACACATCGAGCGACTTGACCCGGCGCACGGTGGGCGAGGCGGCGAGCAGCATCGCGCCATGGGCCCCGAGCTCGTTGGCGGAGACGTCGAGCGCCTCCAGCGAGGGCAGCCGGATGGAGGACAGCAACTCCACGCCTGCGGGGCCCAGGCGATTGCGGCCCAGCCCCAGCGACCGGAGGCCGGACAACGCCGGCGCAAGGGCGAGGGCGGCCGCGCCGCTGGCGCCGATGGCATTGCCCGAGAGATCCAGCGATGCGAGGGCGGACATCTCGCGCGACATGGCGATGGCGCCCGCACCGTCGGATCCCAGCGCGTTGCCGGCCAGCCCCAGCACCTGGACCTGGCGAAGCACCGGGCTGGCGGCCAGCACCGCGGCCCCGGCGGCGCCGATGTCGTTGTGGCCCAGGTCCAGGCGCATGAGGCGCCATGCCGCGCGTGCCAGCGCCTCGGTTCCCTCCACCCCGATGCCGTTGTCGGCCACGCGCAGCTCGGCCAGGCGCGACAGCGACGAGGAGGCGGCGAGCGCAGCCAGGCCGGCCGACGTGAGCCGGTTGTGCGAGAGGTCGAGCGCGACGAGCCCGCGCACGGCGGTTGATGCGGCCAGGTGCGCCGCGCCCTCGGCGGTGATCTGGTTGTGGGACAGGTCCAGCCTGGTGATCGAGGCGAGCGCCGCCGACGCGGCCACCACCGCGACATCCGCATCGTCCAGCTCGCGCCCCGAGAGGTCCAGCGCACGTGCCAGGCGCCAGAGCGGCTGCGGGTGGCCCGCCATCTCCGATTCCCACCAGCCGACCGGGGCCACCCTCAAGTGATCCGGCCAGCCGGCGACCAGCGTGTCGGCCACGTCGATCAGGCCCGGCTGCGCGGCGGCGGGCTGTTCCATCAAGTAGCGGCAGAGCGCCCACCACGCCCCCTCGCCCGGTGCGGCACAGAGCGCTTCGAGCAGGCCGAGGGGGTTGTGGGCCGGCGTGGGGACCAGCTGGTGCTCGACGCGCGCGAGCTCGTTGCACACGGCGCCAGCGGTGCGCGGGCGGCGATCCGGGTCGGTGGCGAGCAGCCGGCCGACCAGGTCGTCGAGGGCGGGGTAGGCGCGCAGGTCGGGGACCCGGTCGCTGGGCCGGGGTCCTGCATCCCGGTGCGACTCGAACGCGCCGGTGAGGGCGGCACCGTCGGCGGCATCCGCGTAGGGCGCGCGGCCGGTGAGCATGAAGAACAGCACCGCACCCAGCTGCCAGAGATCCAGGCGCGCGTCCTGGGCGTGCGAGGCCAGGAGCTGTTCCGGCGCCATGAACTGCGGGGTGCCGAGCCTCGCCGAGGTCGCCGCGGCCGTCCGGTGCAGCGATTTGGCAATGCCGAAGTCGATGATCTTGGCCTGCTCGGCGTCGGTGCCCGCGCGGCTGAGCAGCACGTTCTCGGGCTTCAAGTCGCGGTGCAGCACGTCCACCGCGTGCGCCGCCGCCAGGCCGGAGGCCACCTGTTTGGCGATGCGGACCGCGCGCGCCGGCGGGAGCGGGACCACCGCGCCGTCCGCGCGCGTCATCGTGCGCGCCAGCGAGGCGCCCTCGACGAACTCGAGCGCCAGGTACAGCTCGGGCTCATCGTCCAGCATGCCCACGCTGTGGCAGCGCGCGACGTTCGGATGGTGAATCTGCTCGAGCACGACGGCCTCGTGCACGAACCGTTCGCGCATCACCGCATCACCGGCCCACTCGGTGTGCAGGATCTTCAGCGCCCGCTGGAGCCCACCGACGGTGGTTCGCACCAGATACACCGTGCCGAACCCGCCGCTGCCGAGTCGCCGGAGCACGACGTACTGCCCGCCCGCGACGGTGGCGCCGAGCCGGCGGTCGCGGGGCCATCCCACCTCGGGCCGCGCCGCCCGGCAGGCTGCACAGGCGGATTCGCTCGCCGCTACCACCGCCAGGCAATGCGGGCAGAAGCTCGTGGTCACCGCCGAGGGCGGCACCGTCATCTCCATTGCGGTCTCCTCTCAGGCGCTCGCTTCGCTTCTCGCGTGGGCCTTCGGAGGCCGCTCGCTTTCGCTCGCGTGGGCCTTCGGTGAAGGCAGGGTTGTCTCGCCGCCGTGCGGGCTGTACACTCGGCCCCTCCACCTGGTCTTAACGACAAGGAGAAGGGAAACCCGCCACGACGTGCTGGACCTTGCCCCCTGGCCCGAGGCCGATGGCATCCTGGATGAGGCGTTGGCGCTGCCCCCGGCGGAGCGCGAGCCCTTCCTGCGCGCCCGGGTCGCCGACACCGCGCTCCGGGCCGCGCTGACGCGCGTGCTGCTGGAGGCGACGGCCGACGATGGCTTCCTCGAGCCCGTCGGCAGCACGGGCGCGGCGCTCTTCGACGACTGGCGCGACTCGCTCTCGAAGCCCGCTCCGAGGCTCTCGGCGGGCGAGGCGATCGGCGTGTACCTTGTGATGGGGTGGCTGGGCCGTGGCGGCATGGGCGAGGTGTACCAGGCCCACGATTCGAGCCTCGGCCGCGACGTCGCCCTCAAGATCCTGCCCGGCGAGGTGGCGGGCGATGCCACGCGCCTGGCCCGGTTCCGCCGCGAGGCGCGCCTGCTGGCCTCGCTCAATCATCCCCACATCGGCTCCATCTATTCGGTCGTCGAAGACGAGGGACGGCTGGCGCTGGTGCTCGAGCTGGTGGAGGGCCCAACGCTCTCCGAGCGTCTCGTGGCCGGGCCCCTGCCGGTGCGCGTCGCGCTCGAGCTCGCGCGCCAGGTGGGAGAGGCCATCGAGGCCGCTCACCAGAAGCAGGTCGTGCACCGGGACCTCAAGCCGGCGAACATCAAGCTGTCGGCGAGCGGCAGCGTGAAGGTGCTCGACTTCGGCATCGCGAAGGCCATCAGCGAGGAGGGCGCCGAGGAGGGGGAGGTGTCGCTCACGGGCACGGGGCACCGCGCCGCGCTGCTGGGCACGGCCGCCTACATGAGCCCGGAGCAGGCGCGCGGCGACTCCGTCGACCACCGCACCGACATCTGGGCCTTCGCCTGCGTGCTCTACGAGATGCTGACCGGCCAGCGTGCCTTCACCGGAGACTCGGCCATCGAGGTGCTGGGGAAGGTCTTCGAGCGCCAGCCCGACTTCGACCGTCTTCCGCCCGAGACGCCCGCATCCATTCACCGGCTCCTGCGCCGCGCGTTCGAGAAGAACCCGCGCCGGCGCCTGGGGTACATCGGCGACGCGCTGCTGGAGATCGAAGAGGGCCTCGTGGCGCTCGGCCAACCGGCGCCGCCACCCCCGCAGGAACCGGCACGGCGCATTGGACCGCTGGCGCTGGTCGCCGCGCTTGCGGCCGGCGTGCTGCTGGGCGCACTGCTGCTGTGGGCAGGGCGTGCGCCCTCTCCGCCCGGGACCGTGGCACACCTGGCCGTGCCCATCCCCGCGGATCACGAGGTGGTCGTCGGACAGCTGCCGGCGCTGGCCGTCTCGCCCGACGGCCGCACACTGGTCTACCGCGCGCGGCAGGGTACGACCATGCGGCTGTTCGAGCGGTCGCTGGCCGGTGGGGCGGCCGTGGCCGTGCCGGGCTCGGAGGACGTGGCCGGGCACGCGCTGTCGCCCGACGGCCGTTCCGTCGTCTTCGCGCGAGGAGGGCAGGTGTTCCGCGCCGCCCTCGGGGGCGGTGCGCCCGTGCTGCTGGGCGCCCTCCCGGGTGGCGCCTCGCTGTCATGGGGCACGGCCGACACGATCGTGGCGTCCGGCGGCGCCGGCGGCGCACTTCGCCGGCTCCCGGCCTCCGGCGGCGCGGCGGAAGTCTTCACGAGGGTGGACACCGACCGGGGCCACATCGGGCACAGCGCGCCGGAGTTGCTGCCGGACGGCCGGACCGTGCTCCTGACCGTGCACGCGACCGACGGCGCGCACATCGGGATCACGACGTTGGCCAGTGGAGAAGTCACGGTGTTGACGCGCGGGCGCCAGCCTCGTTACCTCCCGTCCGGGCACCTGGTGTTCGCGCGCGAGCGCGCACTCTGGGTGGCGCCGTTCGACGCCGGCTCGCGCCAGCTGACGGGCGAGGCGGTGGAGGTGGTGGACGGCGTCGAGCGCAGCACGCTCAACGCGTTCGTCCACTTCGCCGTCGCTGACAACGGCACGCTGTTCTACATCCCGTGGCGCGAGCGCTCGGGGCTGATGACGCTGAGCTGGCGCGACCGCCAGGGTGTCGAGCTGGGCACGCTCCGGGAGGCCCGCGGGCTGACGCGCTTCAGCCTGTCGCCCGATGGGTCGAAGGTGGCCCTGGCCGTGGCCGACGGCGACGACCGCGACGTGTGGGTGCTCGACACCGCGCGCGACGCCACCACGCGTCTCACGTTCGACCCCGTGGCCGACTCGCAGCCCATCTGGTCGCCGGATGGCTCGCTCATCGCGTTCCGCTCGGATCGCGACGGCGGCGGCGTGTTCGTGCGGCGCGCAGATGGCGCGTCCGAGGCCCGCCGGATCACGCGTGTCCGTGACGGCTTCCACATCCCCTACACGTTCACGCCGGACGGCCGGCGGGTGCTGTTCACGGATTTCCGCGACTACAACGACCAGGACATCCGCGTCGTGGATCTCGAGACGCAGGCCGTGGAGCCGGTGCTGACGGGGGCCCCCGCCGAGATGCACCCCGCGATCTCGCCGGACGGGCGGTGGCTCGCCTACCAGTCGGACGACTCGGGCCGCTTCGAGGTGTACCTGCGGCCGTGGCCCGGCGTGAGCCGCGCGCGCTGGCAGGTGTCGGTGGGCGGCGGCATGTCGCCGACATGGCGGCGGGATGGGGCCGAGCTCTTCTTCGCAAGCGGGGCCACGCTGATGGTGGCCTCGTTCGCGGGCGGCGCCACGCCGCGCATCGGCAGGCCTCAGCCGCTCTTCGCCGTCTCCTCGAGCGGGGAGCGGCTCGGCCCCCAGTTCGACGTCAGCCCCGACGGGCAGCGGCTGCTGGTGCTGTCACCCGCGCCGGTGGACACGGTGGCCGATCGCCCCGAGGTGCGCGTGATCCAGGGGTGGGAGCTCGAGCTGGCCCGGGCACTCGGCGGACCGGGGGGGCCGTGAACACCATCACGCACCTGCTCGCGGCGCACCGGGACGGCGCACCCGACGCCTTCGGCCAGCTGGTCGGCCTGGTCTACGCGGACCTGCAGCGCGTGGCGCGCGGGCAGCGCCGCCGCATGGGCGCGGGCGAGACGCTCAACACCACGGCGCTCGTGCACGAGGCGTACGCGAAGATCGTGGACCAGGCCGGCGCAGGCTTCGCCGACCGCGGGCACTTCCTGGCCATCGCCGCCGTGGCCATGCGGCAGATTCTCGTGGATCATGCGCGTCATCGCACCCGCGAGAAGCGGGGCGGCGGCGCGGTGCACGCGCCGCTCGACGAGGTCGAGGAGCGCGTCGGCCGTGACGCACGGCACATCCTCGAGCTGGACCTGGCGCTCGGCCGCCTCGCCGAGCACGCCCCCCGCCTCGTGCGGGTGGTCGAATGCCGCTACTTCGCCGGCCTCACCGAGGAGGAGACGGCCGAGGCGCTCGGGGTGTCGGTGCGCACGGTGCAGAGAGAGTGGCTGAAGGCGCGCGCGTGGTTGCGCAACGAGCTGGCTGGGCGCGCCTCGTCCATTGATGATTGAGGATTGGTGATTGAGTGATTCATTGGGTGAGTGGGGCATTGGGGCATTGGGGCATCGGGATTGGGCAATTCAGCGATTGGGGCATTGAGTGATTGGTGACACGATCCCGCGGACGAATCGCCGATACCGCAATCGCCCGATCACCCAATCCGAATGCCCAATGCCCAATCGCTGAATCACCCGATGAATCGCTCATTCGCCAATCGTCAATCGTCAATGAGCACGCGCCCCTCCGCAGCGCGCAACTGGGCGAGGCGCGCGGTGAAGTCGCGAGGCAGCGGCGCCTCGACGGCGACCCGTTTCCCGGTCACGGGGTGGGGAAAGGCGAGGCGCCAGGCGTGCAGGAGCGGGCGGTCGGTCCGCCTGGCGCTCTCGCGCGCGCGGCCGTAGACGCGGTCGCCCATCACAGGATGTCCGATGGACGCCAGGTGAATGCGGATCTGGTGCTGCCGGCCCGTTTCGAGCATCAGCTCCACCAGCGCCGCGCGCGCTCCGAAGGCCTCGCGCACGCGGTAGCAGGTGCGCGCCGGCAGGGCGCGCGCCCCGCGCGCGGCCACGTCGCGCCGTCCCCCCGCGTACTCCGACGCGATGGGGGTGTCGATGGTGCCCTCCGCGGGCGCGGGCACGCCCTCGACGATGGCCAGGTACGTGCGGTCGAACTCGTGCGCCTTGAACAGCAGCCGGCCGGCCTCGTGGACCTCGCGTGACAGCGCCACGGCCAGCGCGCCAGAGGTGCCGCGATCGAGGCGGTGCAGCATGCCGGCGTACGCCCGCCGTCCCCGCTTGTGCGCCGCATAGGCCCGCGCGCGCTTGAGGACCGAGTCCTCGTGCTCGACCCGGCCAGGCGCCGAGGGGATGCTCAGGAGGCCCGCCGGCTTGTTCACGACGATCAGGTCGGGTTCGACGTGCAGGAGCGCGAGCCGCGATCCCCTCGAGTCGGCGGCGCGGCTCACGACGCAAGCTGCTGCTGGATGCGCCGGAGCGTCTCGATCACGCGCGCGGCGTTGTCGGGGCCCATGCGCAGCAGCTGCTTCTGCACCGGGTCGAGGGCCTCGAGCGCGGGATCCGCGAAGGCCCACGTGGCCCCACGGCCCTCGACGACCCGAACCGGGCCCTCGGGGAGGGGCGTGGCGATGAGCACCTCGAGCGCCCGCTGCACGGCCACGTCCACGTCGGAATCGGCGCGGCCCATCGCCTTGTAGGCCTCGTCCAGCCGCGGGCGGATGGTCCGGTAGGCGTGCGCAACCGCGGCCGGATCCATGCCCGCGAGCGTCTCGGCCAGCCCGTCGTACCGCGCGTAGGAGGCCGGATCGATCTCGCGCGCGCGTCCGCGGCGCGCGGTCAGGAACTCGCGGTCGGGCGCCAGCACGCGCAGATCGCTCGCGGGTGATGCGCCCCGCGACACGCGATCGATGGCCGCGGCCATCTGCCGGATGAGGCCGTCGGTGGCCAGCCAGCGCGCCAGTTCGGGGCGCGCGGACAGCGCGCCGAGCAGGCCGCGGAGGAACGGGTCCATCTGGTCGAGCGGCGGCAGCACGACGGTCTCCGCGGGGAGCGGCACCTCGGTGGCCGCGGCCGGCGCCTCCGCCTGCGGCGCGGGCGCCGGGCTTTTCATGGTCCACCAGCGCGCGAGACCGCCGGCGAGGACGGCGAGCACGAGGACGCCGCCGATGATCCACGCGCGTGTGTTCGCGCGCGGGGAGGTCGGGGGGGGCGGGGAGGTGCCCTCTCGGTCGAGTTCCAGATCGTCTACGCCCATGTCGCCAGACTACCCCACACGCGTGCAGAAGTTTCTCTTATCGATTGCATCTGGCAACACGCATAGACGCATCGATGACAAGCGTTGCGTGCCCGCCGTCATTCTCAGCGCAGCCGGCCGCTCACCGCCGGCCGCCGCATGACGGCCACGCGCGGCCTCACCCGGTACCCCGCCAACTGCCCGTCCCCCTGCCCGGCCGGCCAGGTGATCATGCCGACGGCCGTGTTCGCCCAGCCAACCCTC
>JBFWQE010000198.1:0-8849 GCA_050249615.1 Vicinamibacterales bacterium
GCCGGCGCGCGAACCCGATGCACTTGCGCAAGGTCGGGTCGTCTTCGTTCGCGTCCGCGGTCGAGGGATTCAGGAGCACCCACGTCATCACGGGAGCGCAGTCGTCCCACAAGCGCCACAGCCGGTAGCGATAGCGGCCATCAGCGCTCAGCACCGCACCGCGCTCCCTGCCGGACTCGAACAGGTTGCCGGTCATCCTGCTACTCCTCGGCCCGTGAGGGCCGCGCCTCCGCTTCGCGATGTAGGCCGCGCTTCAGCACGTAGTCCCGCATCATGTCGAGGTACTTGAGTGCGGATTCGCGGAATTCGTCCTCTGACAAGTCCCGATGCGAGTTGCACTGAAACGAGCCGCCCTCCGGTCGCCAGACCTTGAACAGAAATTGCCCACGCTTCGGCTTCCCTCTCGGCATCTACCTCTCCTCGGCCCGTGAGGGCCTACTCCTTCAGCCGGTTGCTGAGCTGCCGGCGCCCCGTGCGCTGCAGCCGCTTCGCGGTCTCGACACCCTCGGGCGTCTCGAGGTCGACGTTCAGGAAGGTGCGGTAGGCCTGCACGACGCGCCACGAGACTTCGAGGTCGTCCGCGCGGCGCCGCAGGCGGTCCTGCACGTCCGGGCGGCTCATCGCACGCCCTGGCGCACGTGCGCCATCCGGATGCCCTCGCAGATGGGGCAGCAGGCGGCCGCGCCGATGCGGGGCGCCGGCATGGCTGCGCCGATTCGGAAGGAGTGGCCGCAGGACAGCACTGCCCGGCGTCCGGACGGGCCCTCCGTGGCCGTCACGCGCTCGGCCGGCTGAGAGGGCGGCACGGGTCCCTGTTCTGGCGTCATCGGGGGTTCCTTTCGTGGGTGCAGGGCTGGTCGCTCACCGGCGCCGCTCCAGACGGCACCAGGTGGCCGAGTCCTTTCGCGGCGAGATACTTGGCCGTCCGGGGGCCCCGTTCGCACCGCGGCGCGTGGCGGCTTACGACGGAACGTCCGTCCGGCGTGTGCCAGGTGGTGAACCACTGGCCGCCCGCGTCCTGGGCGTTCACCTTGCCGGTCCCGCACGTCTGACAGATGTAGACGTGGTCCCGCAGCTTGTGCCACCGGTGGCGGCGGTCGCGGCTCATGGCAGCTCCCGGCGCGTGCGGTCGGCGAACCGCATCTGGGAGCCAACCCAGACCAGCGGCAGCGTGCCGGTGGGCCCGTTGCGCTGCTTCCGGACGATCAGCTCCGCGTCTTCCCCATCGGCGTACCGCTGGTTCTCGTCGTGCTGGCCGGGCCGGTGCAGCATCAGCACCACGTCGGCGTCCTGCTCGAGCGCACCCGAGTCGCGCATATCGTGGAGCTCGGGCCGGCGGTTGCCGCGGGCCGAGTCCCGGGAGAGCTGCGACAGCACGATGATCGGGATCTCCAGCTCCTTGGCGAGGTCCTTCAGGCCGGCGGAAATGGCCGCCAGCTCGAGATTGCGGTTCTCGAACGGCCGGCCGTCCGCGTGCCGGAGCAACTGCATGTAGTCGATGAACACCGCGCGCAGGCCGTAGCGGGCCGCCAGCCGGCGGACCTTGCCGCGGATGGACGCCGCGGTCTGCCCGCCGCCATCGTCGATGGCCAACCGCAGTTCCGCGAGGTGCGCCCCCGCCCGCCCGATCCGCTCCAGCTCGTCGTCGCTGAGGCGCCCGATCTGCAGGTTGAAGTGGTCGACGTGGGCCACCATCGACACCGCCCGCATCCCGACGCTCTTCTTCGACATCTCGACCGAGACGAACCCCGTCATGTGCTCCCGGGCCGCGTGCAGGGCCATCTGCAGCGCCAGCGAGGTTTTGCCCGTCGACGGGCGGGCCGCGATGTAGATGAGGTCGGTCGGCTGCCACCCGCGGGTCATGCGGTCGAGGGAGACCAGGCCGGTTGGCACGCCGGTGACGACGCGCTTCTGCTCGTAGGCCGTCTGGATGGCGCGCATCACGTCCACCATCCAATCCGAGGCCAGCACGAAGTCGCTGCGCACCTGGTGGGCGCCGACGTCCATCACGAGGTGCTCGGCTTCGTCGACGAGGACGTCCGCCGGCTGATCCGCCTCGTAGGCCCGCGCGAGGATCCGGTTCGCGGCGAAGATGAGCTCGCGGTAGACCCAGCGCTCGCGCACGATGCCCGCGTAGTACTCGACGTTCGTGGCGCGCGGCACGCCGTCGATCAAGGACGCGATGTAGGCCGGCCCGCCCACCTCCTCGAGCTCGCCGGCGCGGGCGAGTTCGTCATTCAGGGTGACCAGCTCCACGGGCAGCTGCTTGGCCACCAGGCGCGTCATCGCCGCCGCGATCCGCCGGTGGGCGTCCCGGAAGAAGTGCGTCGGGCCGACGAGCGCGGCCGCGGTATCCCACTGGGCGGCGTCGATCAGCACGGCCCCGAGCACGGCGCGCTCGGCCTCCAGGTTGTGCGGGAGGGTGCGCTCCGGCGTCACTGGGCGCCCTCCCAGGCCGCGACCTCGGCCAGGTGCGCCGCGGCGCGGGCGGTCATGCCGGTCGCACGGGCCGCATCCGCGCGGTCCCGGCGCCACGCGGCGAGCTGCTCATCGAGCCACCGCAGGCGGTTCGGGTAGCGTGTGAGGTCGTCGCCACTGGCCTCCAGCCGCGCCGTCAGCTCCCGGGCAAACGCGGCGAGGTCGCCCTCGCTCAGGGCGCCGTTGGCGGCGGCCAGGGCCTTGCGCGCCCAGGTGTCCGGCAGGTCGAAGATGGGCCCCTCCCAGAACGCATGCAGGTTGCGCGGCTTCCCGAGGGGCAGCGGCCGATGCGCCGCCGGGGACGGGGCCACCGTGGCGCGCGTCGCGTCCCAGCGGCCGCGCCAGTGGTCGAAGTTGCTCGACGGCGCCACGTAGCCTGGCGGCGGGACGTCCGTGCGGGCCCACGCGACGACGTCCGCGACAGCGCGGTCGCGCGGGAGGTCGAGACGGGCGGCGTAGTCGTCGACCAGCGCGGCGGGCATGCACACCCGGACCGCGGGGTCCCGCCAGCGGCAGACACGGGGATGGCACCCCCGATGCATGGCCGCCTCGCGCGCGCGCGTCTCGGGGGTACTGGACGTACAGGACGTCTTGTGCGCCACAGCTGACGCCGGTCCCTGCGTCACGTGCTGGCGCACGTCCTCTCCTGAGGACGCGTCATTCTGACGCAGGGTGGCGTCAGATTGACGCGGGTAGCGCGCATCTCCACCCGCGTCAGATTGACGCTGGTGCCCGTCGTCTCTAGCCCCCTGACCGGCGTCATCCTGACGCGGGTTTGGTGCCTCTCCCGTCGCCGGTGTGGTCATCACGAGCTGGTAGCAGTTCGCCAGGCCGGACCCGCGCTCGACGTGCAGCAGGCCCCGCTGCTCGAGCTCGTAGATTGCCCGCTGCACCGTCCGGCGCGACAGCCGCGTCTTCGTGCACAGGGTCTCCTGCGAGGGCCACGCGTCCGCGCCCTCGTCGTTCGCCCGGTCCGCAATCGCCAGCAGCACGAGCAGTTCGTTGCCCGCCGCCGGCGCATGCTCCCAGACCCACGCCATCGCCTTCACGCTCACGCCACGACCTCACTCGGTTGGGGGATGGACTGCCCGATCTGCCGCAGGTAGGCCTCGGCCAAGACGCGCACGCGGTCCGTGTCGTCCGCGACCTCTTCGAGGTACTCCGCGTCCGGGTTGCGGATGCCTTCAGCCTGCTCCCGCTTCAGCCCGAGCACTTCGGCGATCGCGGGGTCGGCGCCGGCGTCGCTGACGAGGAAGTAGGCGACGACGGGACTGTCCTGGCCGTCCCGCGCCAGCCGGCCGATGCACTGCTCATGGACGCCCGGGGACCAGTCGAGCTCGGCGAACACCAGGCAGCTCGAGGCGGCCTGCAGGCCGTCGAGCCCGGCGCCGGAGCGGAGGGACAGCAGGAGCACCTGCGCTTCGCCGGCGATGAACGCCGCGGCCGCCTGGTCCTTCTCGGCGGCCGACTCGGTGCCCGTGTACAGGACCGGGGAGAGGTCCGCTAGCTTGTCCTGGAGGATGCGGTAGACCTCGCGGTGCCAGGCGCAGACCACGGGCCGCTCGCCCTGCTCAACGAGCATCCGGACGAAGCTGGCCACGTGCGGGGCCTTGGCGATCCCGGTGGCCTGGCGCAGCAGGTTCGAGAGCTGCTCGGAGGCCTGCCACCGGGCGCCCTTCTCGAGCACCTCGGTGGCGAGGATCATGCGCGCCAGGTCGGCGGCCGTGCTCTCGATCGCGCGGATGTGGCCCGGGTCGGCGTCCACCTCCTGGGTGATCCGCTGCACGGGCGGGAGCTCTCGGCCGACCTCCTTGCGCGTGTGCCGGACGATCAGGAACTGGTCCCGGGCCCACGCGCCGAACACCCGGGGCTCCTTCAAGCGGGCCTTCCGCTGGTCGTGGCCGACGCACCACTCGGTGAAGAACTCGGACGGCGTACCCAGACAGCCCGGCTTCAGCATGTCGAGCACGCTGTAGATCTCGCCGCCGTAGTTGTAGACGGGCGTGGCGCTCAGCCCCAGCCGGTAGGCCGCGGCGGCCGCGATCATCTTGGCGTGCCCGTAGCGCTGCGTGTCCCGGTGGCGGAGCTCCTGCACCTCGTCGAAGACGATGAAGCGCGCCCACTTCGCCAACCACGGGCCCCAGCCGGCGAGCTTGTGGTACGAGCTGACGAGGACGTCCGGCTCCCGACCGAACCACTTCGGCAGGCGGTAGGGACTCCCCTTCTTCAGCACGTGCGCCCGGAGCTCCGGGGCGAACTCCTCGATCTTCGCCGCCCACTGCCGGCAGAGATGCGGCTGGCAGACGACCACGGCCGGCAGGGCGCGCGGGTCGGTCATCGCGCAGATGGCCGTGACGGTCTTCCCGAGGCCCACCTCGTCGCCGACGAGCACGCCGCCGTGCTCGAGCAGGATGGCGGCCTCCTTCGCCTGGTAGCTCCGGGCGGGCTTCGCCAGGGCGAAGGCGGGCGGCGCGGAGGCGCCTGAGAACAGATCCTCGAGCCGCTGCATCTGCTCGCGATGGCCTTGGGCGCCCGCCTGCAGGACCTGGCGGTCCCGGTCCGACATCGTCAGCGGGTAGCGCTCGAGCAGCCACTCCAGGTCCCGGCAGACGTCCGGGGTGGACCGGACCGCAAGAGCGCCGCGGGCCTTCGCTTCCAGGCGGGCGAAGATGCGCTTGGCGCGCAGGTGCACGTGGGGCTCGGCGTCGATCGTCCAGACGTTCTCCGCCCACGCGAGGGTGCCGTAGGTCTTCACAGCTGCCCTCCCAGAAGCGGGATGACCGTCAGGGGCACCGGCCGGCGCCAGGCGTGGCCGATGTTGCAGAGCCGCATCCGCCCCGTGAGGAGCACCAGGTAGCCGATGGCGGGATCCTCGGCGTAGCGTTCGAGCTGCCGGGCGACGTCCCCGGGCCCGCCCTGGACCTTCACCTCGAGGCCGACGCGCTGCCGCGGGAAGTAGAAGTCGATGCGGCTGTCGCGGCTCAGGCGGTGCTCGGGCATCACCAGCTCCGTGGGCAGGAGCGACCGGATCACCTGGTCGAGCGCGTGGTGCAGCCGGATCTCATCGCCGAGTGGCAACCGCCAGCGCGGCAGGCCCAACGCCAGCGTGCGCACGAGGGCGGCCGCGTCGGGAGCGACGTACTCGAACTCGAGGCGCGTCACGGCGGTCGTCAGTGTCGGGCGGGTCTTCGCCGGCTGGGCGTTCCGGAAGTACTCGACGAAGCGGGCCGGCGAGCCCATCACCAGCGGGTGCTGGCTGAAGCCCTCGCGCGCGACCTCGTCGAAGCCGTAGTCGACGTCCTCGAGGAGGCGCCCGAGGGGCTCCTGGGTGCGGCTCAGGATGCGGATGGGCACGCCGATCCGCTCGGGCGACTCGCCCTTCTTCAGCCCCTGCGCCTTCTTCACCGGCTGCACCAGCGTGCCCGGCTGGATGGTCCGCCAGCCGAGCCGCCGCGTGACGGTCTTCGAGCGGTCGAGGATCTGCGCCGTGGTGAGGGCGAAGCTCATGAGCCTCATGGGGCGATCCGCAGGCTGCGCAGGAACAGGGCGTCGTCCCGCGTGAGGGTGTAGGCCGGCGGGCCCGAGCGCCACGCCAGCCGGTGACAGGCTGGGCACCGCGGCATCGACAGGACCGACGCCTTCAGGACCAGCGACCGGCCGCAGCCGAGGCAGTAGAAGACGAGGTTGGTCGGATCGGCCGTCATGCCGGCACCAGGAAGCGCGGGAACTCGCGCACGCGGAGGTCTTCAGGCCACTCGGTCAGGTCGCCGCCCTTGCGGTCGCGGAAGGGTGAGAAGTCCTGCACCACATTCGGCTGTCCCGTACGGGGCCGCGCCCCGAGCTGCTTGACGAAGACCGGTGTCTGGGTCGCGTGGCACTGCGCGATGAGGTCACGGGCCCACGCCAGCTCGAACGGGCGCGCGCCAGGGCCGCTCTCGCCGCCGACGACAACCCAGTTGACGTTCGGGAAGAGATTGCGGCGCCGCTCTGGGCAGGGCGGAGCGTGGTCTGCCGCCTCTGCGTTGAACGTACCGGTGTAGTAGAACGGCCATAGCAGCCGGAATGAATCGTCGGTCGGCGGTCCCAGCTCCACGCGCTCGAGAAGCGGTTCCGCGCTGATCCAGCGGACCGCCGCAGGCGTCTCGAGCAGGAGCGGGATGCGCGCGTCGGCCTGCTGCTGGTTCTCGACCGACACACCGAGCCAGACATTCGGCAGCGGCCATATCCATGGCTGTCGCGGATCGTGCACGCGCAAATCGTCTATGTGGTGCCAGAGGTGCCAGCGCACACCGCGAGCCGCGTTCGCCGCGCCGCCCTTGCTGACCGCCGACTCCTCAATCCATCGAAACCAGTTGCGCATCCGCGCGGGCCGCTTCGTGAGGACCTGAAAGGTGTGCCACGGCGAGGCCGCCATGACGCCGAACACCGAGGCGATGAACTCGTCAGGCACACCCTCGTGGAACAGGTCCGACATGCTGTTCACGAAGATCCGCGCCGGCTTCCGCCACCGCAGCGGCTCGGCGAGGGCCTCCTCGACCAGCCGGATCTGCCCGGTCCACTGCGGGCCCGCCTTCGTCAGCTTCGTCAGCCCCTCGTAGGGCTTCCCGGGCCCGCTGAACCGGTGCGCGAGCTTCATGGCGTAGCAGTTCACACAGCCCGGCGAGATAACCGAGCAGCCGCGCACGGGGTTCCACGTCTTGTCGGTCCACTCGATCGAGGTGGTCGCGCTCATCTCGAGGCTCCACAGGCCCGGCAGCGCTCGGTTGCGCGGCGGGCGATGTTGTCGAGGTCTTCAGCCAGCCCACGCGCCTCCGGCCAGGCGGACAAATCCGCGTCGAGGCCGTACAGGCGGCTGCGCAGCGCCAGCACGAGCCGCTGCACCTCTGTGTCCGGGAGCGGCGTGAGCTCCACCGGTGGCGTCTGGCCGTCCATCAGGCGCTCCGTCTCACCAGCCGAGGCCCCGGCTGCCGGCGCCGCGAAGCGCGGAGGTTCATCTCCTCCGCGCGGCGCTCCCGGTCCGCGATGATCGCGGCCGTGTGCGCGGCCGCGGCGTCGAGCTCCGCCGGTGGGACGATGCGCGCACCCTCGCAGGGGTCGCCCAAGTAGGCGGCCGACGCCTTCTCGTAGACGCGCCAGTGCGGCACGCTCCCCAGGGTGTGGCTGGCCCGGTGCGCCAGCACCGCCGCAGCGGCGCCGACGAGGACGAGCAGCCCCGTGGTGGCGTCCATCACCGCCGCCCTCGAGGAGGCGCGACACGTGGTGCCTGCCCGATCGGAGGCTCACCGCGCAACTCCCGCATGCGGGCGTACATCTCGGTGGCCGCGGCCAGGTCCCAGCCGTTTCGGCCGGCCGTCACGCGCTCGAACATCTCGGTCAGCTCGTCCCAGGCATCCACCAGCCCCAGCCACGCGGGGTACTGCGCGGCCACTTCGCCGAGCCGGGCCCGCCAGGACGGCATCCACTGGAGGAGCCGGTAACACCGGCCGAAGTCGTCCGGGTCGTGCGGCACGTCGGGGTACAGGCGGCCCATCGGCCGGCGCATCAGCACGTGCCAGATCGTGAGCGACGACACGCCGGTGTCCGGCCCGGTCACCCACGTGATCGGGTCGCCGTCGCCCGACTGGACGGCTTCGCGCGCGAGGAACCGATCGAGGCCCTCCGCGATCCGCCGCAGCTGGCCGTCCGGGTCGGGGTCGATAGGGGCCTCGCCGGGATGCGTGCGGTTCCAGTGCGCCGCGTCGTTGAACGTCTCGTCGATCTCTCGGCGCAGGCGGCTGGCGTTGGCGACGATCGCCTCGCGGGTCTGCCCCGCCGAGGCGCTCACTTCCCCCTCCGCGGGCCGGTGATGCCCTTCCCCGTGAGGAGCTCGCCGATGTGCTCCTGGCGGCGGGCGGCGAACTGGCCGTAGGCGTAGGCCGCCATGCTCTCGGACCGCAGGGCGTCGCCGTACGTCTGCAGGGCCAAGGCCTCGACCTCCTCGCCCGCCTCGTTGAGGTACAGGACCCGAGCCACGACGAGCACGTCGGCGAGTCGGTGCTCTTCGCGCGCGGCGCCCAGCGCCTTGAAGAAGCCCTCGAGCGCGGCATTCACGGCCGGGCCGTTCTCGTGGGGCTCCTGCATCTCGCGCCAGAGCTTCGGGTTCTTCTGGGACTGTTCACTCATCGACCGACCCTCCGGCGGGCGGTTCGCAGGCCCGCCGCCATGGGCGGGGGTGGCACCCAGACCGCTGGCGGACCGGTGCGGCCCCGCGTGTGCGACACCTCGCGCCGATACCGGCGGACCACCCAGCGGGACGTGGCCCACGCGCCGGCGGCAAGACCGGCCAGGACGCACGCGGTGGTTACCAGGACCGCGGCGACGGTCGCCGTGGC
>JBFWQE010000199.1:0-1424 GCA_050249615.1 Vicinamibacterales bacterium
CGCAGTGGCTGATCCTGTGGGCCATCTGGCTGTACGTGCGTCATCGCCCTCGCCACGACGTGCCGTTCGGCCAGCTCGTCGGGATCGGTGTGATCGCCGGGCTCGTGCACCCGTATCTTGCGATCATGGTGCTGGCCCTGGAGGGTGCGCTCGTTGCGCGCGTCTGGCTGGAGGACGGGTGGCGCAGCGCGGCACGCGCGGCCGACGGGGCGGCGCTGGCCCTGGTCGGCGTAGGCGCCGGATGGTGGGCATCCGGGCTCTTCTCGCTGCCCGCGAGCGCGCTGGCTCGTGAGGGGCTCACGACGTTCTCCATGAACCTGCTCGGGCCTGTCTCCCCCAACCAGTGGTCGGCGCTTCTTCCAGAGCAGCGGATTGGCGCCGGAGGGCAGGGCTTCGAAGGCTTTCAGTACATGGGCGCGGGCGTCCTCGCGCTGATCGTCGTGGGCCTGGCCGTGGCGGCCTGGCGCACCCCGAGCGGCGGATGGCGCCCGGCGATGCCGCTGCTGGCCGTCTCCCTGGCGCTTGCCGCATATGCCCTGAGCCCACGCGTGACCTTCGCCGATCGCATCCTCGTGGAGTACTCGACCCCGTGGCTGGAGCGCGCGAGCGTGTTCCGGGTGACTGGCAGGTTCTTCTGGCCCGCGGCGTACTCGCTGCTGGCGCTGGCGCTCGGTGTCGTGGTCTCGAGGCTTCGTCCGCGTCCCGCCTCGGCCATCCTGTGCGCCGCCGTCGTCCTCCAGGCCATCGATCTCACGCCCGGCCTCTCGTCCCGGCGTGCGGTTGCCCACGGTCCGGCCTCTCACCGATGGAGCTATCCCTTCACGTCCCCGGAATGGGGGGCCATCCTGGCGCACTACCGTCACCTGGCGCTCGTGCTCCCTCCGCAGTGCGGCACCACGCCGGTCTCGTTCGAGGCGGCGGGGCATCTGGCCAGTCTTCACGGGCTCAGCGTCAACACCGGCGAGCAATCACGCTGGGACGACCAGGCGACCTCCGATTACTGCGCCGAGTTCCGGCAGCGGCTCACGGAGGGGCGCTTCGACGATGACACGTTGTACCTGCTGAATCCAACCTATCTGGAGAACGTGCGCAAGGGTGACGAGCTCGCCTGCGGCGAACTGGACGGCGTTGTCTGGTGCGCCACCGCGCGGTCCCACGCGCCCTGGCGGGCGCGTGCCCCCCGCTCGTCGCGACCGTGAATTCAGCCCGATCCTGAGTGGAAGCCCCCAGCTGAACCCGTGTACAATCAATGGTTCGTGCCGGAGTAGCTCAGCCGGTTAGAGCGAGCGTCTCATAAGCGCTAGGTCGGCGGTTCGAGTCCGCCCTCCGGCACCATTCGACTTGCCCTGAGGATGCGCCCCGTCGGGGCGCGTGGTCGAAGGGCTCGCTCACGGCGGGCCAATTCGCCATGGCCCTCCGGGACG
>JBFWQE010000199.1:1524-8839 GCA_050249615.1 Vicinamibacterales bacterium
CGTATCCTGAGCTGCATGTCCCTCGTCGACCGCGTCCAGGCGTTTGCCGGCCGGCACGGCCTGTGGACGCCCGAGACGGGCGTCGTGGCGGCGGTGTCGGGCGGGTCCGACTCGGTGGCGCTCCTCTTCATCCTGGACGCGCTGGCTCGCGCCGGCCTGCTTCGGATTGCGGGGGTGGCGCACCTCCATCACCACATCCGCGGCGCCGAGGCCGACGGTGATGCCGCATTCGTGGAGGCCCTGGCGGCCCGGCTCGGTCTGCCACTCGACCTCGGACACGTCGATGTTCCCGCGCGTGCTCGCGCCAGTGGCTGCTCGGCCGAACTGGCGGGCCGGCAGGCACGGCTGGAGTTCCTTCGTCAATCACTGGGCCGGCTCGGGGGCGATGTCGTCGCCCTGGCCCATACCCGGGGCGATCAGGCCGAGACCGTGCTGCTTCGCCTCGTGCGTGGCGCCGGCCCGCGCGGCCTTGGCGGCATGGCGCCGCGCGCCGATCACCGCGTGCGGCCGTTGCTCGACATCGGCCGCCGCGAGCTGCGCGCCTGGCTCGACACGCGTGGCGAGGCGTGGCGCGAGGACGCGACCAACGACGATGTGGGGGTGGCGCGCAATCGCATCCGCCACGAAGTGCTCCCGCGCCTGGCGCTGCTGAACACCCGCGTGGAGGAGGCCCTCGCGAGGGCCGCGCGAATCCACGCTGCCGACGCCCGGCTGCTGGACCAGCTGGCCGCCGCCGAGGCCGACCGGCTGGTGGCGCGGGAGGGCCCAACTCGGGTGCAGCTGAATCTCGACGCTCTGGCCCGGCTGCCCGAGGCGCTGGCGCGCCGCGTGGTACTCCAGACGCTTGAAACACTCGACCCATCCAGGGCGTATGGATGGGAAGAGACCAACGCGGTGCTGGATCCGGGCCCGAAGGCCCCGGTCAGGGAGATCGGGCCGATCCGACTGGAACGAATTCGAGGGTTTGCTGTCTTAACCAGTAGGGGCGCTCGGGCCCCCCACCCGCCGACGCGCCCTGACGAGGCGGCGGTTCCGCTCGAGGTGCCTGGCGCGGCCCATCACCCCCTGGGCCACTGGGTAGTCGAGGCCGCCGGCCCGATGTCCCGGGAACTGGCAGGCACTGCTTCGACCCATCGCGCCGTGCTCGACGCGGACGCCATTGGCCGGAGGCTGACCGTTCGTGGCTGGCGCCCGGGCGACCGGGTCGAGCCCCTGGGGCTCGGCGGGCACAAGAAGGTGCAGGATGTGTTCGTGGATCGGAAGGTGCCGCGCGGCGAACGCGGGCTGGTGCCGATCGTGCTGGACGGAGAGGGGCGCATCGCCTGGGTCGCGGGCCACGTGGTGGGCGAGGCCTTCCGCGTGACCCCCCGCTCGGCGGCCGTGGTAGTCTTGACCCTGAGGCGGTAGATTCGCCCGGAGGCAGCGTTGAACTCGACCTTGAAGAGCCTCGTTTTCTGGATGGTCCTCGTCGTCGTCGGGGTCCTCGTGTGGAATTTCTCGTCGAATTTCCAGCGGAAGGAAACCCCCGTCAGCTTCAGCGAGTTCGTCTCGTGGGTGGATGCCGGGCAGGTGGACGCCGTCACGATCACGGGCAGTGAGATCACCGGGACGACGAAGGGCAAGGAGTTCTTCCGCACCTTCGCGCCCCTGCAGTACGAGGGCCTGGCCAACCGCCTGATCGACAAGCGCGTCATCGTCAACGCCAAGGAGCCCACCGCGTCGCCGTGGGCGGCGCTGCTGCTCTCGTGGGCACCCATCCTGCTGGTCATCGGCTTCTGGATCTTCTTCATGCGGCAGGTCCAGAGCGGCGGCAACAAGGCACTGTCGTTCGGCAAGAGCAAGGCGAAGCTGTCCTCGTCCGCCCAGAAGAAGGTCACGTTCCGAGACGTGGCGGGGGCGGACGAAGCCAAGGAAGAGCTGCAGGAGATCATCGAGTTCCTCAAGGAGCCCCAGAAGTTCCAGAAGCTGGGCGGGCGCATCCCGAAGGGCGTGCTCCTGATGGGGCCGCCGGGAACCGGCAAGACCCTGCTCGCGCGGGCCGTGGCCGGCGAGGCCAACGTGCCCTTCTTCTCGATCAGCGGTTCGGACTTCGTCGAGATGTTCGTCGGCGTCGGCGCCTCGCGCGTGCGGGACCTGTTCGAGCAGGGCAAGAAGAACGCCCCCTGCATCATCTTCATCGACGAAATCGACGCCGTGGGCCGTCACCGCGGCGCCGGTCTCGGCGGCGGGCACGACGAGCGGGAGCAGACGCTCAACCAGCTGCTGGTCGAGATGGACGGCTTCGAGTCGAACGAGGGTGTCATCCTGATGGCGGCCACCAACCGCCCGGACGTGCTGGATCCGGCGCTGCTCCGGCCGGGCCGCTTCGACCGCCGGGTCATCGTCAACCGGCCCGACGTGAAGGGCCGCGAGGGCATCCTCGCGGTGCACACGCGCAAGATCCCGATGGCCGACGATGTGGACATCCGGGTGCTGGCGCGCGGCACGGCGGGCTTCACCGGCGCGGACCTGGCGAACCTGGTGAACGAGGCGGCGCTGCAGGCCGCGCGCGCCAACAAGAAGCTCGTGTCGATGTACGACTTCGAGTTCGCCAAGGACAAGGTGCTGATGGGCGCCGAGCGGCGTTCGATGATCGTCACCGACGAGGAGAAGAAGGTCACGGCGGTGCACGAGGCCGGCCACGCCCTGCTGGGCGTGCTGCTGCCGCACGCCGACCCCATCCACAAGGTCACCATCATCCCGCGTGGCATGGCGATGGGTCTCACCCAGCAGCTGCCGGTCGACGAGAAGCACAACTACTCGCGCGACTACCTGATGGATCAGATCGCCATCCTGATGGGCGGCCGCATCGCCGAGGAGCTCACCACCGGCGACGTCACGACGGGCGCCGGCAACGACATCGAGCGCGCCACCGATCTCGCCCGCCGCATGGTCTGCGAGTGGGGCATGAGCGACGCGATGGGCCCTCTCACCTTCGGCAAGAAAGAAGAGCAGATCTTCCTCGGCCGCGAGATTGCGCAGCACCAGGACTACAGCGAGGACACGGCCCTCAAGATCGACGCCGAGGTGAAGCGCATCATCACCTACAACTACGACCGCGCGACGGCGCTGCTCACCGAGCACAAGCAGCGCCTCGTGGCCATCGCGGACGCGCTGCTCGCGCGCGAAGTGCTGGACGCCGACCAGGTGCGTCGCCTGTCCTACGGGCAGCCCATCGACGAGCCGACCGCGCCCGAGGCTCCGCCCCCGGCCGGCGATGGCGCTCGCGATCGCGCGCGGGAGAAGGAGCGCGCGCCGCTGGTCGCGCCGCTGCCCAAGCCTCTCACGCAGGAATAGCTGGTCGCCGGGGCTGAAGCCCCGGCGCTCCATCCGCGCGCGCTCCCACCGTGTCTCCTTCGGATCGCCAGCGCTTTTTCATCCCGCTCCCGGGCCGATCGCCGCTCGTGCTCGGCGGACGCGCCCTGGTGATGGGCGTCCTCAACCTCACGCCGGATTCGTTCTCGGCGGACGGCCTGCTCGCCGATCCCGCGCGGGCGCTGGAGGCCCTGCGAGCCATGGAGGAGGCCGGGGCCGACATCATCGACATCGGTGCGGAATCCACGCGACCCGGAGCGTCGCCCGTGCACGCGGCGGAGGAGATCGCGCGCCTTCGCCCCGTGCTCCGCGCCATCGGCGGCCGTGCGCGAGTGCCCCTCTCCATCGACACGAGCAAGGCAGCGGTCGCCAACTTCGCCCTCGACGAGGGCGTGGCCATCGTCAACGACGTGAGCGGGCTCGACTACGACCCCGCGATGGGGCCCCTCGTGGCGGCACGCGGGGTGCCCATCGTGCTCATGCACATGCGCGGCCGCCCCACGGACATGTACGCCGAAGCCGCCTACGACGACGTGGTGGCCGAGGTGATGCGGCACCTGCAGCGGCGCGTGGAGCGCGCCGTAGGGTTCGGAGTCGCGTGGGACCGCGTGATCCTCGATCCGGGGATTGGGTTCGCCAAGCGGCCCGAGCACAGCTTCCGCGTCCTGGCAGCCACGTCGCGACTGCTCGCGCTGGGCAGGCCGCTGATGGTCGGGCCGTCCCGGAAGTCGTTCATGACGGCGGCCACCGGGCCGATGCCCGCCGCCGAGCGCGACTGGCCCACGGCGGCTGCCGCCACGGCCGCCGTACTGGGCGGCGCGCACATCGTCCGCGTGCACCGGGTCGCCGAGATGGTGCAGGTGATCCGCGTGGCCGAGGCCATCCGCGCCGCTTCGATGTGAGGGGGGCGCGGGCGCACGGCCTTCGCGCCCGCTGGCGGGTGGTCCTGCGATAGGATCAGCTGGCAACCCCTCCCTCCGATGACCTGGCTTTCCGAGCTGCTCCAGCGCCCTGCCGTCACCTGGTGGGATCTTCTCGACATCGCGATCGTCTCGGTCGTGGTGTACGAGCTGCTGAAGCTGATCCGCGGCACGCGGGCGGTGCAGATGGCCATCGGCATCGCGGTCGTGGTCGGCCTGTTCTACATGTCGCTCGGGCTGCAGCTCGAGACGCTGAACTGGCTCATCCGCAACATCGTCGGTTACGTGGTGTTCGCCGCGATCGTGCTGCTGCAGTCCGACATCCGGCGCGCCCTGATGCACCTCGGCCGCGCCCCGATCTTCCGCCGCTTCGAGCGCCAGACGAGCGACGACGACACCATCGAGGAGCTGGTGGTCGCGGCCAGCACGCTGTCGGCGAAGCGGACGGGCGCCATCATCGTGATCGAGCGGCGCGTCGGGCTGAGGAACTTCATCGAGAGCGGCATCCCGCTCGACGCGAAGCTCACCTACGACCTGCTGGTCAGCGTCTTCCAGCCGACGTCGCCCCTGCATGACGGTGCCGTCATCGTGCAGGGCGACCGCGTCGCGGCGGCGGCCTGCTTCCTGCCGCTGTCGGTGAACCCGCGGCTCAGCCGCGACCTGGGGTCGCGGCATCGCGCGGCGCTCGGCGTCACCGAGGAGAACGACGCGGTGGCCATCGTGGTCTCGGAGGAAACCGGCGGCGTCTCGCTCATTCTCGACGGCGCCCTCGAACGCAACCTGGACGCCGAGCGCCTCCGTGCCCGGCTGAAGTCGCTGGTCACGCTGCGGCGCCCGCTGGGCACGGTGCGGACCGCGGACGCGTTGAGCTGATGCCGTCGCTCTCCATCCGCAACTTCGGGCTGAAGCTGCTGTCGATCTTCATCGCGGCGCTGCTGTGGCTGGTGGTGGCCGGCGACAGCGTGGTGGAGCGCGTGCTGCGCGTCCCCGTGGAATTGCAGAACCTGCCGACCGATCTGGAGATTGTGAGCAATCCCCCGGACACGGTGGAGGTGCGGCTGCGCGGATCCTCCGGGACGCTGAGCCGGATGGCGCCCGGGGACGTGGCCGCCGTGATCGACCTGCGGGCGGCACGCCCCGGCCGGCGTCTCTTCCACCTGACGCCCGGCCAGGTGAAGGCGCCCTATGGCCTCGAGACGGTCCAGGTCTCCCCGGCGACGCTGACGCTGGAGTTCGAGACGTCGGGTGTCAGGGTCGTGCGCGTGACGCCGACGATCGACGGGCGCCCGGTCACCGGCTTCGAGGTGATCGGTGTGCGGTCGGAGCCAGAGACCATCGAGGTGGCCGGACCGGCCAGCGCGCTGAAGCAGCTGCGCGAGGCCATCACCGAACCGATCTCGGTGGCCGACCGCCGGGAAACGGTCCAGGAGGTGGTGACGGTGGGCGTGATCGACCCCTCGGTGCGGGTCCGGTCGCCCCAGACCGTCACCGTGACGGTGACGATTGCTCCGGTGAAGCCATGAAACTGTTCGGAACCGACGGCATACGCGGGAGGGCCGGCACGGCGCCGCTGGATCGCGAGACGGTCTCGCGGGTTGGCGCGGCGCTGGTGCGGGTGCGGGACGAGGGAGACCGCCCGATGCGGGTGCTGGTTGGGCGCGACACGCGCGAGTCCGGCACGTGGATAGAGGAGGAGCTGGCACGCGGCCTGACAGGCGAAGGCGCGGAGGTGGTGAGCGCGGGCATCCTGCCGACTCCGGCCGTGGCCTTCCTGACGCCGTCCGGCGGTTTCGATGCCGGGATCGCGATTTCGGCGTCGCACAACCCGTTCGAGGACAACGGCATCAAGGTGTTCTCACGCTCGGGCGAGAAGCTGGCCGAGCCGGTCGAGGCGCGAATCGAAGCGGTCGTGCGCGATGGGTCGTGGCAGGTGAGGGACGGGGCCGCGCCGGCCATCTCGCGCCGGGACCTGTCGGCGGCATACCTGGAGCACGCGCGGCGCATCCTCGGTGACGCCGGCCCGCTGCAGGGGTCGCGCCTCGTGCTCGACTGCGCCAATGGCGCGACGGCGGCGATGGCGCCGGCGTTCTTCCGCTCGCTGGGCTTCGAGGTGGAGGCCATCGGCGTCACGCCTGACGGGCGCAACATCAACCTGCACTGCGGGTCCACGCACCTTGCGGCGGCGTGCGAGCGAGTCGTGAGCAGCGGCGCGCGGCTCGGCGTTGCCTTCGACGGCGATGGCGATCGTGCCCTGTTCGTGGACCACCGCGGGCGGGTCGTGGACGGCGACGCCGTGCTGCTGATCGCGGGCGAGCAGCTGAAGCGCGAGGGCCGCCTTCCCGGTGACGCCCTGGTCGCCACGGTCATGAGCAACATCGGCCTCGAGATCGCCCTCAGGGAGCGCGGCATCGCGATGGCCCGGTGCCCGGTGGGCGACAAGTACGTCATGGAGGAGATGCAGCGGCGCGGGCTGGCCCTGGGCGGCGAGCAGTCGGGCCACATCATCTTCGCCGAGCACCTCATGACGGGCGACGGGATCGGCACGGCGCTGCAGGTGCTGCGCATCATGGCCGCGACGGGAAGGGATCTCGCCGCCCTGGCGTCGGCGCTGGTCACCTACCCGCAGGTGCTGGTGAACGTGCGCGTGCGCGATCGCGCTGACTACATGAGCGTGCCCGCCATCGCCGACGCCATTCGCCGCGTGGAGACGAGCGTCGACGGCCAGGGCCGCCTGCTCATTCGCTATTCGGGCACCGAGCCGCTGCTGCGCATCATGATCGAGGGCAGGCACGACGACCAGATCAAAGCCTGGGCCGAGGATATTGCCGAGGTGGTCCGCACGCACCTCGCGTGACGGCCGCGTGGCCCCTGTACCCAGGCACCCACCACCCAGGCACCCAGCACTCCCGCACCCAGCACCCATGCACTCTGCACCCCTGCACCCCAAGCTCTCCGTCAACGTGAACAAGGTCGCGACGATCCGCAACTCGCGTGGTGGCCGGCTGCCATCGGTCATCGAGGCCGTGCGCGTGTGTATCGAT
>JBFWQE010000200.1:0-8829 GCA_050249615.1 Vicinamibacterales bacterium
CCCCGAGAGGCCTGCGCTCAGCGACCCTGGATCCCACCGCCGCGCAGCGGCGGCCCACCGAAGGCCCACCGCCCGAAGGGCGGCCCACCCCGAGCACCAGCGAGGGGCCTACCCCGCGCGCCAGCGCGCGCCCTATCGCAGACTCCGCCCGATCCGCCAGACGTAGTCGATCCCGGAGGCGAGCGTGATCGCGAGCGAGCTCCAGATGAAGAAGTCCACCACCGGCGAGGTCGTGCCGCGCCAGTTGTAGAACATCACCACGACACACGTGAAGATGAACCAGGCCGTCGCGATCTTGCCCAGCTGCGAGGGCCGGAACGTGCGCGGCCCCGACGCCAGGTTCACGACCGCCACGGTGAGGACGATGCCGACATCGCGGCTGATGACGAGTACCGTGAGCCAGATCGGGATGCGGTTCACCAGCCCGATGTCCGGCAGCGTGAGCACGACGAAGGTGGTGACCAGGAGCAGCTTGTCGGCCGCCGGATCCAGCCACGCGCCGAGCTCGCTCTTCTGACCGGCCAGGCGCGCGCTGAGGCCGTCGAGCGCGTCGGTGAGGCCGGCCACCAGGAACGTGGCGAGCGCCCAGCCGAACTCACCGTACACCACCAGCAGCACGAAGGCCGGGATGAGCAGCATCCGCAGCAGCGTGAGCTGGTTGGCGATGGTGAACACCGGGCCGCCGGTCATCGCGTCAACGCTTCGAGCCGGCTGACCACGTCCATCGCCTCCGCACCGGTCACCGGCTGCAGCAGGCCGAACGCGCCGCCCTCGAGGGGCATCACGCCCGACGCCACGGCCACGGACACGGCCGGATAGCTCAGGTGCGAGGGCTGGACGTCCGACACCGCGACCTTGGCATCCTGCCACTTCACGGCCGCGGCCGGGCGCAGCGCCCCGATGAGGCTCAGCACGCGCGACACCGTGCGCGCGAGGTCCCCGCGCCGGACGACGCCGCCGGGATCGAACTGGTAGTTCGGCAGGGTGTCCATGATCGAGGCCCGCACGACCGCCTCGATCCAGGCCTGGGCCCAGTGTCCTCGCACGTCGGTGATGACCACCTGGCGCTGGGCGGCACGCGCCACGAGGGCCTCGAGCCGCACGCCGATCAGGGCGGCCACGTCGGCCCGCGTCGCGCGCGGCGCGCCGGGGATGGCCGCGTACTCCGCCGGCAGCCTGAGCAGCGCCACGCGATCGCGGGCGCGCACGACCGCTCCGGCAGGCACCGCGCCGGGGTCGATGAGGCGCGCTTTCTCGTAGGCGGCCAGCGCCCCCACGACGTCACCTTGCTCCTCCAGGAGCTCACCGAGCGCGGCGTGCGCTCGTGCATCGCCGGGATCGAGGCTGAGGGCCTTCCGCAGGTGGTCGGCGGCAGCCGAGGCCTGACCGGCCCTCCGCTCCACGGCCGCCAGCTCGCGGTAGAGAAACGGCGACTCTGGAGAAGCGGCAATCGCCTGCTCGTACGCGACGCGGGCGTCGTCCAGGCGTCCGGCGTCGGTGGCGCCCTTCGCGCGCGCCAGCAGGTCCTGCGTGGCCCGGAAACGCAGGACGTCCACGCGCGCCTGTAGGTCCGTCAGCGAAGGGTCGATCTTCAGCGCGGCCTCGAAGCTCGCCAGCGCGTCGCCCTCCCGCTTCAGGGCCATCAGCGCCTGCCCGCGCCCCACGAGCGCGGGGAGGTAACCCGGTTCGGCGGCAAGGGCGCGGTCGAAGTGCGGGACCGCCCGATCCGCGTCGTCCCCGGCCATCTCGACATAGGCCAGCGCGGTTTCGGCCGGCGCACTCGTCGGGACGGCCTTGAGCGCCGCCGCGAACTCGCGCTCGGCATTTCCCAGGTCGCCGCCCTGCAGGAACTGCCAGCCGCGCTGGATGCCCGAGGCCAGCGCTGGTGCCGCGCCCTCCGGCACGGCTGGAAAGATGAACTCGGGATGACGTGGTGCCGTGACCACCGGCGGGACGGCACGCGTGGCGCACGCGGCGCCCGCGAGGAGAACGCAGAGGGCCCAGAGGCACGCGAGGGACAAACGCCGTTCGAACGCCCACGGCCCTGCGGACCGGATAGGAACCTGTTTACGCACTTCGCCCTCGCTGCCGAACCGGCTTCAGGGGCCTGCCGGCCACCTGTGCCGCCAGCCGCCGCGGCAGGTCCGCCTCGACGTTCACGCGCTCGCCGCTCGATGTCTGGCTGTGGACGCGCCCGTGCCGGTAAATCCATCCGAGCCGATCGGCCTGTTCGGGATCGCGCAAGTCGAGCGACACCGTGACGCGCTGCTGGTCGAGCGCGAGGCGCGCCGCCACGGCCTCGAGCAGCTCGTTGCCGCCCTCACCCGTTGCGGCCGAGATGAGCAGCGCGGACGGGTCCGACTCCCGCAGCCGGCGCTTCTCGTCTGGCGACAGCTGGTCGACCTTGTTGTAGACCTCGATGCGCGGGACGCTGGTCGCGCCCACTTCTTCGAGCACACGGCTGACGGCCGCGGCGTGGCGCTCCCGCTCCGGGTTCGAGGCGTCGATGACGTGGAGCACGAGGTCCGCGTCCGCGGTCTCCTCGAGCGTCGCCCGGAACGCGGCGACCAGCGTGTGCGGGAGCCGATCGATGAACCCGACGGTATCGCTCAGCAGCAGCGCCCGCCGGTCCGGCAGCATCACCTTCCGGACCAGCGGATCCAGGGTCACGAAGAGCGCGTCGGACGCCTCGGCCCCGGCTTTCGTCAACCGATTGAACAGCGTGGTCTTGCCGGCGTTGGTGTAGCCCACCAGCGCGACCGTGGGCACGTCGGTCTTGTGCCGGCGGTCGCGCAGCTGTGCCCGCCGGCGCCGAACCGTGTCGATCTCCTGTTCCAGCGCGTGGATGCGCACCCGGATCTTCCGGCGATCCACCTCGAGCTTGGTTTCGCCAGGGCCCCGTGTGCCGATGCCGCCGCCCAGGCGGGACATCTGCGCGCCCATGCCCACGAGCCGCGGCAGCAGGTACTTGAGCTGCGCCAGCTCCACCTGCAGCTTGCCCTCCCTCGTGCGCGCCCGCCGGGCAAAGATGTCGAGGATGAGCTGCGTGCGGTCGAGTACCCGGCACTCCAGCCGCGCCCCCAGCTCGCGCAGCTGTGCCGGCGACAGCTCGTTGTCGAAGATCACGACGTCCACGGAGGCCTCGTCAGCCGCCTGCCTGAGGATGTCCACCTTGCCGCTGCCGAGAAACGTGGCGGGGTCCGGTTTCGGGCGCTCCTGAAGGACGCGCAAGACGACGGTGGCGCCGGCGGCCTCGGCCAGACCCTCGAGCTCTTCCATCGACCGCTCGGCGTCCAGCCGCCGCGTCGTTCCCGTCATCAGGCCCACGATCGCCGCGCGCTCCACGAGCCTGGGCCGCTGTCCCTGCATCGAATGAGATTCTACAGGATGGCCCGGGCGCGTTCGCCCGCCGCTACAATGTCAGGCGCCATGGCACGGAAGGCCCCGCGTCGCGCCAGCAAGCCTCGCCTCCCGCGCGCGCCCCTGCCGCGCCAGACTGGCGGCGCGCACGAGGACAAGACGAAGCGCCCGATCAGGAAGCAGAAGCATCGGAAGCCACCGGAGGCCGACGAGTAGCGTCCCCTCGCGCCATCCGCATCCACACGGCGGCGGCGAGCAGCACCAGCAGCGCGATGTCGGCCTCGAAGACCACACGCAGCTCGGGCCCGCTGATGAAGCCCGCCACGATGGGGCTCACGGCGAGGCCGATGAGCGAGGCCGTCGTCATCAACCCGAAGCCGGTCGCGTGCGCGTCCGGCGGCAGCAGCGCGCCACCCGACGTGTAGGCCGCGGTCATACCCACCCCGATGGCGGCGCCGGCAAGGGCCAGGGCCACCGCAAAGGCCCACACGGACGGGATCAGCACGAGCAGCAGCAGGCCGGCCGCGGTCATCACCGACGAGGCGGTGATGAGCACGCGCGGTGACCACTGCAGCAGGAGGGCGCCGGCGTAGTGATGGCCGATGGCCGCGAAGAGTGCGGCGATCGAGAACAGCACGCCCGACACGAGCGGCACGCGCGCCGGGGACAGGCCGAGGAGCTCGACGTACAGCGGAAGGATCGGGCCGAAGCTGCGATCGACCAGCTGGAGGCACAGGATGACGGTGAAGACCATCACGAAGCCTGGTATACGGACGAGCTCGCCGATGGCATCGCCGAGCCGGCGGCCGGCGCTCCGGGCCTGTCGCGTCCGCGGCTCGCGGTACAACATCGCGACCAGCGCCGCCGCGGCCAGGTAGAACGCCGCGGCGATGAGGAAGGTCCAGCGCAGCCCGACCAGAGGCGCCAGCAGGCCGCCCACCACCGGGCCGACCGCCGGACCCAGCCGCTGCGCCACCTGCACGGTGCCGATGGCCTCGGCCATCTTCTCCCGCGGCACCGACTCGGCCGCCATCGACATGGTGAGCGCCCCGTAGCCGGCAAACACGCCGAGCAGGGCGCGCAGCGCGAACAGCTGCCACGGCGCGGTGACGAACGCCATGGCGCCCTTGGTGAGCACGAACGCCGCGAGCGACCGCAGCACCAGCAGCTTGCTGCCATACTTGTCGCCGACGCGGCCCCAGAGCGGCGCACTGACCGCGGCCACCGCGGGAGTGGCGCCCAGGGTCAGCCCGGTCCAGAAGGCGATGTCCGCGATGTCGGTCACGCCCAGCTCGCGGATGTAGAGCGGCAGGAACGGCATCACCAGCGTGAAGCCGGCGAAGCCGATGCCGTTGGCCGCCGCAGCGGTGTAGACGTTGCGACGGGAGGAAAACGAAGGGGAGGCCAAGGCAGAAGGCGGAAGGCAGAAGGCGGAAGGCAGCGCTCTCTGCCTTTGCCTTTGCCGTCTAGAAGCGAATCTTCACCGACGGCCCGGGGTACACCTGGATGCTGTCGATGAACCGGATGCGGTGCGGGTTGGTCTGCATGACCAGCGAGCTGGTACGAATACCGTCGCCGAAGAAGCGCACGCCCTTCATCAGCGTGCCGTCGGTCACGCCCGTGGCCGCGAAGATGATGTTCTTCCCGCACGCCAGGTCCGTCGACTTGTAGATCCGCTTGAAGTCGGTGATGCCCATGGCCCGGCACCGCTCCTCGTGCTCGGGCTTGCTCACGACGAGCCGCGCGAAGATCTCCCCGTTCAGGCAGCGCATGGCCGCCGCCGTGAGCACGCCCTCGGGGGCGCCGCCCGTGCCCATCACCGCGTGCACGCCGCTGCCGGCCACCGCCGCGGCGATGCCGGCCGAGAGGTCCCCATCGCCGATGAGGCGGATGCGCGCGCCCGTCGCCCGGATCTCGGCGATCAGCTCCTCGTGGCGGGGCCGATCCAGCACCACGACCGACAGCTCGTCCACCTGACGGCCGAGGCTGCGGGCGATGGCCCGCAGGTTCTCGCGCACGGGCGCGTCGAGGTCGACCAGGTGCTTCGAGCTGGGCCCGACCACGAGTTTCTCCATGTAGAGGTCCGGCGCGTGCAGCAGGCCGCCGTGCTCGGATGCCGCCAGCACCGCGATGGCGTTGGGCGTGCCCGTCGCGCACAGGTTCGTGCCCTCCAGCGGGTCCACGGCGATGTCCACGCCGTCGAACGTGCGGCCGGCGTGCTTCGAGTTCTGGGCCATGCCGACCTTCTCGCCGATGAAGAGCATGGGCGCTTCGTCGCGCTCGCCCTCCCCGATGACGATGGTCCCGTCGATCGGCACGGTGTCCATCTCGCGGCGCATGGCCTCCACGGCGGCCTGGTCCGAGAGATGGCGATCGCCCTGTCCCATCGTATGGGCGCAGGCGATGGCCGCCTGCTCGACCACGCGCAGGAACTCCAGCGAGAGGTCCGATTCCATCGTCTTGTCGTTGTTGCGCGTGGTGGCAGTGTGCATGATGGCAGTCCCCGCCGGGCGGGCCGGGCCGCCTCGGGCAAACAGAGCATGGTAACAAATTTGCGCTAGGGCGCGGCCGATCGCGACACGATCACGGGCGCCCCCCGCGTCAGCCCGAGGCGCTCGGCGGCGCTGGCGGCGTTGACAGCCACCTCGAGGTGGTCCGTGCTCCCGAAGAGAGCGCAGGGGTCGTCGCCCTGCGCCTCGTCATACGTGCTCACCAGCCGCGGGATGGGGTGCCCCCCCGCCGTGATGGCCAGCCCGGCGCCCTGCGCCAGCTTCTCGACGCTGCGCCGCGCGATGTTCGTGATGCAGTTGCCGAACCGATCGACGCGCAGGACCACGCCTGCGATGCCCTCCGCGGTGATCTCGGGCTCCGGGATGTCGAGGCGGCGGTAGTCCGTGACGGCGCGGCCCAGCGACGTGAGCGCGATGCCCTTGGCCAGCCACCCGGCCGCAGGCGCGAACCGGTCGCGGCCCTCGAAGGTGCGGCTCACCGTCGGTCGTGCGTACTTGCGCTCGGTGAGCTCCACCACCTTCCGGGGAGGCGTCTCCTTGAAGACCGCGGTCAGCACGCCGTTGTCGGGCGCCACGAAGCGGTGGTCTCCGGCCTCGGCCGCAATGCCCCGCCGCGCGGAGCCCACGCCGGGGTCCACGACCACCAGGAAGACGGTGCCGGGCGGGAAGTAACGGTAGCACGCCGCCAGGTCGAGCGCGCCGGCCAGGATGTCGTGCGGCGGCACCTCGTGGCCGATGTCCACCAGCGTGACGTCCGGGCACACGCCGAGCACCACCGCCTTCATGGTGCCGGCGTAGTGATCGGTGGTGCCGAAGTCGCTGAGGAGCGCTACAACCGGGCGGGCCATGAGGGCGCCCGCGCCTAGGTGGGATTCTTCCGGAACAGCATCTCCCGGACGTGGCTCTTCATCAGGAACGAGTCCGAGACCCGCAGGCCCCCGAACATCCGGATGATGTCGCCGTTCAGCAGCGCGCGCTGGCGCGGGCGGCTCGCCGGGTAGGTTCGATACTTCAGGTGCATCGGATCCACGACCACGTACTTCGTGTAGAGGGGCTCGCGCACCTCGGCCGTGCTGAAGAACCCGAGCAGCACGCCGTCGGGCTTGAGCAGGGTGATGAGAGCGGAGGCCAGCGTCTGGGCCGCGGCCTTGTCGAGATAGTCGAACACATCCCAGCAGAGGATGCCGTCCACCGATCCGGGCGGCTGCGTGAAACGCTTCGCGAAGAACGCCGGCAGCTGGTCGGCCTTGCCGCCCTTGAGGTGCGCTTCGATGTCGGAGGCGATGTCCTCGACACGGATGCGGCAGCCGAGCTGCTCACCGAAGAAGTTGACGTTGCTGCCGACCACCGGCCCGAGGTCCACGAGCACCGGGCGCTCGCGGTTCTGCAGGTAGGCCAGGAACTTCTGAAGCGCCTTGGTCGGATGGCTGGCCTCGGGCGCGGGCGCGGGCGCCGCCGCGGGCCGGGCCTCGGCCGCGCGGCGGTTCCCCAATATGCCAAACAGGTCCGTCAACGAACGAGCGGATTCGGCCATGTCCCCGTCGGTCGCTTACGCGCCCACCTTCTGACCCTGTGCCGGGGCCGCGGCGGCGGGCGCCGCAGCAGTCGCCGGAGCGGCCGCCTTCGCCGCCGGCTTGCCGCCGGCGCGCTGCATGTCCACGCTGCCGCGGAAGTGCGCGCCCTCGGCGATGGCGACACGCGGCGAGGTGATGTCGCCGTCCACCGATCCGTTGTCGCGGATGTCCACCTTCTCGGAAGCCGTGACGTTGCCGGTGACCTCGCCCAGGACGATGACCGACTTGGCGAAGACCTCCGCACGGATCTTGCCATTGGGGCCGATCGTGAGGATGTTCTCCTTGAGCTCGATCCGGCCCTCGACGTGGCCCTCGATGGTCAGATCCTCGCTGCCGCTCAGCTCGCCCTTGATGATGACCGACTTCCCAATGTTCACGTTCTCCCCCATGTGTTGAGACCGCCGCTCACTACTCGCTGCCGGGGGCACCGAGACAGCGGGTGCCGCCGGGGCCGCGGGCGCGGGCGCCGGTGGCGTCGCCGGCTTGACCGACTCGTCACGCTTCCACATCGTTAGATTCCTCCCCCTCTCCTGAAAATCGAGCCTGAGGGTACCGTTCGAAAAAGACTACAAGAAACCCGGGGAAGTTGGGCTTCGCGCCTGAAGTCCCGACAGTATGGAGCCTCGGCCGAGGCTTGTCTAGCCCTTTTCCCGCTGAGAGTTAGCAGAAATGCTACGATCTTGCAGGGCCATGCGGATCTATCTGGACCACAACGCCACCACGCCGCCGGCCCCCGAGGTCGTCGAGGTGGTCGCGCGGGTGGCGCGCGACGCCTGGGGCAACGCCTCCAGCATCCACCACTTCGGACAGCAGGCGAAGGCGGCCCTGGACGACGCCCGCGCCCAGGTGGCCGAGCTGATCGGCGCCGAGCCCTCCGAAGTGGTCTTCACGGGCGGAGGGACGGAGAGCGACAACGCCGCCATCCGCGGCGCGGCCGAGGCGCTCGAGCCTACCGGGCGGCGCCATCTCGTCACCACGGCCATCGAGCACGAGGCGGTCCTGAACACCATGAAGGCGCTCGCGCGCCGGGGCTGGCGGGTCACGTTCGTCCCGGTGGACGCCACGGGCATCGTCTCGGTGGACGCCGTCAGCGAGGCCCTGGCCGACGACACGGCGCTGGTCTCGGTGATGCACGCCAACAACGAACTGGGTACGGTGCAGCCCATCGAGGCCATCGCACAGGCGGCACGGGCGCGGGGGGCGCTGGTCCACACCGACGCGGTGCAGACCGCCGGCAAGCTGCCCATCGACGTGCGGCGCATGGGCGTGGACCTGCTGTCCATTTCTGCGCACAAGTTCTACGGGCCCAAGGGTGCCGGCGCGCTCTGGATCCGCCGGGGTGTGCGCCTGGTGCCGTTCCTCACGGGCGGCCGGCAGGAGCGGGG
>JBFWQE010000201.1:0-8589 GCA_050249615.1 Vicinamibacterales bacterium
ACCTCTTCCTCCACCCGGAGCCCGAAGTTCTGCAGCGTGCGCAGCTGATCCGTGAGCGACATCGGGCCGGGCGAGTACAGCTTCAGCAGGACGCGCTCGGCCGTGTCGGGCTGGACGGTGAGCTCGAGCCGGCCCTCGAGCGCCTCGAAGACCCGCAGGTCGTCGGGCACCTCGGATGGTCGCGTGAGCTCGCGGTACAGGCCGCTGCGGCTCTCCTGGCGGACGTAGCGCTTGAAGAGGCGCCGGCCCTCGGCCGCGCCGAAGCTCCGCTCGACCTCCGTCGCCACCTGGTCCTCCCACGTGGAGATGACCCGGGCCGTGATCTCGCGCACGCGACCGGCATCCAGTTCGTGCTCCAGCGTCGCCTCGGCGAAGTAGAACACGAGCAGCGCCGTGCCGTTGCAGTCGGCCCACGTGTGATTCGCCACCGGGCCGAACTCGCGCGCCAGCGCGTCCCCCAGGTCGGTCTCCGCCTTGTTCGAGTAGCGGAGCCCCGAGAAGGCCACCGAAACCGCCTGGTAGCCCTCGCCCGGCCGCACGTTCACGGCAATCTCGTCGTCGCTCGAGAGGTACACCATCTTGTCGATGATCGGCTTCAGGTGTGCGACGTCGGCGTAGAGCAGCTCGCGCTTCGGGAAATGGTTGAAGATGGCGCGCGACTCGCGATAGGTGTGCGAGTTGACCGCCGCGCCCGAGGCCTGGTACAGCCACTCCAGCTTCTGCTTGAGGATGGGGATGCCGTCGGCCCGCGCGGTGAACGCGCTCTTGGCGAGCCGGCCCAGGACCAGCGTCGCGGCGTCCAGCTCGCCGCCCGGTCCCCACTCGCGAACCACGAAGTCGTCCACCGGGTCCACGTGATGGATGGCGCTGGCGTTCACGCGGTAGTCGATGTCCAGGATGCGCGGGTCGTCCGGCCGCGGCTCGGCGTGGCGGCGCTCCTCCTCCATCAGGCCCGGGAACACCACGCGCAGCAGGTCCGGCTCGCGGAAGGCGCCCAGCGCGGAATCCAGGTCGGGCTCGAAGCCGTCCGGCGATCGCCGGAAGCGCAGCACGCCCATCAGCACGTAGTTGTCGGCGACGAGCCAGTCCAGGAAGCCCTGGGCACTGTCGGTCGTCTCGGGGAAACCGGGCCGGCTGCGCAGGCGCGCCCGCAGGTCCTGCAGGAAGCGCCGCATGGCGGCGAAGTCCTCCACGCCCAGGAACACGGTCTTGATGAGGGAGTACACCTGGTGCTCGATGCGGCGCAGCCGCTCGGGCTGCTCGATGCGCTCCAGGCGGAACTGGCAGAGCAGCTCGCGCGCGCCCTCGGCCTGGGCGTCGCCAATCCCGACGATGCGCTCCCATTGCCGGCGGACCGAGAAGATGGGGTGCACGGCCGACAACACGCGGATGCCCTGCTTCTGGAAGAAGTGCTTCAGGCTCTCGAAGATGAAGGGCGCGTCGGGCGTGTGCGTCTCGACGATGGTGACGTCGTAGTGGCCGCCGTGCGTGCTGCCCGTGGCCTCGGTCTCCTGCTCGGTGGGGTTGCGTGCCACCACGTGCAGTCCCGGCAGGCCGCGATAGAGCTGGTGCGGCGGCGGCATGGTGCGGGCGACGAAGGCGAAGTAGCCCTGGATGCGGGCGGCCAGGGCGGCTGGCGGCAGTTCCAGCGCCATGGCGTCCGGCATCTCGCGAAAAGCGATGGGCGCAAACGCGCGCATCAGCTCGCGGTCCCCGGACGGCGCCCGGGCTTCGAGGATGGCGTGGATCTCGTTGAGGATGGTCTGACGACGTGTCGGGTCGGAAGTAATCATGGCGGGCCCCACCAGGGCAGTTTGCTTGATGCTACACCGACTACAATCGCGCGATGGATCTCGTCGAGTTGCAGCGGCACTGGGACACCTTCGGCCGGCAGGATCCCTTCTGGGCCATCCTCACGGACCCGTCGCGCCGCGGGAACCGCTGGCCGGTGGACGAGTTCTTCGAGACCGGGCGACTGGAAGTGGCCGAATTGATGCGCGACGCCGAGCGGCTGCGCGTCCCGCACGCCCGGCGGCGCGCGCTGGACTTCGGCTGCGGCGCCGGACGCCTCACGCAGGCGCTGGGCGATCACTTCGAGACCGTGCTCGGCATCGATGTCGCGCCGTCGATGATCGACCTCGCGCGCGCACACAACCGGCACGGCGCGCGCTGCGCCTACGAGGTGAACGACCGCCCGGACCTCTCACGCTGGCCCGACGCATCCTTCGATCTCGTCTGCACCAGCCGTGTCCTGCAGCACATCGAGCCGCGGTACTCGACGGCGTACGTCCGCGAGTTCGTGCGCGTGCTGGCGCCGGGCGGGTACCTCTCCTTCGATCTCCCCTCCGGATCCGGCGATGCGATCGCCCTGGTGGAAGGCACGGTGCCGACCTCCGCGATGCGTGCGCGCGTGCGCGCGAGCGGCGGGCCCGGCAGCGGCGCGAGCGCGAAGGTCCTCTTCCGCGTGTCCGTGACGAACCTCAGCGACGTGCCGTGGTTCTCGACACCCACGCACCCCATCAACGTCGGCAATCACTGGCTGGCCGCCGATGGAGCGGTCATCGCCTACGACGATGCCCGCGCGGCGCTGCCGGCGGTGCTGGCGCCAGGGGCGGAGGCACAGGTGGATGTCGCCGTCACCGCGCCCGCGGTGCCCGGCGCCTACCGCCTGCAGTTCGACGTCGTGCAGGAAGGCGTGGCGTGGTTTGCGACGTGCGGGTCGGCGCTGGCGGAATTGAGCGTGCGCGTGGGAGGCACCAGCGCCGAGGAGCACGTCTCGTCGCGCGCGCGTGAGGACGCTCGCCCAGACGCGCGACCCGACGCCCCCTTGCACGCACGCGAGCACGCGGCCTCGACCGGGCCGGCCGACTCCCCCGTCGACGCCCTCGAGCCCGTGATGGAGATGCACGCCGTCCCACGCGACGAGGTCGAAGCGATCCTCGCGGACGCCGGCGCGCGCCTGTTGGACGTCCGCCGCGTCCACCACTGCGGCCCGCTGTGGCTGGCGTATCGGTACGACGGGACGCGGTAGGGACTTGGGACTTGGGGCTTGGGGCTTGGGACTTGGGGCTTGGGGCCTATCTCCGCTGATTAGTAGCCGCGGCTGGCGCCGCCACCGCCCGAACGGCCCCCGCCGAAACTCGACCCGCCGCTCGACGAGCTCCCGGACGACGACTGGATGCGCGGCAGGACCTTCACGTACTGGGCGGTATACGTGCAGAACGCGCACTGCTCGACGACGCGCGCCCTGCCCTCGCCGTGGGTGGTCGCGCGTTCGAGCACCGTCTCCTTCGACGACTTCGTGCGGTTGTGGCACTGCGGGCACTTGTCGTAGCCGGTCAGCCAGCGCGGGTATCGCAGCGTGAAGTGGTGCGCGCACGCGGGACACACCCACACATCGTAGTCCACGCTGCCGACGCGCTCCTCCGCCTGCTGCCCGTCATCGAGCCTGGCGTCGTCTTCGGCCTCGCCCATCCGGTGCATGCGCGCCCGGCACTGGGGGCACCGGCGACGGCGGTACCGGCGCCATCGCCGGAAGCCAACGAGGGACCCAATCCCCACCGGGATGGCGCCCAGCAGGCGCCAGAGCCAGCCGCCGCCCGTCCAGTCGCGTGCCTGTTCGTAGACTTCGCTCCTCGGCGAAGGCAAGGCGACCGGCTGGTGCCCCACCACGCGCGCCAGCGCCTCGACGCCGGCGAGCACGCCCTCGTCGAACTGCCCGGCCTTGAATCGGGGAATGACGTAGGTGTCCAGGATCGCGCCGACCTTGCCGTCCGGAAGGTCGCCCTCCAGCCCATAGCCGACCTCGACGCGCACGCGTCGGTCACCGGTGGACCAGAGCAGCAGCAGGCCGTTGTCGCGGCCGGCCTTGCCGATGCCCCAGAGCTCGAAGAGCTTCACGGCATACTCTTCGATCGACATTCCATCGAGCGACGCGACGACGACCACGGCCATCTCCACCGTCGTCTTCGTCTCCATGTCGCTGATGAGGGCGTTGAGCTTCGCCACCGTCTCGGCGCGGAGCGCCCCGGGGACATCGGTGACCCACGTGCCGTCGCGGACGCGCGGGTTGGGGATGCTGGAGAGGGGCTCGGCGGCGACAACGCCACAGGCGAGCACGAGGAGGACGCCAAGCCTGACCAGGAGGCCCGTGCGCGCCCGCGAGGAACCGATCATGGCCCAGTACTGTAAGCGCAACGGCGTCCTGCGACGAGGTGGAGTCGGCGCGGGGTGTTGGGACTTGGGGACTTGGGGCTTGGGGCTTGGGACTTGGGACTTGGGGCTTGGGGCTTGGGGTCTTGAGGTCTTGGGTGGCAGACTGTGCGCGTTCGCCCCCCGGACCGGACACTGCACGCGACCGCGTCGCATCGCATCGAGGTTCCCCATGCCAAGTCGCCGACCCGTCCTCGTCCCCGCCCTTCTTGTGCTCGCGGCTCTCGCCTTCGCGGCGCCGGCCGCGGCGCAGGCCGTGCCCCCGCCGCCCATCGGTCTCACGGCCGACGTGTCCGGTGACACCGTCTCGCTGACCTGGATTCAGCCGAGCGGCATCCCGACCACCTACGTGGTGGAGGCCGGCTCGGGTCCGG
This sequence comes from Vicinamibacterales bacterium, assembly GCA_050249615.1. Taxonomy (GTDB): domain Bacteria; phylum Acidobacteriota; class Vicinamibacteria; order Vicinamibacterales; family UBA2999; genus VFZN01. The sequence continues at coordinate 4,587 of JBFWQE010000201.1, forward strand.
GACTGGCGAACCTGGCCAACGTCTCCACCGGCAACGCGGCGCCGGCGTTCGCGACGACCGCGGTCCCGCCGGGCAACTACTTCGTGCGCGTGCGCGCGCGCAACGCCGCGGGCACGAGCGGCCCGTCGAACGAGGTCATCGTCACGGTGGGCGCGCCCTGCCAGCTCCCCGCGGCGCCGCAGGGATTGACGTCCACCGTCGTGGGCACGTCGGTCACGCTGGAGTGGACCGGTGCGGGCGGATCGTTCCAGCTCGAGGCCGGCTCGGCGCCTGGCCTCGCGGACCTGTTCAGCGGGGATGTGGGCACGGCGACCACCGTCACGCTCACAGCGCCCGCCGGCTTCTACTTCGTCCGCGTCAGGGAGCGCAATGCGTGCGGCTTCGGGCCCCCATCGGACGACATCGTCGTCTCGGTCGGCGTGCCATCGCCTCCGGGCAACTTCACGGCGAGCATCATCGGCAGCGCGGTCACGTTCCGGTGGGACGGTCCGGCCCCGACGGAACCCGCCCCGGCCACCTACCTGCTCGAAGCCGGCTCGGCGCCGGGCCTGACCGATCTGGCCGTCCTGCCCGTATCCGCGCCGGCGACGGGCTTCAGCGTTCCCGGCGTTCCATCGGGGACGTACTACGTGCGCGTGCGGGCCTTCGATGGCGCAACCATCGGCGCGCCCTCGAACGAGCTGGCCGTGACGGTCGGGCCTGCGCCGCCGGGCACCTCGTCGGTCACCTTCAGCGGGCTTGCCCCGGCGGGCGATCCGTTCGTGAGCCATGCCGAGGCGGGATACCTCGTCGAGCCGCTGGCGGGCCCGTGGGTCATCGGCGCCTACGGCCGGCCCGGGCCGTTCATCCAGTTCACAAGGCTGCCGGCGGACCCGCTCACGACGGGCGAGATTCGCGTGACGGCGGGCGGGAATCCGTTCCGCTTCACGTCCGTGGACCTCTACTCGAGCGTCACGCCCATTCCCTATGTCTTCACCGGCACGCGCGATGGCGTCACGATGTTCACCGTGACGGGCACGGTGCCCAACACGTTCGGCAATCTGGCCACCGTCCCGAATGCGTTCCCGCTGGCATGGATTGACACGCTGGTCATCGCGGTGACGAATCCTTCGTGCTGCACCAACCCGGTGGGCCTCGACAATATCGTCCTGCGGCCGTAGTTCATGGGCGTGAGGGGACGGCAAACGCGGTAGGATGGGCGCCCGCGTCCACTGCCGGGCGCTCCCTCCGAGAGGACTCCGCGATGCTGTTCATGATCACGTACGCGTTTGCCCCCGACGCCCGGGACACGGTCCAGGATCGGTTCAAGAAGACGGGAGGCGGCCCCGGTGAAGGCGTCAAGATGCTGGGCCGCTGGCACGCCGTCGGCGGGCACGGCGGCTACGTGCTGGCCGAGACCAGCGATTCGGTGGCACTCGGCAAGTGGATGCAGGAGTGGACCGACTACCTGGAGTTCGAGATCACGCCGGTGAACAATGACGAAGACGTGATGAAGGTGCTGGGCGCATAGTCGACGGATGGGTCGGCGGGACTTCAGTCCCGTCGACCAGCCCACCACCGGAGCGACGGGACTTCAGTCCCGTCGACCAGCCATCGGCCGGCGGCAGCCCCACGGCCGGCCGCTGTCCCGCTCGGACGGCCGGTCAACCTCGCTGCCGGCTTCACAAGCACCCTGGCAACTCGCCAGTCTTCGCCTGGCTCAAACAGGCCCAGTGGCGTCCGTCCGCTCGGTTGTCGGTGAACTTCACGGCCGTCCTCGAGGGACAGCAGCCGGCCGTGGGGCTGCCGCTGGCCCGTGCACCGCTCGTGCGCCGGGACTACCTTCCCGTCGATGAGTGCGGACGGAGCGACGGGACTTCAGTCCCGTCGACCAATCCTCACCGGAGAGGGTCGAATGCCACCAGCCGGTCCACCGCGGCCAGCCAGCGCCCGAGCTCCTCCGCCGTGGGTGGCAGCTCGTACGCGTGGTGATGGCACGCGCGGCTGAGGCCGTGCCACGAGTGGCGTACGCCGCTCACGAGCTCGCCGTCGCGCACGAACGCCCCAAGGCACAGCAGCTGCGCGTGGCGTGACGCGTCACGCACGCGCGGCGCGACGGCGCCCCAGAGGTCGTCCAGTCCCTGCTCCAGTGCCTGCCGGCCCAGCAGCGCAACGGCGCGGGGCCAGACTCCTCGCAGCTCGCCGGGACGCCCGGTTACCAGCGTGCCGCCGTGGACCAGGGCGCGCGCTGCCGACACCAGCTCGCTGGCCGTCATGACAGTCTCCCGACGAAGCCGGCGAGCCGCTCCGCGTCGCGCGTCAGTCGCTCGAGCCCGGCGTCGTAGTCGCCGTGCGCGCCCTCGTTCAGGGCGCGCACCAGGGCGTCCCCTCCACCCGCCTTGCCATCCAGCTTCCGGCCCACCTCCCCGGTCCTCGTGATGTCGTCGAAGAGCGCCAGCGCCAGCTTCTTCCGCAGCGAGTCCGCGCTGTCGAGCAGCGTCTCGATTTCATGGTGCGGCGCGCCCGCGCTGAGCCGCCGGCGCCGGACAACCTCGACACACGCCGCCTCGACACCCGAGCGGCAGAAGCCTGGCACCAGCCGCTTCTGCACGTCTGCCGGGAGGTCCACCGTCCGCCCGATGGCCATGGCATCGTCGAAGTACCGCTTGATGGGCGAGGCCTGCTCGCGGGTCTCGACCACCGATCCCGGTCGCCTCGTCACCTCGATCACCGTGGCGGGAATCTGCAGGTAGCGCAGAGCATTCGGCAGGCGCTCGTCATGCGTGAAGACCACCACCTGCCGCGTGCGCGCCGCCTCGTGCAGCGCCTGCGCCAGGCCATCCACGCGCGAGGGGTCCATGGACTGGACCGGGTCGTCGATCACCATGAAGCGAAACGGGCTCTCCGGCAGCGACGCGCGCGGCATGAACAGGCTGAGCGCCAGCGCGTTCAGCTCGCCCTGGCTCATCACGCCCAGCGCGGCGCCGGCGACGCCGTCCACGGTGACGTCGAGGGAGACGCTCCGCTTGGTCGCGGTGCCTTCGAGCGCCACGTCCTCCAGTTCCACGTTGCTCTGCTGGCGGAGCTGCCGCCAGATGGTCTTGGCGCGATCCGCAATCGGCTGGAAGCGCTCCGCGCGCATGTCGGCCTGCACGCCCTTGAACCACGTCTCGGCCTTCTTGAGGTCCGCCACCTGCGCCTGCGCGGCTTCGGCGGCCAGCGCCTGTGGCACCCAGTCGCGGAGCTCGGTGGCCAGGGGGCGCCACAGGTCCTCGCGCCGTGACAGCTCGCGCTGCACCTCGTCGCGGAACGCGGTGAGCGCGGCGCCGACCGCGTCGATGCCCTGCTCGAGGTGATTGGCCAGCGCGTGAGGCTCGGTGATCGACGCGCCGCTGTTCCACTGCGCCACGGCAGTCAGCGCCTGCGGCGCGGATGCGATCCCGAGCACCGCCACGGCCTCGATGCCCGCGGACGATACGCGCAGCCACTCGCGCGCGCTGGATGTCGCGCGGTCCAGCCGCGCGTGCGCACGGTCTGCCTCGTCCGCTCTCGCGCGCAGGTCCGCCAGCGTCCTCGTCGTCTCGTCGCGCCAGTCCTCGCCGAGCGCGCCGGTCGTGCCGCACACCGGGCAGTCGATGGTGGCGTGCGCCGCGTGATACCGGAGCGCCTGTTCGAGCAGTTGCGCCAGCGCGCGTGCGCGACCCGCGTCCGTATCCCGGCTCGCCTCCACGGCAGCGGCGGCCTCGCGCAGCTCCCGGGCCGCAGCCGTCACCCCATCGCGTGCCGGCGCCTGCGCGCGTGCCATCGCCTGCCGAAGCGCCGCGACGCCCTCATCCCCCGCTTCCGCCGCTTCGCCTTCCAGCACGCGTCGCAGCGCCGCGAGGTCAGGCTTCTTCCCGGACACCGCGCGAAGTGCGGCCGCGGCTCGCTGATCGCCGGACGTCTCGGCAGCACCTCTCAGGCGCGGCACGATGCCCGTGAGCCGAGCGCCCGCCGCGGCGACGATGGCCTCGCGTGCCTTGCG
>JBFWQE010000202.1:0-8563 GCA_050249615.1 Vicinamibacterales bacterium
ATGCCGTGGCGGCCAGGTTCAGCGGTGCGCCCGGCAGGGCCGGCCCCGGCGCCACCGGCGGCGTCGTCGCGAACGTCAGCGGAATGGCCCCCTGGTCCTCGCGCGGATTGACGACGCCGGTCCCTGGATTGAAGAGGGTGTAGCCTTCGACCCTGACACCCCGCGCCAGCGACAGGCTGGCGAAGTAGGTGAAGTCGGTGAAGTTGGTGATGATCGGCGCGGGGGTGGCAAAGCTGGGAGGCGGCGCCGCCGCGATCGAATCGCTGGCCAGTCGGACGAAGCTCTGGGCCCCCACATTGATGTTCAGCGAGTACACGAGGACACCGTTGTAACTGAATCCCCGCAGCGGGACGATGTGGGCGACCGAATCAGTGTTGTACAGGTACAGCACCGTGGCGGTCGCATCATTGTCTGTCGGGACGAAATACACCTGGGTCTCGCCTGGAGTGGGGGTGGGGAGGAGCCCGGGTGACGCCAGACCGGCGCCACCCAGTCCCAACTCATCGCCTATGGCCGCGGGCTGAAATACCTGCGTGGCTGCGCCCTCGCCTGTTGACGGTGCGGCAGCCTCTGGCGCTGCCGAGTCGGCTGAACTGGAATTGGTGATCGCACCGGCACTCGGGCCAATCCACAGCAGACTCGCCGCCAGGATATTCCCCGCAATCACCCCCGCTGCGATTGAAGCGAATCGTTTCATGATGTCTACGCCTCCGGAGGCTCCAGGCCAGCGAGCGATCGCCCTATCCTAAACCGACCGGACCTTACTCACACGAGATTTCTCAGGGAGGGGCACGCCCGGGTGCGGTCCACCCTCACCGACGACCACCCGCATGGGACCGTCAGGATGTCGTGCGTGCGACAGGATTCACGGCCGGGCGACCGACGACGCCGCGACTACGGCACCGTGATCGAGCTGACCGGTGACGGCGCGCTGATGCCGCAGGGGTTGACCGCGCGCACGGCCAGGTCGTAGGTCCCAGTGCCGACGTTGGCACCCAGTGAGCGCCCGGAGGTCTGGAACGACCCGACGAACGTGCCGCTCACGTCGAGGATGTAGCCGGTTGGTGCGGGCCCCGACGGGGGCGGCTCCCAGAGGGCCGTTGCGAAACTGCCCGTGAGGTACCCGAGCAGGGCGGTTGGCGGGTTCGGCACGCCCGTGCATGTCGCCGGGAACGTCAGGGTCAGCGCGTTGGACGGCGCGCTGGGGCCCGCCGCGTTGGCCGCGCGCAGCGCGACCGTGTAGGTACCCGGCGGCACGGCGTCGAAAGTAAAGGCGTCCGTGAGCGCCAACGGAATCGTCGTGGTGGCGGCGCCTGTGACGTCGAGGAGCAGGGAAGTGGGCGGGCCCCCGCCGAACGTGTTCCGCCACGCCAGCGTGATGGCCGACCCGTTGCCCAGACCCACCAGGCTGGCGGGCGGGGACGGGCGCACCGGCACGTTCACGTGCAGCGGCACTTCGTTCGACTCGACGCTGCGCGTGCCGCCGTCGAGCGCAGTCATTCGGATGAAGAACGAACCGGTCGGCGCGATGAATCTGTAGATCGGGTACGGACTGTTCGTCGGAATGCTGGCCAGCAACTCTCCGGGGTTCAGGCCGCCCTCGAGCACGTATCCGGTCGGCACCGGGCCGCTGGCCGGCCTCTCCCAGCGCAGCGTCACGGTGTCGCCGGCCACGGACGACACGTAGAGCCCGCACGGCGGCTGCACGCTGCCGGGCGCCTGCACGCTGATGCTGACCGTGGCGACGGCGCTCGCCCCGGCCATGTTCGAGGCCTGGTAGGTGAAGGAGTGTGTGCCCACGCAGGTGGGCACGTAGGTGAAGCCGCCGTTGGTGTCGAACGTGAGCGCACCGTAGGCCGGCGACGAGAGCAGCTGTGCGGTCAACGCCCCGCCACCGTTCGGCACGTCGTTGGCGAGCACACCCGGCGCGGGCACCGTGAGGGTCGTGCCGTAGGCGGTGCTGTACGTGTCGTTGACGGCCACCGGCCCTGGGGTGGGCGTTGGTGTCACTGTCGGCGAGGGCGTCACCGGCGGGGTCACCGTGCCCGTCGGTGTCGGCGTGATTTGGCCGCGGGCGACGATGGCCGGGTCGCTCCCCAGGAACAGGGTGGCCACCACGACACCGCCCAGGAGGACCTGCGCGAGCACGAACGATGCGAGGGGGCGGGACATGGCAACCTGCGGAGACTCTCCAGGCCTGGGATTAGGGGAGTCTACCGGCGGTGTCGGGCACGGTCAATGCGGCCGTCGCGGAACGGGCGCACGCGGACGTCCGGGGCATCAGGCATTGCGGCGGCCGTTGACGATCGTGGGCGTCCAGAGCGTCGGCTCGAGCGACCGCCCGCCCTGCTCGCAGATGCGGTCCACGGCTTCGCGCCCCTGAGCGTAGCTGTGGTCCTGGTTCGAGACCTCGTACTTCCAGGCACCGAACCGTCCCCGCGAGAAGACGCCGTAGGTCTCGAACCAGGCGAGCGCCGCCTCGACCACGTTGTCGCGCCCCAGAAACGGGGTCGGGTAGCCGCGCACGCAGTGCCGGTGCGCGACCGTCACGATCCGCGCGTCCGGTGGCAGCAGCAAGTCGCGCCGCAAGGCGGCGGGCACCTCCTTGCGCAACGCCTCGGGGTGGGGACTTTCGCCGGGCCGGCCGGCCACCTCGGCCATCAGCGACCACGCGTCTCCGGGAGAAGGCACGTTGTACGGGCTGTAGCGGCTGAGCAGCGTGACACGGAAGTACGGGCTGGACGCGTCGGGAAAGTACATCCAGCAGCGCTCCGCGACATCCGGGGGTGGTGTGCCCTCGATGCCGACACCGACGACATCGATGCTCGAGAAGCGCAGCTGCGCCGGGTCGAGGGCACGCGGCGGCGCCGGGTTCTCGCTGATCCGCAGCAGCACGTCCAGCGGTAAGGTCGTGACGAGCGATCGATACCGCACCCGCCGGCCATGGGTGAGCGTGACGACACGGCGTCCCAGGTCGACGCCGGTGACACGCTGACCGAAGGCGGCTCGTTCCGCAGGCAGGGCCGCGGCGATGGCGCGCCAGGGCGCGCCCGTGCCGCCGTGGCGCGGGTAGCGGAACGTCGCGTTCGGCCCCCAGTCGCTCCGGTCACGTCGCGCCGCGATCGCGTCGGCCAGATCTTCGACATCGGGTACGGCCACGCGATCGGCAATCCAGCCGTAGTCCAGTTCATCGAGCGGGTATTGCCACACCTTGCGGTTGTACGGGCGCATGAACAGGTCGGCCAGCGGCCGCCCGAACGAGGCCTCCAGCCAGGCATCGAAGTGCGCGGGAGGTCCTGGCGCCTCGGTCCGCGCACGAGCGGCCTGGCGCAGCCCCTCGATCATGCGCGCGCAGTCGCCGGCGTCCAGGTAGTGCAGGTGGTGCTGGAGTGGATAGGGCACGAAACGGCCGTGGACCCAGACCGAGCTGTGGCGCCGGTGGACCAGCCAGTCACCCGGGGCCAGCGCCGCGTCCATCGCGCGGTCGAAGGAATCGTAGTGGGAGTGCTGGACGTGGCCGCCGTAGTCCCACGTGAAGCCGGCCGCGTCGATGAACGATCCGGCCAGTCCGCCGGCGTGTGCCTCGGCCTCGACCAGCGCCCAGTCGGCGCCGCGCTCCTGCAGGCGTTGCGCCGCGCCGAGGCCGGTGGGCCCCGCGCCGACGACGAGCACGTCAACGGCGTCTGGCGGAGACAGCAGCGCAGGCATCGTGGGCACTCATGATCGCATGGACGCGATGGACCCGCCTCACCCGCCCGGTGACCGGATCCCCTCACGATCACCACGTCCGATTTGCATGCAGCCCGCGTGATCGCCAGCCGCGTCCGGTCCGGCGACAGGTTGAAGTCGACGATCACCTTGTCGGTGAACCGTGTGACCGGTTGTGGCGGGCCGCCGTCGATCGGCTGTGCGATGAGGTTCGTCGGGTTGGGGCTGCTGATGGCCGGACCGGTTCGACACGTAGGCCGGCGCCGACCCGTCAGGCAGGACGACGACAGGCACGGCGGTCCCGTCGTTCAACACGACGGTCGCATTCGACCCGTCAGCGCTGACGCGCACGAGCGCGCCGTCAATCGTCGTGCCGACGATGAAGCGGCCGTCCACCGAAGGGGCGAACGTCCCAAACCCCTGCGTCACCATGGCCGCGGTCGAGCGCCCTTCCTCGCTGCGGAACACGGCCCTGCCTCCGCCAGGCACGCGAGCCACGTAGAAACAGGTTGCCCAGCCCGTCGAACGCGCCCAGCTACGGCGCGGCCGCGCTCTCCGGCATGGCTTCGGAGAAGCCCCGCCTGCCGTCGATCCGATCTCGATGGACCGGCGCTCGGCCGTCCGCGTGGCCACGCCCACGGTGCGGTCTGCGGTCAGCCGCACGTCAGCGATATCCTTCAGGTCACGCGTGATCTGCACCGCATCGCCGGACACCGGATACCACCACCACTGCGTCGTCTGTCCGCGGGGCGTCACACTGGCGATGAGGTCGTCGTCGGTGCGGTAGGCGAGCTCCGTGATGAAGCCGGGCCGGCGGATGGTTCGAGAACAGCGCCATCCCGAAGAACTGGGGACTCGCGATCACGACGGCCTCGCCGAGGCGGCCGGCGCGTCCCGTGCGAGCTCTCGTCACGGCACGCGCAATTCGCTGAATCAGAGGAATGGATGCTGGTGAGCGGCATTGTGGCGAGTTGCAGCCAGGGCTGAAGGCATGGGCTCCTCCGTCACCGCGAATGACGCTAGGGCAGGACGATCACCGTTTCGTTGGAGGCGTGGGACACGCCCGTCGGTCCGCCCACGGCGTACACGCGCACGTAATAGGTGCCGGCCGGCGGGGTGGCGCTGAGACTGGTGCCAGCGACGGGCACGCGGACGATGCGCGCGTCGAGCGGGCCGAAGCCGGCCTCGAGCACGTAGCCCGCGGCGCCGGCCACCGGCGTCCAGCTCACCGTCACGACTCCGCCGCTGAGCTCGGCGGTCACGGCCGGCGCGTCGAGCGGAAACACGCCGCCCACCGACACCAGCAGCTCCGGAGACGGCGACGGGATGCCGCAGGCGTTCTGCCCGTGGACCCTCACGAAGTACGCGCCGGGCGGCGCGTTGGCCGAGAACTGCATCGCCGCGCCCACGGGGAACGTGCCGATGTTGGCCTGGCCGCTCACCGTCCCCGCGCTCAACGCGTAAGTCATCGGGGCCGACATCGCTGGATCCGCCCAGGCGATGGTCACGTTCCCCCCGTTCACGGTTGCCGTCGGAAACGTCGACGGAAAGGGGCCGAGGCAGAAGCCGGCGCCCGATGTGAACGCCGATTCCGGCGAAGCCGGGCCGATGCCCGCGGCACTCACCGCGCGGACGCGCGTGTAGTAGGTTCCGGGGGGCACGATCCCCTGGTAGAGGAAGAATGGATCGCTCCCCGCGATCGGGATGGTCGCGATGTTCGCGGCCCCGGGCACGCTCCCGACCTCGAGCCGGTAGCCCGTGACGTCGCCTCCAACGGCTGGCGGGCCCCAGAACAGGAAGAGGCCCTGTGCCGGAACCTGGCCGGCGATCGGCGCCGTCGGAGGACCGGGCAACCCCGCCAGCCCGGTCGTCGGGAAGAACTGCAGCCACGCGGCGAAGATGTTGCCCGCCGCCACCAGGCCTTCGGGCGCCGCCATCACACGGCTCCCGATTCCCGTCGGACTGTCGGGCGCGAACGGCCGGTTCACCTGCCCGGTCGCCGCGTCGACGGCCGCGAACGCCGGGCGGAAGGCGCCGTTCACCTGCGAGAACGCCCCGGCCAGATACGCGGTGTCGCCCAGCACGTCGATGTCGAATACCTGGGCATTGATCCCCGGGTTGAAGGCCGTTACCGCCCCTCCGGGCACGGTGAGGGCAGCGGCGCGAAGCCGGGTCTGGCCATTCACCGACAAGAAGAGGCCTCCCAGGTAGAGCGTGGAGCCGACCACCTTCATCGTGTTGATGGCGGGCGTGAGGCCGCTTGTGAGCGTGACGCTGAGCGGTGTCAGCGCCGGCGTGCCCGACGTCAGATCGAAGGCGGCCAACCCCTGGCGAACCTGGCCGCCGATCATGGAGAAGTTGCCACCGACGTACATCGTCTGCCCGGACAGCACGACCTTGTTGACACCCCCGCCGCCGGTGTCGGCAGTGAACGGCAGCACGGCTCCGGTCGTGGCATCCACCAGCGCGAGGCCGAACCGTGGCTGCCCGCCCACGCTCGTGAAGTGCCCGCCGAGGTACGCGGTTGAACCCTGCACTGCCACCGAGCGGCCACCGAGGATGTTACCGATAGCTCCGCTGGCGTTCGGGTTCCAGGGCAGCAGCGCGCCCGTCCGTCGATCGACCGCGGCGAAATTGGGCCGCGACTCCCCATTGACGGTCTGGAAGGTGCCCGACAGGTACAAGGCGTTGCCGACGGCCGTGATGCCCCTCACCACGCCGTCCACCGTGATCGAGAACGGCAGCGGTTCATTGGTCACGATGTCGATGGCCGCGACGCCGGGCCGCGGCACGGCGCCGAGGTGCGTAAAGGCACCCGCAATGAGGATGTCGCCCGCGGTCGATGACCGCAGCACGTTCGTGAACCCGCCCGCCACACCCGGATTCCATGGCAGCGGCACCCCGGTCGTGGTCGAGAGGGCGGCCGCGCCCAGTCGCGGGGCCCCGCCAATCCTCGAGAATCCGCCGGTGGCATAGAGCGTCGTGCCGATCCGCAACAGGGCCGTCACCGCGCCGCTGGCGTCTGCGGACCAGCTGTCGACGGCGCCCGTCGCGGCATCCACGCGGGCGAGTCTCGCGCGCGGCTGTCCGCCCACGGTCTGGAAGGCACCGCCCATGTACAGACCGGCTCCATCGAGCAGGAGCGATCCGACCTGTCCGTTCGTGTCGGCGCTGAAGGCGAGAGTGGCGCCGCTCGTGATGTCGATGGCGCCAACGTTCGCGCGGCTGTCGGCGCCGATGGCGGTGAAGAGGCCGCTCAGATACAAGGTGTTCCCCGAGAGCTGCATGGCGTTCACGATCGCTCCGGTGTTCAACGTCGTCGTCGGCGACGTGGCCAGCGCGCCCGTCGTCGCGTCCACGGCGGCGAAACCGGGGCGCGAGGTGCCCGAGGCGGTCGTGAAGATGCCGCCGAGAAACGCCGTGCCGCCGCTCACCGCGACGACATAGACGGCACCACCGCCGATCGCGGGGTCCCAGGGAAGCAGCGCGCCCGTGGTGAGATCGAACGCCGCGCCACCGGCACGGGGCAGTCCGTTCACCTGAGTAAAGAAGCCGACCACGTAGAGCGTGGACCCCTGTTTCCACAGCCCGTTCACGATGCCGTTCACTGCCGGCCTGAACGCCGTGTCGACGCCGGGCGGCGTGAGGTGCGCGAGGCCCGACCAGCCTCCCCCTCCGCCGTTCGAGATGCCGGTGAAGGTGCCGCCCACGTACCATCCATCCGCCCCGTCTGCGATCACGGTGTTGACGGTACCGTCTTGCGGGACGGACATGTCGAATGCCGCCTGGGTCGGTGCCGCCGTCGTGGGATCGAGGAGGACGAACGGCTCGTTGGTGTCGTCGCTGCCGAGACTCACGCCAAGGTTCGCAGGACCGGCCACGTAGAGCGTGTTGTCGACCCGGGCCACGTCGAAGACCTGACCCGTCACCGCCCAGGACAAACGGTTCTCGTCCTGGACCTGGGCAGACGCGGCGCCGCTGGTGAGACAGCAGGCCGACGCGAGGAGAACGAGAACGAATCGGGACGATCGGGAACACACGGGGGAAGGGCATGACATAGGCGGATTCTCCGGGCTCGCTGGAAGACGGGCCAGCACCCTGAAGTGCGACATCCGGGAGAAAACGGGGTCACCGGGGCCGGCTCGCTAACGCGCGCCTTTCCGCCCGATGTCGCTGGCTTCCAAACCCGCCAGCCGTCCCTCGACGCGCGCGAGTTCGCGAGTCACCGTGGCGTCTCCGACGCTTCGGGACGCCACCTCTGTGGCGCCGCTCTGCTTCAGGAGCGGGACGGCCTCTGGCGCACGTGGGCCTCTTGGGGGCTCGAGGCCTCGGGCCCGGGGCCTCGACAGGGCAGCCCTGGCCAGCCCCTCCTCCGCCATCGCCATTTGCTTCCGCACCTGCGTGCAGCCCGGTGACAGCGCGAGCGTGCGGCCACCGACGTCGCGCGCCTCGCTGATAAGCGCCGCGGCCTCACTCGATGGCCTCATTGGTGTGCCCCTCGGCACGGCGGGCGTCGCCGAGGCGGAGCCAGGCACAGGCGAGGTCGGCGCGGTACTGCACGTTCTGGGGATCCGAGGCGACGAGCGGCGCCAGGAGGTCCGCGGCCGCCTGTACTTCCCGGGCCGCATCGGCCGGCCTTCCGAGCGCGATCAGCGCGGGCGCCTTGCGTGACCGGACCTCGGCGAGCCCGCGGAGCCGCGCGCGCACCTCGAGCTGCCGCAAGGCCATCGGCGGAGCCCAGTCAACGCCTGGTCTCGAATCGCGGAGCAGCGGTCCATCCGCTATGACATCCACGTCGGTGGCGAGGTGCCCACGGTCTGGGAGGGAAGCTGGTGAGCCCGGAAGGAATCGAACC
>JBFWQE010000203.1:0-8560 GCA_050249615.1 Vicinamibacterales bacterium
GGTGGGCCGGCCTTCGGGCCGGTAGGGCCAACGCAATCCGGGTACAAACGAAACGCCGGGGAGCTGCCCCGGCGTTTTCCTTTTCGCGATCCCACCGCGCCGAAGGCGCGGCCCCCTAGAAACGCACCCGCGCGCCGACGCCGGCCTGGAAACCGCCCATGCCGCTCTCGACCACGACGCCGTTGCCGACCTCCACGTCGGCCGTGGCGCCGGTGAAGCGCATGAAGCCACCGATGCCAAAGCGCAGGCTCTCGCGCGTATAGAAGATGTAGCTGATGTCCGCGCCGAGGTTGTAGCCCACGGCGCTCTCCCTCCGCTCGGCGAAGGTCGGCGAGACGATCACCGACGAGAACGGCGGCCCCTGCTCTGCGACGGCCAGGTCGGAGACGATCTCCTGATGGAGGCGGTAGAACGACGGCCCGCCGTAGATGAATACATCGAGGTTGTCGTTCCAGGGAATCATCCAGCCGATCATGAGGTGCGTGGCCTGCTCCTTGCGGTCCACGCCGTCGATGGTGCTCGAGAAACTGCGCGGCCGGTCGTAGAAGATGGGGTGCGGGATGCTGCCCTCGATGGGCCCCTCGCCGGTGCCGCTGCGCACGGAATAGCCGATGGCCACGCCGAGGTTGCGCCACGCGCGGACGCCGACCGAGAAGTCCAGGAGGGTGTCGGGATCGAACTCCGCGGTCGTGGTCAGGCCGCCGGTCTCGTCATAGATGACGAAGGGGCGGTTCGACGTGATGTCGGACTTGCTCGCGTCGAACGCAAAGTTGAAGCCGCCGAACACCCGATCCTCCCACGGCGTAGACTGGGCGGCGGCCGGCTGGCTCATCCCAACAAGCACGGCCGCCATCAACGCGGCCCGCATCGTTCTCTGCATCACGGCTCCTGGCTCCCTTCGCAACGGCAAAACAAAACCACGGCAGTGTAGCATGGCCCGGGGTGCCGAACAGCGCGACGGTGTGCATTCATGGGCCGAAATGCCTGTCAAATCGGCGACGGGTCGACTACAATGGCCGGCGGCCCGTGGCCGGAACCCGCGTGGGTCGTCCCCGGCACGGCACGAGGAGTAGTTCAACGATGATGAGGACGTTCTCGAAGGCGGGTGTGCCCCTGGCGGCTGCCGTCCTGATGGCCGCGTGCAGCGGCACCCCTGGAACCCCCACCTCGCCGTCGGCCGCCGCGGGCGGCGCGGCCACCGCGGCTCCGGACGGCTCCACGCTGAAGGTGTCCGCACCTGTGCTGCTCTCCCCTGAGAACGGGACCCGCGCAGACACGCTGGCGCCGGTGCTCGTGTGGCAGAACTCCACCGGACGCTTCTCCGGCGGCCTCGACCTGCAATACGAGCTCGAAGTGAGCAGCGGCGGCGCGGTCCTCTTCGCCGCCACGGTGCCGGGGGGCGGCGGCACCACGCAGTTCACGCCGCCGGACGGCGAGTACGACACCGGCTACACGTGGCGCGTCCGGGCAATCATGGAAGGCGCCGCCGGACCGTGGTCCGCGGTCTCCACGTTCACCACACCCGAGCAGCCGACGGCCGGCGGCCCCGTCGGGCCTCCGAGGAACATCGCGTTCAACGAGGCGTACGACATCATCTACGCCATCTACCAGGCGGGGCGGTTCAACATCGGCTCGCGCTCGACGCGAGAGGAACGAAACCTCTACCTGGAGATCGCCGTCGCTGCCCTCCATTATGGCCATGGCCGGTGGAACCCCCGGGGACCGGATCCCAACTGGTGCATCAAGAACGGCGGTCCCGGCCGGCCGCAGTCCGACGATGTGATCGCGCGTTGCGATACGCGGGACGCGTGGGACTTGATCGGCGGCATCGGCGGCCCCAGCCCGGTCTGGGACTACCACTACCTGGGGCGCCTCCCGGGCGGACAGGGCGTCTACCCGCCAAGCGTGAACGCGCTCGGCTTGCTGCCGCAGTAGGGACGAAGCCAGAAGTCAGAAGTGAAAAGTGAGAAGTGAGAAGTGAGAAGTTAGAGGCAAGAAGTCACGAACGCGGGGGCAGTCGCCATGTGCGGGTGCCCCCGCTTTTCGTGTACCCTCGCAGGCTGTGGCTGAGTCGTCCACCTTCTACAAGAGCTTCTCCGAGAAGAAGCTCACCACCTATGGCAGCGGGCGCCGCGGCAAGATCGAGCGGCACCGCCTCGCGCTGCTCCACCGTTACGCGAAGGCGCCCGGGGACATGTTCGAGATCGGGCCCGGGCACGGGTCGCTCGCCGAGCAGGCCGTCGAGGCCGGCTGGAACTACACGGCCGTCGAGGCCAGCCCCATCCTGATCGATGTCCTGCGCCAGAAGGGACTGAAGGTCATGGAGGCCTGGACCCCACCCATGCCCATGGCCGACGCCTCCGCGGACGTCGTCTACGCAGACCAGGTGCTGGAGCACATGAGCGGCATCGACGCCGCACGCCAGTTCACGGCCGAGGCGCTCCGCTCGCTCAGGCCCGGCGGCATCTTCTTCGTCGTCGTGCCCGACTACCTGAAGGAGCGCACGTTCTTCTGGGACGTGGACTACACGCACAACTTCGTCACCACCGAGCGGCGCGTGAAGCAGCTGTTCAACGACAGCGGCTTCGACATCCTGCACGTGGAGCGCGGCATCGGCGTGGCCACGGGCCTTGCGCGCGACGCGCTGGCCGCGGCGGCACTGCTGGTCAACCTCCCCGGCGTCAACGCCCTGTCGCGCCATACGGGAACCGAGGACTTCGTCTTCAAGGTGCGCAAGAACCTGTTCGAGACGCTGACCTTCGTCGCGCGGAAGCCGAAGTAGGCCGTTCACCATGGCGTACGAGTGGACGGTGGGCGGCGCTTCGCGCCGTGGGCCGCACGCTGCGCGTGCGGTGGACCGCGCCTCGCGCGGTAGGCGCGCCTCCGGCGCGTGGGCCCGAGTGGGCGGCCCTTCGGGCCGTACCGGCCGCGCGTCGCGCGGTGGGCGCGCCTCCGACGCGTGGGCCGGCCTGCGGCCGGCAGGACCCACCGAGTGCGCAGCACGGGACCTACCGAGCGAAGCGAGGCCCTTACCGAACGCAGTGAGGCCCCTACCGCGCGAAGCGCGGCCCCTCCCGAGCGAAGCGAGGCCCTTACCGCGCGAAGCGCGGCCCCTACTGAGCGCCAGCGAGGCCCACCGGCCGAAGGCCGGCCCCCGCGCCAAGGGCGCGCCTACGGACCCGCAGTGACACGCGCTCTTCGCTCCACGTGGGTCCGCCTGATCTTCTCGGCCGCGATTCTCTGGTGGCTCTCCACGCGCATCGACATGGCCGAGGCGTGGCGGGCGCTCGTCTCGATCAGGCTCGGCCACCTCGCGCTCGTCCTGGCGCTGGTAGGGCTCGACCGCGTGATCATGATCCACCGCTGGGTGCTGCTGCTCCGCGCCAGCGGTGTCCCCATCACGACGGCCAAGGCCGCGGACATCTTCCTCGTCAGCTCGTTCGTCGGCAGCTTCCTGCCCGCGGGAGTCGGCGCAGACGCCGCGCGCGCCTACGGCCTGCGCAGCCACACCCGTGCGGGCCAGGCCTCCGGCAGAGAAGACCCGGGGGGCGGCGAGGCGCTGGCCTCGGTGGTCGTGGACCGGCTGCTCGGCACGCTCTCCCTCGGCCTGATGGGCATCGTCGGGCTGCTGGCCTGGACGTCGGCGGCGTCCAGCGACTGGCGCGTGCTCGCCATCATCGGCATCCTGATCGCGGTCAGCGTGGGCGCGTTCTGGGCGGACCATGCGGTGAAGGCCGTCCTGGCCGACCGCGCGCACGCCAGCCGCCTGGGCCGGGCGCTGCTCCGCCTCACCGACGCGGTGAGCCGCTACCGCGGCCGCGGCGGCACGCTGGCCCAGGTGTTCTTCTGGTCCGTCGCCATCCAGGTCATCCGCATCGTCGAGGCCTACGTGCTGGGCCTCGGGCTGGGCCTGACGGTGCCGTTCAGCTACTACCTGCTCTTCATGCCGCTCGGACTGCTGATGCTGCTCCTGCCGATCTCGGTGAGCGGCTTCGGGCTGCCGCAGGGCGTCTTCGTGTGGATGCTCCGGCCGGTGGGCGTGCCCGATGCGGCGTCCTTCGCGCTCTCGACGCTCATCGTCGTCACCGGGCTGGCGGGCAACATTCCGGGCCTGCTGCTGTGGTTGCGGAGGGACAGAGAAATCCTGTAAAATCTACAACTTACATGGCACAGGTCTACGCAGCTAAGTATCTCGCGAAGGCGGCCCTCAGCGCCCCTCGCGACCTGGTGCGAGCCGCCGTCGCGAAGTACACGCCGCTCCACCCCACCGTCTTCATCTTCCACTGCACCTTCGTCTGTGACGCCCGCTGCGAGATGTGCAGCAACTGGACGCGCGGCAACCGCAAGGAGGACATGACGCTCGAGCAGATCGAGCGGGCCTTCGGTTCCAATCTGTGGAAGGACATCGAGAACGCCTCGATCTCCGGCGGCGAGCCCACCACGCGCAACGACCTGGTCGACATCGCGCGGCTGATGGTCGACAAGTTCCCGAAGCTCCGGAAGCTCACGCTCAACACGACCGGCATCACGCACCACCGCGCGATCCCGATGCTCACGAAGATCGTGGAGCTCTGCAACGAGCGCAACGTCATCTTCTCGACGCGCGTGTCCATCGACGGCGTCAACGACATGCACGGCCGCGTGCGGAACGTGAAGAACGCCTTCGAGAAGGCCGGCAAGACCATCGCAGCCATGAAGGAGCTGCAGAAGGCCCACCGCTTCAACTTCGGGATCTCCTCCACCATCTTCGAGACGAACCTCGACGATGCGGAGAACATCCTGGCATGGGCGAGGAAGGAGAAGCTGGACATCGTCTTCAACATGGTCCGCTTCACCGACGCGATGCTCGGCAACAGCGAGCTCGAGGGCAAGCTCCGGCCGATGGGCGTGCAGGAGCAGCGCATGCGGAAGTTCTTCCTGGACCGCGTGCGGCAGGATCCGCTCCTCGACGGCCAGAACTACATCTACATGCACTACGCGGACATGATCGCCAACGGCTACCACCGCACGGCGCCGTGCCCGTTCCAGACCCAGGGCATCATGCTCAACCCGAACGGCGACCTGTTCTTCTGCGAGAACAGCGACATCGTCGGGAACGTGACGCAGGAGGATCCGGAGGCCATCTACTTCCGGGAAGACGCGCAGGCGCATCGCCGCGTCATCCGCGACGAGAAGTGCCCGACGTGCCTGAGCCCGTGCCAGATGAACGTGGCGGCCATCAAGCAGGTCGTGCCGTACGCGCGGTTCCTCGTGCGCGCCTCCATGGAGAAGCGGCGCGCGGGCGCCGGGATGCCGCCCCCTGCTGCGCCGACGCCAGTGGAGCAGCCGCCTGCTGCGCTGTAGCGCCGGCTGCGCCGCGCCGCGTGCTGCGCTGCGGCCCGTCGGCTGCGCCGCGGCTGCTCATTGCCGATTGCCTATTGAGCGATTCATTGGGCGATTGGCGATTCGCGCATTGAGCATTGGATTCAGCAATTGGGTGATTGGCGATTGAGGCATTCCGCGCTTCGCGCGACCGCGGCTGTCAGCAGGAGTCAGATTCAGCTCGACAGCTGCAATCGCTCAATGCCTCACTCGCTCATCGCTCAATCCAATGGCCCAATATGCCAATCGCACGATCGCCAAGGAATCACCCAATCACCAATCGGCAATCATCAATGAGCAACGCCTCCAACGGCGGCGGGCGCGGACTCATTTTCATCGAGGAATATTTGTCTCGAGAGAAATCACGCTAGACTGATTTTTGTGACAGAAAGCACCCGGCCCGCGCGCCCGCGCGGCCGGCCGCCGAAGTTCGACCGCCCCTCCCAGCTCGTCACCTTCACCCTCCCCGACGATGTCCTGGCCTGGCTGAAGTCGCTGCACGCGGACCCCGCCTGGGCCATCGTGAAGCTGCACGAGAAGGCCGACCGCCGCGCGCGCAAGCCTGTCGAGCTGGCCGAACTGGTGCAGCTGCCGCAGGGCCGCGCGCTCATCATGGTGAACACCGAGGCGCTCAAGCATCTCGCAGGCGTGTCGGTCATCCCCATGTCGGACGGGCGCGGGATCCTGGCGCTCGAGGTGGGCAAGGGCGTGGCCGACCTCGAGCTGGCGGTCATCGACCGCCTCGAGGCCAAGGGGGTGGGCAGGGCCCAGAGGGAGGCGCTTCAGGCGCTGCGCGAGCGCCTGCGCGAATGGCGGCAGCAGGGCGTGCGCTTCGAGGCACGCACGATCATCGTGGCCAACCGGCCGTCGACGAGCGGGGCGACCCGGCTGGCCCCGGCGCAGGCGGTCGGCCGGGGAGGGCCGCGCGATGTTGCGTGAGGCGGAGCGCCCGGCGCTGGCCGCGACGGTCGCCGCCCTTGCCGTGCTGGCCCTCGGCGCCACGCTGGCTCTGGTTGCTCACCCGTGGGTCGCGGCCCGCGGCGTGGTCGGGACGACCATCTTCGTGCTGCCCGGGCTCCTCCTGGTCAGGGCAGCCGCCGGGCCAGCAGCCGGCTGGCTGCCGATGGTGGCCTTCGGGCCGTTCGTCGGCTTCGGCCTGAGCAGCCTCGCGTTGCTGGGTCTCTGGCTCGCGGGTGGGCGCGGCACGTGGACGCTGCTGGCCTCGCCCGTGCTGGTGCTGGCGCTGGTGCCGCTCGCCCGACGACTGGTGGGCAGGTGGCGGCTGCCCGTCGCCATGCCGGGCGACCGCCTGGCGCTCGCCGCCGTCGTCCTGGTGCTTCCACTCGTGGTCGGAGCCCCGTTTGCGCACGTCGGGGAAGAGCTTCGGGTCGGCAAAGCCTACCGCGCGTACTTCACGGCCGATTACGTCTGGCGGCGCGCGGTGGTCGCCGAGCTCGCCAAGGGAGACGTGCTCCCGCGCAACCCGTTCTACATCGAGGACGCGCTCCACTACTACTGGCTGCCGCACCTCTCCACGGCGGTGACGTATCGAAACGGGAACGCGGATCTGGACGAGCTGCTGCTCACTCACTCCGTCCTCATCGACGCGTGCTTCCTGGCGTTCCTCTACGGGCTCGCACGGTGGTTCGCGGCGGCCCCGTTGGCGGCGGCGCTGGGCGTGGTCACCGTCGTACTCTGCACGAGCTACGAGGGCCTGCAGGCGATCTGGGAGATTCGGCAGAACGGTGCGCCCCTGGAACTGCTCCGCGGCGTGAATGTGGATGCGGTCACACGGTGGCGACTCGGCGGCATGCCCATCGACGGCCTGCAGCGCGTGCTGTTCTACCAGCCCCACCATGCCATCGGGTATGGCCTCGGGTTCCTTGGCGTGCTGGCGGTGGCCGGGCGTGTGCGTCGATTCGATCCCGTCTCGTTCGCCATCGCTGGCGGACTGCTGGGCCTGAGCACGCTGGTCAGCTCGTTTGCGGGTCTGATGCTCACCAGCGTGGCGGCCCTCTGGGAGGCCTGCTCGGTGCTGCGGTGGCGCGAGTGGTGGCGCGCATCGGCGCACCTGGCCGCGGCGGCGTTCCCCCTCGCCCTGGCCGCGGCGCTCGTCACGGCCCTGCAGTACGTGGACGCCGGCGGCAGCATCATCACGATTGGCGCCAATCGGCTGGCGTTTCATCGCGTGATCGCGTCCACGGTGCTCAGCTTCGGACCGACGCTGTTGATTGCGGCCCTGGCGGCGTGGGCCTCCTGGCGCATGCGCGACGGGAACGCGCTCGTCTTCGCGGCCCTGTGGGTGACATGCGCGTTCTTCTACTTCTGGGTGGACATCCGCGATCACCAGGACGTGTACGTCGGCTGGCGCGTCGGCCACCTGTGGTTCATCGCCTCAGCGGCGCTGGCAGCCGTGGCCTATCAATGGCTGGCGCGCCTGTCGCCCGGGTGGCGGCTCGTCGCCGTCCTGGGCGTGGCGGCCGCCGTCCTTCCCGCCCTGAGCACGTCCGCGATCGATATCTACAACACGCAGGACGTGTACAACTGGGCCCAAGGCCCGGGCTTTGCCTGGACGCTGGTGCTGCCGCCGGAGGAACTGGAGGTTCTGGCGTGGATCAAGGCTCACACGCCGCCGGGGGCGATCTGCCAGGTGGACGCCGTCGCGCGCGACGTCGAGAGCTGGGCGTTCTTGCCGGCCTTCGCCGAGCGGCGCATGGCCGCCGGCCTGCCCATCTCGATGGTGCCCCTGCACAAGTACCGTGAGGGTGCGCAGCAGACCGCGTGGATCTTCGAAGTCGACAGCGCGGAGACCGCCCACGCGCTGGCGGTCAAGTACGGCATCGCCTACCTGTACGTCGGGACGCCCGAGCGCCGGGCGCATCCACTCGCGCCGGCCCGCTTCGATGCCGCGCCGCAGTTCTTCGAGCCGGTGTTCCGCAATCGGGAGGCTGTGGTGTATCGCGTCCAGAGGTGATGCAGGTGAAGACGTCCATTGACAATTGGTGATTGCCGATTGAGCGATTCACTGACAATCGAGCGATTGGGGCAGCGGGCATTGGATTGGGCGATTGATCGATCGAGGCATTGAGCGATTGCTGCTCAATCGCCAATCGCCAAACGCCAATCACGCAATCACGCAATCACGCAATCCAATGCTCAATGCGCGAAACATCAATCGCCCAAAGAATCGCTCAATCAC
>JBFWQE010000204.1:0-4425 GCA_050249615.1 Vicinamibacterales bacterium
GCGGACATCGCGCGGCTGATCGACCTCAGCAAGCAGGCCGTGCACGACCAGTTCGGCGTGACCCTCCGCGAGGAGATCATCCGCCTGGGGTTCTGACCCCGGTTCCCGGTTCCCGGTTCCCGACTATGTCCACCTTACTCATCCAGGGCGGCCGCCCCCTCAACGGGCGCGTCGACGTCGAAGGCAACAAGAACGCGGCGCTGCCGCTGATGGCCGCGTGCCTGCTCACCGAGCAGCCCTGCGTCCTCACCAACGTGCCCCGCATCGCGGACGTGGAGGTGATGGCCCGCCTGCTGCTCGATCTCGGCGCCGAGGTCGACGGCATCGGCAGCACGACGCTCCGCATCGAGTGCAGGCAGGTGACCAAGCACGAGCCCGACAGTGCGCTCGTGGGACGGCTGCGCGGCTCGGTCCTCCTGCTCGGCCCGCTGCTGGCGCGTCGGGGCGCGGCGCATGTGGCGCCGCCCGGCGGCGACTTCCCGGCACGCCGCACCATCCGCACGCACATCGAGGCGCTCACGGCGATGGGGGCGCGCGTCGTGGAAGGCCCTGGACACCGCCTCGAGGTGCCCGGCGGTCTGCAGCCGGCGTCCATCTACCTCGACGAAGCGTCGGTGACCGGCACGGAAACGGCGCTGCTGGCGGCCGCCGCGGCACCCGGCGTGTCGGAGATTCGGCACGCCGCCTGCGAGCCGCACGTCGTGGAGCTCTGCCAGTTCCTCAAGGGGATGGGCGCGGGCGTCACGGGCGAGGGCTCGCACACCATCCGTGTGGAGGGCGGCATGCGCCTGTCCGGCGCGGAGAAGCGGCTGGAGGGCGACTACATCGAGGCGGGCAGCTGGGCGGTGGTGGGTGCCATCACCGGCGGGGAGGTGGACATCGGCGGCACCCGGCCGGTGGACATGGAAGTGGTCGCCAGCGTGCTGCGGAAGATGCGCGTCGAGTGCCGGCAGGACGGCGACGTCTTCAGCGTGCGCCGCGGCACGCTCGTGGGCGCCGGCCGCATCACCACCGGCCTCTGGCCCGGCTTTCCCAGCGACCTCGTGAGCCTCGTGACCGTGCTGGCCACGCAGGCCGAGGGCGCCACGCTCGTGCACGACTGGTTGTACGAGCTGCGCCTGTTCGCGCTGGAACAGCTGAGCGGGATGGGTGCGGACCTGTTCCTCTGCGACCCTCACCGCATCATCGTCACCGGCCCGCGCAAGCTGCGCGGGAAGTCGCTCGACAGCCGGGATATCCGATCCGGCATGGCGCTCATCGCGGCCGCGCTCGCGGCCGACGGACAGAGCCGCGTGGAGCCGCTGGAGACCGTGGAGCGCGGCTACAGCCGCCTGGTGGAGCGCCTGCAGGCGCTGGGCGCGGACGTCAGCAAGGTGTAAGGCGATCACGTGAAAAGTGAGAAGAGAAAAGTGAGAAGGTCACGCTTCCCACTTTTCCGCCTTCTCTTTTCACTTTTCACTTTTCTCTTGTCGCTTTTCTTCAGTCCCCCGGTGGGGGCTTCACCGGCTTGGCCGGCGCCTGCGCGGGCGGCACCGTGGGCGCCAGCACCGGGCCTTCCGGGACCGCGACGGCATCGCCGCCCGGCGGCTGGGCGCCCGGCGGGCGGGCGGGCTGGGGCACCGGCAGCGGAGGCAGGTCGCCCCCGACGGAGGCGCCGTCGCGGCCGACGCGGAACGGCGCCAGGTCTTCCTCGGTCAGGTCCAGCACGCGGACGATGCGCGGCGTGAGCGTGAGGATGATGTCGGTTTCCTGCGTCTGCTTCCGGTTGTAGGCGAACATCCGCCCTATCACCGGAATGTCGCTCAACCCGGGGACGCCGGCCAGCGTGCGCCGCTCCTCGTCGCGGATGAGGCCCGCGAGCATGTTCGTCTCGCCGTCCTTCAGCCGGATGACGGTGTTGATCGATCGGTTGCCGAACGTCGGGAGGCCGCCGAAACCGCTCCCGGAGATGCTGCTCAGCTCGATCTTCACCGCCAGCGACACCGCGTCGTCGTGGTGCGTGCGCGGCGTGATGTCGATGTTGACGCCGATGTTCTCGTAGTTGAACGACGTGATGGGCTGCGTCTGCACGCCGCCGGTGGCAATGGGCGCGAAGGTCGTGACCGGTACGGGCACGCGCTCGCCGAAGCGGGCCTGCGCGGCGACGCCCTCGGTCGTGCGCAGCTGCGGGTTCGCCAGGACGCGCGTGGCGTTGTCGGTCTTGAGCAGCCGGTAGTAGAGGGCCGGCAGGTTCGTCAGGAAGACGTCGGACTGGGTGAGCGTCGTGAGATCCCGCAGGGTGAGACCATCGCGATTGACGTCGGCCTGGCCGTCGATGCCCGTGGGCGAGGCCGCCGGCGACGCGAGCTGGAGTCCGAACTCGTTGAGGTGCGTCCGGTCCACCTCCAGCAGCTCCACGTCGATCACGACCTCGGGACGTGCCTTGTCCAGCGCCGTGATGATGCGGCCGGCCGCGGCGATCCGTTGCGGCGTGTCCTTGATGGTGATGGCGTTGGTGGCCGACATCGCAGCCAGGCGCCGCGCGTCCACCACGATGCGCAGGACGTCGATGGTTTCCTTCAGGTCGGCGTTGCTCAGATAGAACGTGCGCACCACCTCTTCCTCGTACTCGCGGCGCTTGGCCTGCGTGTCGGGGATGATGGTGACGGTGCCAGGCGTGGTCACCTTCCAGAACGTGCGCGTCGCCATCGTGACCGAGTTGAGCGCCTGGTCGAGCGGCGCCTTCCGCAGGTCCACCGAGACCGGCTGGTCCCTGTAGGTCGGGTCGAAGACGACGCTGATCCCCGCGAACTTCCCGATCGAGGCGAAGATGTCGCGCGCGTTGGCGTCCCGGAACACCAGCGAGTCGGGGAGGGTGACGTCGGTGGGCAACTCCGCGCCGGGCAGCGGCGCGATGAGGCTCTGGTCGATGAGCGCTTCGAGACGGGTCTTGCCGTCCTCGCGCACCGCGATCTGCGTGCGCAGCTGGGTGCGCGTGTCCCGAAGGGCCGCCTGGATCTCGCCGTTGGCAGGACTCATCTCGGACGCAATCTGGTACTCGATGAGCGCCTCTTCGAGCTTGCCGGTGGCCGCCAGTCGGCGTCCCCGCGCGAAATGGTCCTGCGCCGCCCGGACGCGCGCGCGCTCGAGGCCGAAGCGTGCGTCCTTGTTGTCGGGATCCATTCGGAGGAGGCGGGTATACTCCGCCACGGCGCTGTCGTAGTCCTGGCGCGTCTCCGCATTGCGCGCGCTGGTGAGGGCGCGGGAGGTGGCGCAGCCGGACAGGGCCAGCGCGACGGCCAGGACGGCCGCCACACGGACGAGGATGCGGTCAGCGTGAGCGAGCGCCATTGGTGACGACATCGACGCCACGGGGAATGCGGAACTGGAACGTATTATCGGCCAGCCGCTGGTTTTCCTTGAGGTTCGACAGGCTGAAGGCCGACTTGCCGCCCTGGCGGTCCGCGGCCACGAGGTAGCGAATCTGCAGCGTCGCCGGGTCCACACCGATCCCGAACCACTCGTAGTCCGGATCGGGCTTGCGGGGCACGAGCTTCAGCGTCCGCAGGCCCTGTGCAGCACCAGGCAGGTCCGTGAACTCGGCGGTGAAATCCCGCGCGATGTCGGCCCGCCCGGCCAGGAACAGGGCCGGCGTAGTGGCATCGTCCGGGCCCGGCGCCGGGCTGACGATGACCTGCTTGTCGGCGACGAGGTAGGTGTAGACGCGGGTGCCGTCCGAGACGAACTCCTTTCGCTCGGGCTTGGTGTAGACGAATCGGAACAGCCCTGGCTGCCTGACGGCGAGGGTCCCGCTCTCCGTGGTCTTCGTGCGGAGGACGCCCCCCTCGTAGGTCTGAACGAAGGCGCCCTCGAAGTTGCGGATGGTCTTGTAGCGGGCCTGGACGCGCTCGGCCAGCACGGCGGCGTCGTTGGATTGCCCGAGGCCCGGGAGCGGCAGCGCCAGCACGGCCGTCGCGACGAGCAGGGACCGCATGATTTCCATCTTAGTGTGAAATGCTCCGGCGACGTGTGTCACTTCTATGACGTGCGGAGATCGGGTTCGGACCGACCGTGGTGACCCAACGGGCGCCTCGCTCCACGTCAACGCGAGCATCAGCATCGTCACCGTGAACGGGTCCTGGCGAAACAGTGCTGGCGACGCCGGATCGTGTCGGCGCCGTTCGCCGGAGAGGTGACCATCTCGGATACGCAGATGACGGCCCTGTTCATCCCGGGCGGCGTATTGATCGCAATTGACGGACCTGACCGAGAGGCGTCGCGGGGGCCAGCTGGGTGCTGCGGTGGGTAACCTTCACCTGAATCAAGAGCGAAGGTTGGTGGACGGCAGGAGGCTCGAACTCCCGACCTCCGCGTTGCGAACGCGGCGCTCTCCCAGCTGAGCTAGCCGCCCACAGGTACAACCTCTACATATTACACCAAGGTGCG
>JBFWQE010000204.1:4525-8518 GCA_050249615.1 Vicinamibacterales bacterium
AATCAAGAGCGAAGGTTGGTGGACGGCAGGAGGCTCGAACTCCCGACCTCCGCGTTGCGAACGCGGCGCTCTCCCAGCTGAGCTAGCCGCCCACAGGTACAACCTCTACATATTACACCAAGGTGCGGCGGGTGCGAACGGGTGCGGGCAGGTGCGAACGGGTGCGGGCAGGTGCGAACGGGTGCGGGCAGGTGCGAACAGGTGCGGGCAGGTGCAACGGGTGCGGGCAGGTGCGAGCGGGTGCGGACAGGTGCGAGCGGGTGCGGACAGGTGCGAACGGGTGCGGGCAGGTGCGAGCGGGTGCGAACGGGTGCGGGCAGGTGCGGCAGGGGCCGGGAACGTCCGTGCTTTCGAACCTAGGTCCTTTGAACTTCCGTCCTTTGAACCTCTGGGCCTTGAACGTCTGTGCGAACGCCCGTGCTTTCCCCCACGAAGTACATCGGCCGCTCCTTGGCCTCGCGCGCCGCGCGCCCCAGATAGGCGCCGACAATCCCCAGGTTGAGGAGCACCAGGCCGCCAATTCCCGCCACAGCGCAGATGGCGACCCAGCTTTCGGAAACGCTGGCTCCGCCCAGCGCCTGGACGCCCAGCCAGGCGCCCCACACCAGGGCCGCCACGCACAGCAGCCCGCCGATGGCGCCCGACATCACCAGGGGTATATCCGAATAGCCGATGACGACCGAGGCGGCCACCCTCGCGGATCGGCCCAGGGTGTAGGTGCTTCTCCCGTGTCGGCGGGCACGGTGCGTCACGTCCACGTAGGCCGTGGACACGCCCATCAGAGCCATGATGGCATTCACGTTCCGCATGCGCTCCCGGTGCTGGCGGAAGTACTCCACGGCACGCCGCGTGAGCAGGCGGTAGTTGCCGACACGGTAGTCGTAGTGCACGTTGAAGAGCAGCGAGATGAACGCGTAGAACAACCGCGCGAGCAGGCGCTTGAACCAGCCGTCCCGCCGCTTCATGCGTCGCACCAGCACGAGGTCCGCGCCGCCTTCCGACGCCTCGAGCATCCGGGGGATGGCCGCCGGGTCGTCCTGCAGGTCGCACGCCAGGACGACGGCGTGGTCCGCGTCCACACGATCCAGGCCCGCCGTGATGGCCACGTGCTCGCCGAAGTTGCGTATGAGGCGAAGGCCGCGGACGCGCGGCTCCCGGCTCGCAATCCGCTGGATCTCCTCCCAGCTTCGGTCCGTGCTCCCATCGTCCACGAGCCACACCTGGAAGTCGGGGGTGATCGAGGCAAGGATGGGCAGCAGCTCGCCGGAGAGCTCGGCGAGCGTGGCCTCGGCCTGGTAGACGGGAATGACGACGGCGAGTCGTGCCATCAGGCCCTGCGCTCGGCCGCCAGCCTACAGGTCGTCATCGGCGGTCGATTCTATCAAACGGGGATATGATGAACCTCCGGTGGACGCGCGACGCCTGGTCGCCGGCGACGAGGCCCTCCTCGACCGGCTGATCGACCTGTACCCCTTCAAGCCGTATCGCCATTACCGCGTGTGGTCCCGCTCGCGGCAGCACGCGATGCTGCGCGCCGAGGTGGACCGCGTGCGTGGCGCGAGGGATCACATTGCCCTCGTGGCCGGCGAGGGCGACGAGGCAGTGCTGGCGCTCGGCCGAACGCTGGACTGGGACTCCGGCTTCTTCAGCGTCCCGATGGCCCGCGTGGATTACCTGCTGCGAGGCTCCGGGGCGCCGGATGGGGCGGTGGCTGCGGCAGTGACGGCCGCACTCCAGCGCTTTCGCGCGCAGGGCATCCGGCACGTCGCCATCCGCGTCGACGTGGCCGACATGCAGGCAGTCGCCGCCGTCGAGCACGCCGGGTTTCGCCTGATGGATGCGCTCGTCACCTACTTCACGCATCCACACAAGGAGCCGCCGACGCCGGTTCGCGAAGTGGGCCGCGTCCGGCCGCTCGAGCCCGGTGACGCCGATGCGCTGCTGGACATCACGCGAGAGGCGTACCAGGGGTTCCGCGGGCGTTTCCACCTCGATCCGCACCTGCCATCGGATCGCAGCGCCGAGCTGTATCTCGAGTGGGCGCGCCAGTGCTGTGCGGGCCACATGGCGGATCGCGTCGTGGTTGCCGATGACGGGCAGGGTGGCATCCACGGGTGGGCGAGCACCCGTCGGGTGGAGCCGGCGTCAACCGTCGGTGGTATCGGCTTGTGGGCAGGCAGCCTGGGGGCCTGCCGCAGGAATCGTCCCGGCGCCTACGCGGGCCTCATCCGCGCGCTCGCGATGGAGAACTACCGGCGTGGCGACGTCACGGAGACGCAGACGCAGAACCACAACATCGCCACCGTCCGCGTCTACAGCGCCGTAGGTGCGCAGTACGTCCGTGCCGACTACACCTTCCACGCGTGGCTGGGGTAGGGCACGGGGGTTCGAAGCACAGAGGTTCAAAGCACGCGGGTTCAACGCACGCGGATGGGGAACACGCGTCGGAACACGTGGGTGAGCCCGCGAGCGCGCTCGTGACTTGCACCTCTGCGCTCTGAACCCTGTGCTTCGACCCTCCGTGCCCGGACCTACCGTACCTTCTCCGCGCGGCTGTAGACCACCGACGCGAACATCATCTCCTCGACGGTGAGGTTCCCCCAGCGCACGGGAACGGTGGGGTCAGGATTGGCCTTGTTGTTGGTCGAGTTGTCGTACACGGCCTTGCCGATGAGGCGGCTGCCGGCGGGCACCGGAAGGGGTGACTTGAAGACGTAGTTCAACTGCCAGTTGAAGTCGAAGCGGGGCACCGAAAGGAGCATCTCGCGCGTGCCGTCCGGGCGCTCGAGCTCGAAGGCCCAGCTCTTGCCCCGCAGGTGGCTGTGCGGCCCGAGGCTGTAGAGGTTCACGTCGTCCTTGAACTCGACGACCCCTTCTACCAGGTGATTGGGGGCGCCGGGAGGGATGACGAAGTTCTCCTGGGCCATCGAGACGGTCTTCAGCTCCGTCGTCGGCGGCTCCTTTGCGAACACGAAGCCGATGCGCGTCTGGTCCGTCGTCGCTTCGCCCATCGTCGTGTAGTGCATGTGCAGGCTGAGCATGCTGCCGGCCTTCAGCAGCTTGGCGCTGCCGGCGGGGTAGATGTCGGGCTGCGTGCCCACCGCGATGGAGACGATGTTCGGTCCCGTGCCGACGAGCGGCGGCTCGAGGTTGCCGCACACCTCGTCAAGGCAGAAGACCTCACCCGGCTTCGGCGTATTCCGCGTATCGGGCCCCGGCGGCTGGGCGAAGACGCGCAGGTGGTGGACGACGCGCGGGTCGCCCGGGCGCACCTCGATGGCCTGGATCCACTTGTCTTCCTTCAGGTGCGTGGGAATCTGGAAGAACTGGTACTCCACCAGCCCCGTGGCCGGAACGGGGAACGGCCGGTTCATCTGCACGACGAGGTCCGGGGTGCCAATCTTCCACTCGTCGGTGTAGACCGGAGGGACCGGTGGAGGCGTGTCGCCCTTCGGCGCACCGCCGTTGACCCACCGCGTGATGGTCTCGATCTCGTCACGCGAAAGGCTGGTGTCGTTGGCGAAGTGCCCGATGGCCGGGTCCGCGCCCCATGGCGGCATGGTCCGCGCCGTGACCTGCCGCAGGATGGCGCGTGCCCACGGGCGGGCTTCCTCGAAGGTGAGGAGTGACATCGGCGCGGATTGCCCGGGCCGGTGGCACGCCGTGCAGTGCTTGTGGACGATCGGGGCGACGTCACGGTTGAACGTCGCGGGCGCGGCCTGCGGCGTGCGTTCTGCAGGCTGCTGAGCTATCGCGGCGGCCGCGGCCAAGGCGCACCATGCGAGCACGACGAGCCCTTTCGTCATCCGCATCATTGTACTGCGAGCTATGAGGCCGGGATGTGGGTCGGCCTGGACGGCCGTCGGCAAGCCCGGCTCCAAGCCCGGAAAAACCACGCTGCGGCGCGTCGACTCTGCAAGGCGTGGGGGCCGCCCCCAACCCCACGCGCGCCCCCGCCTCCGCGTGGCTTTTCGGCCCTCGAGACGCGGGCTT
>JBFWQE010000205.1:0-8471 GCA_050249615.1 Vicinamibacterales bacterium
CAGCTCCAGTCCATCCCGAACGGCCGCGACATGTGGTCGCTGCTGGCGGTGACCCCCTCGGTGCAGATGTCGCGCATCGACGTGGGCGGCAACCGCGCGGGCACGCAGACCGGCTACAACGCCTACGGCTTCTCCGGCCAGGTGCGCGTGCTCATCGAGGGCATCAACACCACGGAAGGCACCGGCGGCGCCGGCTTCTACTTCGACTACTCGTCGCTGGAAGAAACCTTCCTCGGCACCTCCGGCCAGGGCGCCGAGATGCCGAACCCGGGCGTGCAGAGCCAGTTCATCGCCAAGTCGGGCGGCAACCAGTTCAGCGGCGAGGGCTACTACGACTGGTACAACAACAGCCTGCAGGGCGCGAACATCCCGGACGACGTGCTGGCGCGGGGCATCCGCGAGCACAGCAACGAGATCGATACGTACTGGGATCGTGCGATCAACGTGGGCGGGCCCATCGTGCGGGACAAGATCTGGTATTTCGGCACCTATCGCGAGCAGTTCAACGCGGTGGCGCAGCCGCAGTTCCGCTTCGACCAGACGTTCGACACGAAGCTGTGGAACCCGGTGGTGAAGGGCACCTACCAGGTGAACCAGAAGAACAAGATCATCGGCTACTACCAGTACGGCCAGAAGATCCAGGCGACGCGGCTCCCGTACGCCTCGTACTTCTACAACGACATCGGCTCGACGAACCGGCAGGACTCGGGCAGCTGGGTGTACAAGGCGGAGTGGAACAGCACGCTGACCGACAAGCTGTACATCGAGGCGCGGTTCGGGGACTTCGGCTACTACTTCCCGATGCTGTCGAACTGCGGCGAGGTGTCGACGTGCGACCCGAACTACTTCTGGCGCGACACGGGGCTGGGCGAAGTGACCGGGGCGCAGCAACGGTGGCAGCTGGACCGGGACCGCAAGCAGTACACGGCGGCGGCGACGTACTTCATCGACACGGCGAAGGGCAGCCACACGGTGAAGTTCGGCGGCGAGCTGCTGAAGGAGCAGGGCTGGGAGGGCTACCAGCAGCAGTTCGGCGGCAACATCGATCACCAGTACGCCAACGGCCGGTCGAGCACGGTGGTGTTCACGCTGCCGACGGCGTTGCAGAGTGAGGACTTCGGCACGATCAAGGCGAACAACAAGGGCGTGCTGACGTCGCGGTCGGCGCTGGACGTGTTCGCGGCGTTCATCAACGACACGTGGGCGGTGGGCCGGTTGACGGTGAACGCGGGCGTGCGCTACGACCGGTACCACGGCTTCCTGCCGGAGCAGGAGCAGCTGGCCGCCTCGGTCGGGCCGGTGTCGGTGGACGCGAAGACTTTCCCTGAAACAGACATGTACACGTGGAACCAGGTCGCGCCGCGCATCGGCGGCACGTTCGACCTGTCGGGTGACGGCCGGACGGTCATCAAGGCGAACTACGGGCTGTTCTGGCACAACCCGGGCGTGGGTGTCGCCGGCAACGCCAACCCGAACACGACGGCCAAGTCGGGCACCTACGCGTGGAACGACCTCAACGGCGACCGCCGCTGGCAGCCGGGTGAGGAGGGCAATCGCACGGCGCTGACCCTCGAAGGGGCGGTGCGGCTGGACGAGAACATCGAGTCGCCGATCACGCACGAGGTGAGCGGCTGGCTCGAGCGGCAGCTCTCCGACACGATGGGGATGCGGGCGGGCTTCGTCTACAAGACGCAGGACAACCTGATCCAGACCTACGTGCCGGGCCGCAGCGTGCTGAACGACGCCTACAGTGTGCCGTTCAACTTCACCGACATCGGCCTGGACGGCACTCGCAACACGGCCGACGACAGCGTGATCACGCTCTACGGCATGCCGGCGAGCCAGGCGTCGCAGTTCCCGCTGGGCTCGGTGGTGATGAACCTGCCGCGCGCCGAGGACTTCAAGACGTTCGAAATCTCCGCGAACCGCCGCTACAGCAACAAGTGGTCGGGCCAGGTGGCCTTCAGCCACACCTGGCTGAACGACTACCCGACGGGCAGCTTCCCGACGAACCCGAACCAGCCGGGCCGCGAGAAGCGGACGACCTGGCAGTTCAAGGCCACGGGCAGCTACGACCTGCCGTACGGCATCCGGCTGTCGCCGGTGCTGCGCCACCAGTCGGGACCGAACTACGCGCGGCAGATCAGCGTGCCGGCGAGCGCCGCCTCGGCGTTCGGCCTCGTCCTGCCGGCGTCCACCATCTATGCCACCGCGGCCGACGCGTTCCGCCAGGACAACATCTGGGTGTTCGACGTGCGGTTCGAGAAGACGGTGGAGATTGCGGCGCGGGCGCGGATCCGTGGCTTCCTCGACTTCTTCAACCTGACCAACAGCAGCGCCGCGGAGACGATCACGCAGACGACCGGCGCCAACTTCCAGCGGCCCGCCGCCATCCTGGCGCCGCGGACGATGCGAATCGGGGTGCGCTTCCTCTGGTAACGCAGATTGCGCAGATGACGCAGATGCGCAGATAGAGCAGGGAGGGCTGTCGAACAGAGACAGGCTTGCTGAAGGACGGGTCGCCGGCCGGCAGACCGTTGGAGGCCAGCCGATTCGTGATCCGACACACCGTTCGCTGGCTGAGACAGGGCCTCTGTTTGAGCCCGGGCGAAGTCACGGCGAGTTGGCCCAAGCGCTTGTCGCGCCAGCGGACGGTGTGACCGGCTGGCCGACCGGTCTGCGGGCCGGCGACCTGTCCTTCGGCAAGCACAACGCGTTTGACCGGCCGACCGACCGGTCTGGGCGGCAACGGGTCGTCCTTCAGCAAGCGCACATGCTGAGGGCTGGCCGACCGGTCTGCGGGCCGGCGGGCCGTCCTTCAGCAAGCAGCAACCTTTGGACGCACGGGTCTCGGCAGGGCTGAGAGCCGCGCGCCCAGCACGCTGGCTCCTGTGGGGGAGTCATTTCGCGGGAGGCACGCCACGACGTCCTCCCGCGTTTTTTTGTCCCGACGGAGCAGGGAGACTCGGCAGTAAGATGAACCGCATGCGGCGAGACCCGCTGGAGCGCCTCACCATCCGCGCCGCCCTGGTCCTGGGCTTCGGGCTCGTGGTGGGGCTGTGGCTGTTCACGGGCTACGCGTTCACCACGCGCATGGTCGACACCGAGCGCCGGACGTCCGACGTGACGCGCCGCTACCTGCAGGCCCAGGATGCGCTCTCCGCCGTCCGGCTGCAGCTCAATGTCAGCTCGATTGCGCTGCGGGACGCCCTGCTGGACCCGAACCCGGCCAACGAAGCCCGGCACCTGAAGCGGCTGGAGGACAGCTACGCCACCATCAACAAGGCGCTGGACGAGTATCAGCCCGTCCTGGACACCCGCGCCGAGCCCGTGGAGATGGATCGGCTCCGGACCGAGATCGGCGAGTTCCGCAAGGTAACCCTCGAGGTGCTGTCGGCCTACCGGGCCGACCGCTCGACGCCGGCCGCACGGCTGCTCGAGGAGTGGATCACGCCGCGCCGCTCGACCGCCATTGCCGTGTCGGACGAAATCCGCGCGCTGAACCGGCGCGCCCTCGTCCAGCACCAGGTCGCCACGGCCGAGATTCATCGCGCGGAGGAGCAGCTGTGGTGGCAGCGCATCGGCATGGCCCTGGCCGGCACCATCGGGATTGCCTTCCTCGCCATCCTCTACGCCGGCCGCCTGGAGGACCGGCTCAGGCGCGAGCGCGACAAGGACGCGCAGCACACGCACGACCTGCAGCGCCTCTCCGCGCGCCTGGTCGCCGCACAGGAGGAAGAGCGGCGCAACATCGCCCGCGAGCTGCACGACGAGGTCGGCCAGGTGCTGACGGCCATCAAGGTGGATCTGCAGATGGCCCAGCGCTCGCTCGACGCGCAGGGCCAGGACACGCAGGTGCTGTCGGACCTGCAGCACATGACCGACGGCGCGCTCGGAAGCGTCCGCAACCTCTCGCACCTCCTTCGACCGACGATGCTGGACGACCTGGGACTCGGTGCGGCCATCGACTGGCAGCTCCGAAGCCTGGCGCGGCGCCACCACGTGGCCGTGGAGCTCGTGCAGGAAGGCATGACCGAGCGCCTCGATCCCGACACCGAGGTGGCCGCCTTCCGCATCGTCCAGGAGGCGCTGACGAACGTCGCCCGCCATGCGCAGGCCACGCACTGCACGGTGCGGCTGTCGCACTCGGGCGACCGCGTGGTGATCACGGTCGCGGACGATGGCCGCGGGTTCGACCCGGCCGCCGTGGAGCGGCGGGGCGAGCGCCGGGGCCTCGGGCTGATCGGCCTGCGCGAGCGCGTGGCCGGGCGCGAGGGCACGTTGTCGATCGACACCGCGCCCGGACAGGGCACGCGCGTGGTGGTGGAGCTGCCGGTGCGGGGCACGGACCCGCAGGCAGAGGTGGAGGAGCCGGACGGGCCTCCGATGGGCGTCTCGCTCACGGCCCCGAAGGTGTCGCATGGCTGACAAGCTGCGCCTGCTCCTGGGCGACGATCACACACTCGTCCGCCACGGCCTCCGCAAGATCCTGGAGGAGCGGCCCGACTGGGAGATCGTCGGCGAGGCCGACGATGGGCGGAGTGCGGTGAAGAAGGCGCTGGCGCTGCAGCCGGACGTGGCCATTCTCGACATCGGCATGCCGCTCCTGAACGGCATCGATGCCACGCGCCAGATCGTCCACAAGTCGCCCGCGACGAAGGTGCTGATCCTCAGCATGCACTCGGACGAGACCTACGTCACGCGCGCGCTGAACGCGGGGGCCACGGGCTACCTGCTGAAGGACTCCGCGGGGAAGGATCTCATCAAGGCCGTGACGGCGGTGTCGCAGGGCGAGGCGTTCTTCAGCCCCGCCGTCTCGCGGCTGATGCTGGACGACTACATGCGCCGGGCGGCCGCGGGGGGCCTGACGGACCGCTACGACACGCTCTCCGACCGCGAGCGCGAGATCTTCCAGCTGGTGGCGGAAGGGCGCAGCAACAAGGAGGTGGCCGAGCTGCTCGGCATCAGCCCCGCGACCGTGGAGACGCACCGCGCACGCATCCTGCAGAAGCTGGACATCCACAACACCGCGGAGCTGGTGCTGTACGCCGTCAGGAGGGGAGTGATCTCCTGACGTCGTCGGGAGTCGGGAGTCGGGAGGCGGGCTTGTCGCGCCGAAGCCTTGGCGAAGGCGGGCTAGAATCGGCGTGTGGCGGATAGCCGGTCCGAGATCACGCGCATCTTCTTCCTTGTCGCGGTCACCGGGGTCGTCGTGGTGGCCGTCTTCCTCATCCAGGCCAGGCGCTCGGGGCTCACGGTTCGCGAGATGTTCAGCGGGCCGCCGCCGACCATCGTCGAGACCATCGAGGCGAGCCGGGCGACGGCGCGCGTCGGCGAGCGCATCGATTTCCTGACGCCTCGCGCCGTGGGGGCCGCGGTCGGGCCGGACGACCGGCCGATGGTGGCGCACGTGAGCATCGCGGACCTCGACCGCGACGGGCTCACCGACATCCTCGTCGCCGACGCGGCCGCCAACCGCATCACGTGGATCCGGCAGTCGCCCGCCGGCACGTTCACGGAGATCACGATCGGCGAAGTAGCCGGGCCCGCGCACACGCAGGCCGTGGACCTCGATCGCGACGGCGATCTCGACGTGGCCGTCGCCAGCCTCGGCGTCCTCTTTCCCAACAACGCGAAGATTGGCTCCGTCATCGTCCTCGAGAACGACGGGCGACAGGGGTTCACCACGCGCGTGCTCGCGGAACAGATCGCGCGCGTGTCGGACGTGCGGGCGGGCGACCTGGATGGAGACGGCGACCTCGACCTCGCGGTCGCGCAGTTCGGGTACGACCAGGGCGAGACACGGTGGATGGAGAACCTGGGAGCCTGGAAGTTCGAGAGCCACATCCTCCAGAGCCTGTCAGGCCCCATCAACGCGGAGATTGCCGACGTCGACGGCGACCAGGATCTCGACATCGTCTCGCTGGTGAGCCAGGAGTGGGAGGAGATCTACGTATTCGTGAACGACGGCCGCGGGAACTTCACGCCGAAGCGGATCTTCGGCGCGAGCAACGAGGACTTCGGTTCGAGCTGGATCACCGTGGTGGACATGGATCGGGACGGCGACGTGGACGTGCTCTACAGCAACGGGGACGCGTTCGACTACGCGCCGCCGACGGGGCGGAACTGGAACGGGCTGCAGTGGCTGGAGAACCGCAGCAACGTGGAGTTCCGGTATCACCGCATTGGTGACTTCTCCGGCGCGTCGAGCCCGCAGGCCGCGGACATGGACGGCGACGGCGACATCGACGTGGTCGTCGTGAGCGCCTACAACAACTGGGAACGGCCCGACGCGTGGAGCCTGGCGATGTTCGAGAACGATGGGCAGATGGGATTCACGTTGAGGCCGATCACCACGACGCCGACTCACCTGATCACGCTGGCCATCGGGGACCTGGACGGGGATGGGCGGCCGGACCTGGTCACCGGCGGGATGCACATGAGCTACCCGTTCGACAGGATGTCCAACGTGATGACGTGGATGGGACGTAGATAGGCCGCAGATGCCGCAGATGCCGCAGATACCCGCAGATGACGCAGATACCCGCAGATGACGCAGATAGGCCGCAGATGGCGCAGAAGGCCGCAGATGCCAGACAGGCGCAGATGCGCAGATGAATGGATACAGGGAAGGCAGAGCGGGCCAACGAGCGACGCACGGATATGGCGAAGAAGCGGCGCGGTGAGGCGCGCGTAGAAGGGCCGGCGTCAACGGGCGGGACCGAACCCGCACGCGGGCCAGGAGGTGCCGCCGCGTCCGCGTCGGAGGGTCAGGGCGGGGGAGGGCGGCGGCTGCAGCCGTGGCTGGCGGTTGTTCTCGTCGCGGTCGTGGCCGCGGCGGCGTGGTGGGCGGCGGGGGCGATGGCGCGGCGGGCGCAGGGAGGTGTGCTGCCGCCGATGGCCGACCTCGCGGCGTTGCCCGGGCCGGCCGCGGGGCAGGTGCGCGAGGCCGACGCTGCGGCGCGCGACAATCCGCGGTCGGCGGACGCGGCTGGCGCGCTGGGAATGGCGTATCACGCCAGCCTCATGACCGATCGCGCGCTGGAGACGTACGCGCTGGCCGAGCGGCTGGACCCGGCGTCGTGGCAATGGACGTACTACCGAGGGCTGTTGCTGGAGGAGCGCGGCCGGCAAGACGAGGCGCTCGAGGCGTTCAGGCGCGTGACGGCAGCCAACTCCGGGATGGGGATGGCCTGGTTCCGGATCGGCGAGATGGCGTTCAAGGCCGGCCGCCTGGACGAGGCGGAGCAGGCGTACGGCCGGGCCGGTGCCGCGCCGCCGATGGCGCCGTTCACGACCGCGGGCGTGGCGGAGCGGCGGGTCGCCGCACTGGCCGCGTACGCACAGATGGGTGCCGCGCGTGTCGCGCTCGATCGCGGGCGCCGTGACCAGGCGCGGGCGGCGCTCGATGCCGCGATCACCGCGTACCCGGAGTTCGGCCCGGCACGGACGATGAGGGTGCAACTGGGGGTGGAGGCCGGGGCTGACCAGCCTTCGCCAGGGCGACGGCGGTCCGCCGAAGCATCTGCGACGGCGGAAGCCCCGACCCTCCGTACTGCGGCACGCGCGTATGTGCCGCCCGCGGACCCGCTGCTCGATGCGGTTGTCGCGAAGTCACGGATGCGGGACATGCTGCTGAAACACGCCGCGCTGGCCGGACGCGGCGGCGACCAGGCGTGGCGCGAGTTCCTGGTGCGGCGCGCGCTCGAGTTCAACCCGCGGGATCCCAATGTGCTGATGGAGATGGCCGCGATGCTGCAGGCGTCGGGCCGGGCGTCGGAAGCGCTGGACTACCTGCGCCAGCGGGAGCAGGTGGCGCCGGGCGATCACCAGACACTGGTGGAGCAGGGACGGACCCTCGCGGCGCTGGGGCAACTGGAGGAAGCGGAGGCCGTGCTCAGGCGCGCGGCGCGGGTCCGTGACGCGGCCGCGGAGTACAACCTGGGCGCGGTGCTCGACCGGCGGGGCCGGCTGGCCGAGGCGCGCGCGCACTACGAGCGCGCGCTGGAGATCGACCCGTTCTACGCGCGGGCGATGTACAACCTGGGCGTCTCGCTGGACCGGAACGGGCAGATCGAGGCGGCCGTCACGATGCTGCGCCGCGCCACGGAGGCGGACCCGGAGAACGCCGAGGCTTTCTCGAACCTCGGGAGCGCGCTCATCGGGTCACGCAAGTTGCCCGAAGCCATCCGCGCGCTGGAGACGTCCATCGCGCTGGACCCGGACGCCCCGGATGCGCACAACAACCTGGGGATCGCGCTGGCCCAGTCCGGTCGCCTCGCCGACGCCGCGCGCGAGTGGGAAACCGCGCTCAGGATCTTCCCGGGCCACGTCAACGCACGGCGCAACCTGGAACGGCTTGCGACGATCCGGAGATGAAATCAGGACCCAAGCCCCAAGCCCCAATCCCCAAGCCCCAAATCCCCAAACACACCGACAACGCACGGATGTCGTTCAGGATTCCTGCCGCG
>JBFWQE010000206.1:0-8412 GCA_050249615.1 Vicinamibacterales bacterium
GAGGAGCGTGATGCCGGCCGTGACGACCTGCGTGGCCTCCTCTTCCAGCGCGTCGATACGCTTCACCAGGCCGAAGTCCACCACCTTGGCCACGTCGGGCTCGCCGCCGCGCTCGCAGACGATGATGTTCGCGGGCTTCACGTCGCGATGGATGAGCCCGATGCCGTGCGCCTCGGCCAGCGCGCCGCACCGCGCCAATCTTGTCCTCCAGCGTGTACTGACCCAACTGCCTGATCTTGGCCATCTCGGTCCGCAGCCCGAAGATGACGCGCGACGCGACGGCCGACAGGGGCCTGGCACGTCCCACGGCCCAGATGCCACCGGGGATCAGGGTGCCGACCAGGTGAAAGAACGCCGACGGTCGGAGGGCAAGACCGCCATCAGCAGGCCGAAGGCCAGGAAGCCGCCGGCGATGAGAAAGACCCAGCCGCCGAAGAGGGTCAGCCGGCTCTGGAGGAACGCCCGGCCCTCTTCGGTGTGACCCGAATCGGCCTGGAGCGCGATCGGCACGCGGGGTCGCGAGCTCGTCGACATCGCGCCATGGACGGCCTCGACGTTGGTGCCGCCAAGTGACCTGGTCCCATTCCGCCCGGGAAAGGAGGAAAGTCCGCTACGATCGGGGCATGGCCGTCCGCTCGCTCACGCGCGCCCTGTGGTGTACCTCGCTCGTTCTCGCCCTCGTCGCGCCGGCTGCCTTCGCGCAGACGCCGGCCGGCCGGGACACCTCGGCCGAGTCGGTCGCCGGCTACTCCCTCGGCGAGGGCATGCCGGTGGATCCGGAAGTCCTGGTCGGCGGGCTCGAGAATGGCCTGCGCTTCTACGTGCGGCCGAACCCGAAGCCAGCGCGCCGCGCCGAGCTGCGCCTGGTGGTCAAGGCGGGCTCCGTGCTCGAAGATCCCGACCAGCTGGGCCTGGCGCACTTCGTCGAGCACATGCAGTTCGAGGGCACCCGGAACTTCCCGGGTCACGCGATCAACGACTTCCTCGCCTCGCTCGGGCTCAGCATCGGCGCCGACGCCAACGCCGAGACGAGCTTCGACGATACGCAGTACACGCTGCGCGTCCCGACCGACGTGCCCGGTGCGCTCGAGCGGGCCCTGGACGTCCTGGCGGACTGGGCAGGGGCCGCCACCTTCGATCCCGCCGCCATCGAGCGCCAGCGCGCGATCGTGCTCGAGGAGTGGCGCATGCGTCTCGGCGCCGCGGAGCGAACGCAGGATCGCATCCGCCGCGTGCAGCTCGAAGGATCCCGCTACGCCGACCAGCGGCCCATCGGCGTGCCCGAGGTGATTCAGAAGGCCGCGCGCGAGCAGCTCGTGCGGTTCTATCGTGACTGGTACCGCCCCGATCTCATGGCCGTCATCGTCGTCGGCGACGTGGACCGGAACGCCGTCGCGGCGATGATCCGGGAGCGCTTCGCCCCGCTGGCCAATCCCTCGCCCGCGCGGCCCCGGCCGGCCTTCGACGTGCCCGACCACCCCGCGACACGGTACGCCATCGTCACCGACAAGGAGGCCACCGCGACGATGGTGCGGCTGAGCACCCTGCCGCCGGCGCGCAACCAGGGCACCGTCGGCGGCTATCGGGACATCATTCGCGATCAGCTCTTTGCGGCGATGCTCGACGCGCGGCTCGAGGAGCTCGGCCAGGGCGCGAACCCGCCCTTCATCACGGCCGCGGCCGACCGTTCCCTGTTCGGCGCTCCGCGCACCCGCGACGAGGCCGTCCTCCAGGCGATTGTCGCCAACGACGGGGTCGCCCGTGGCCTGGACGCGCTCGTGACGGAGATCCAGCGCGTCGTCAGGTTCGGGTTCACCCCCACCGAGCTGGATCGCGCCAGGCGCGCGCGGATGGCCGGCTACGAGCGCGCGGTCACCGAGAGCACCGACCGTGAGTCCGAGAGCCGGGCCGACGAGTACACGCGCAACTTCCTGCAGTCCGAAGCGCTGCCCACGATCTGGCAGGAGCTCGCGTTCCACCGGAGGTTCCTGCCGGAGATCACGCTGGCCGAGATGAACCGGTTGGCGGCGGAGTGGTTCCCGGAGCAGAACCGCGTCGTCTTCGTCGTCGCCCCCGAGAGTGTCAAGGCGCTGCCCGATCAGGCGCAGTTGGCCGGGGTGGTCGCCGGCGCGTCCGCGAAGCGCCTGACCCCGTACGTGGATGCGGCGACCGGCGCTGCGCTCATGGACGGTGTACCGGAGCGCGGCAGCATCGTGAAGAGCGTGACCCGGGCGTCGGGCGTCATCGAATGGACCCTGTCGAACGGCGCCACCGTCGTGCTCCAGCCGACGACGCTGAAGGTGGACCAGGTGCTTTTCAGGGCCGTCGCGCCGGGTGGGACGTCGCTGGCCAGCGATGCCGACTTTGCGGCCGTGCGCGTCGCCGATGATGTCGTGGCGGCGAGCGGCGTCGGCCGATTCAATGCCGTCACGCTCGACAGGGTGTTGACGGGCCGGGCCGTGGGCGTCCGCCCCTTCATCGGCGAGATCTCCCAGGGCCTGGGCGGCGGCAGCGCACCGAAAGATCTCGAGGCGCTGTTCCAGCTGATCTACCTTCGCTTCACCCAGCCCCGAGCCGACGCCACCGCGTTCGCGGCGCTCCGGGCCCAGGTGCAGGCGCTGTTGCCGAACCAGGACGCCAGCCCGGATGTCGCGTTCAACCAGGCCATGGGCTCGGCGCTCAGCGGCGACCACCCGCGTCGCAGGCCCGAGACGCCCGAAACCGTGGCGCAGTGGAACCTCGAGAAGTCACTCGCCTTCTACAAGGCGCGCTTCGCCAACGCCGCCAACTTCACCTTCATCTTCGTCGGAAGCTTCACGCCGGACGCGATGCGGCCTCTCGTCGAAACCTACCTGGCCAGCCTGCCGGCCGCCGCGGTCCGCGAGAGCTGGCGCGACCTGGGCATCACCCCGCCGAGGGGGATCGTCGAGAAGACCGTGCGGAAGGGCATCGAGCCGAAGGCCGAGGTGTCGATCGTCTTCTCGGGGCCGTTCGAGTACGACGACAGCCACAAGCTGGCGCTGCGGACGATGGTGCTGCTGCTGCAGGCGCGCCTGAACGAGGCCATCCGGGAGGACCTCGGGGCCACCTACAGCATCACCGCCGACAGCCAGACGGCGAAGTACCCTCGATCCGAGTTTCGCGTGCGCATCAACTGGACATGCGACCCCGCGCGCGTGGAGAGCCTCGTCCAGCGGGTGTTCGAGGAGATGGGCAGGGTGAAGGCGACGCGGCTGACCGAGGACCAGATGGCGCGCGTGCGCGAGGTTCTCGTGCGGGAGTACGAGAAGGACAGCGAGGAGAACGGGTACCTCCTGAACCAGCTCGTGCGCCGGTACGAGGATGACGAGGCCGATGCGGCTGGCACCACCCCGCTCTCGGCGATCGCGGCCCTCGACGGTGGGGCCATCCAGCGCGCCGCCGAGCAGTACCTGGATCCCGGCCACTACGTGAAAGTCGTGCTGTTGCCGGAGCCGAAGTAGGGAGCGGCGGGGTTACACTAACCCCGCGAGAGGAGCGGTGAAACACGCACCTCGGGCGTGGCAGCGCACATTCGTCGGGTGGCAGCCCGCTGCCTGCGGCGGGGCGGTCGCGCTGGGGCTCTGGCTCGGATCCGGCGCGGCCGTGGCCACGGGGCTCGTCCAGCAGGGCAGCGACGGCCGCCGTGTGGTCGTCGCCGAGTACGACGGCATCATCCACCCCATCGCGGCGGAGTTCCTCGATGATGTGATCAGCAAGGCCGACGCGTCGGGCGCGGTTGCGTCCGTGATCGTCCTGCGCACGCCCGGCGGGCTGCTCGAGTCCACGCGAACCATGGTCTCCCGGATGATCGCCGCGCGTGCGCCGGTCGTCGTGTTCGTGTCGCCATCGGGCGCCCGGGCGGCCTCGGCCGGCTTCCTCATCACGCTGGCCGCCGACGTAGCCGCCATGTCTCCGGGGACGCACATCGGCGCCGCGCACCCGGTCTCCGCCGGCGAACAGACACCGACCAGCGAAGTGATGTCCCAGAAGGCCACCGCCGACGCGGCCGCGTAC
Source organism: Vicinamibacterales bacterium (assembly GCA_050249615.1). Classification (GTDB taxonomy): domain Bacteria; phylum Acidobacteriota; class Vicinamibacteria; order Vicinamibacterales; family UBA2999; genus VFZN01. The sequence goes on from JBFWQE010000206.1 coordinate 4,036, forward strand.
GCGCGCACGCTGGCCGAGGCGCGAGGGCGGAATGCGGACCTCGCCGCGAAGGCCGTGACGGAGAGCGCCGCCTTCACCGAGCGCGAGGCGCTCGGCGCACAACCGCCGCTCATCGACCTCATCGCGAAGGACGTGGACGATCTCCTGGCGCAACTGGACGGCCGCGAGATCCGCCGCTTCGACGGGCGGATGGTGACGCTCCGCACCGAGGGTGCCATCGTCGAACGCGTGGAGACCACCTGGCGGCAGACCGTGCTGGGCGCCATCGCGCATCCCCAGGTGGCCTACCTGCTCCTGACGCTCGGCATGCTCGGCCTCATGGTGGAGTTCTGGAATCCGGGGACGGTGGTGCCGGGCGTCCTGGGTGGCCTGTGCCTGCTGCTGGCCTTCTTCGCCTTCCAGGTGCTGCCCGTGAACCTGGCCGGGTTGCTGCTCCTCGTCTTCGGCGTCGCGCTTCTCGGCGCGGAGTTGATGGCGCCGAGCTTCGGCGTGCTCGGCATCGGCGGTATCGTGGCGTTGCTCGCCGGATCGCTGATGATCACGCGCGAGGTCCCGGGCGTGCGCGTCGGCTACGAAGTCATCATCCCCGTGGTCCTGGCCGTTGCGGCCATCGTGCTCGGCCTGGGACGCCTGGCGCTCCGGGCTCAACGCGTACCGACGACGACCGGTGCCGAAGGCCTCATCGGGGAACGGGGACGGGCGCTGTCACCGATCGGTCCGGCCGAGCCCGGGCAGGTGAGCATCCACGGCGAGATCTGGCGCGCGGTCAGCCCGGCGCCGCTGCCGGCCGGCGCGTGGCTGCGCGTTGCGCGTGTGGAGGGGCTCACCCTGCACGTCGAAGCGTCGGAGACTCCCGACCCACCAGGAGGCGCCCCATGATCGTCCCGCCAGTCCTCGTCGCCGTCCTCATCGTCCTCTTGTACCTCGTGTCGTCGGTCTACATCCTCAAGGAGTACGAGCGGGGCGTCATCTTCCGGCTCGGGAAGCTCCTGCCGCAGCCGAAGGGGCCGGGCATCGCCTTCGTCTTCCGGCCCATCGACAGCATTGTCCGCGTGAGCCTGCGCACGGCCGTGCACGACGTGCCGCCGCAGGACATCATCACGCGCGACAACGTGTCGGTGAAGGTGAACGCCGTGGTGTACTACCGCGTCATCGACCCGAGGCGCGCCATCGTGGAGGTGGAGGACTACACGTACGCGACGTCCCAGCTCGCGCAGACGACGCTCAGGAGCGTGCTGGGCCAGGCCGAGCTGGACGACCTTTTGGCCTCGCGCGAGCGGCTCAACCAGCAGCTCCAGCAGATCCTGGACAGCCAGACGGATCCCTGGGGCATCAAGGTCTCGGCCGTGGAGGTGAAGCACGTGGACCTGCCCGAGGACATGCGGCGGGCGATGGCCCGGCAGGCCGAGGCCGAGCGCGAGAAGCGCGCGAAGATCATCCACGCGGAAGGCGAGCTGATCGCATCGGAGAAGCTGTCACAGGCCGCGGCCGTCCTCGGCACGGAGCCGGGCGCCATGACGCTGCGCTACCTGCAGACGCTCAACGAGATTGCCGCCGAGCAGAATTCCACCATCGTGTTCCCGCTGCCCATCGACCTGCTGGGCCTGCTGAAGCCGCAGGCGTCCCGGTAGGGCCGGGCGCACTCTGGAGAGCTGAGGAAGAAGACCATCGCCGAGCTGAGGGACATCGCGAAGGACATCGAGCACGAAGCCGCGCCGCTCGAGCGGCGCGTCCTGGAGGTCCTCCGCAACGGACCGTTCCAGGGTCGGCGGTCACGTGGCTGGCCCGTCGGCGGGGGCGGGCAGCCGGTTCGAGATCCGGCGGAGCAGGCCGTTGAAGACCCGCCGTCGTCGTGACTCCGCCGGCAGGTACCTGACGATGGCGCCTCTCGAGGCCGTCACCAGTCTCCAGGCACTGCTGGTACGGATTTCCCGGAGTGTCCGCGCCGCTTCGAGGCTCTCGTTCCGGTAGCGGTCCCGGTCTCGAGCGGTGTGTTCCAGGTCCGAGGCGAGGAGAGCGATCGATTGTCGCGCCTCCGACGCGCGAGCCGACAGTTCCTGACGTGAGCGGGCCAATGTGGCGTTTTCCTCCTGGAGCACGCGCAGCCGCGCATTGAGATCATCGCGCTCGCACGACAGGCCGGCCAGGGTGGCCTCGAGGCTGGCGATGGTATCCCGGGCGGCCGCCTGGCTTGCGGCGAGCGCCTGGTTCTGCGCGGCGAGCGCCTGCAACTGGCATGACAGCCGCTCCCCCTCCGCGGACAGCTGCTCCCGCTCTGCGAACAGCCGCTCCCGCTCTGCGAACAGCCGCTCCCGCTCTGCGGACAGCCGCTCCCGTTCCGCGGACAGCGCCGCGGAGGCGTCCCACGCCTCGAGGGATCGGGCCGCGCACAGCTCGAGCGCCTCGTCCAGGGGCTCGCGGTCGCAGGAGGCCGCTGCGGGGGGTACGGTCCGGCGTCCGTGGCCGCGCAGTGACAGGTAGAGTCCCGTCGTGCCAGCCGACAACCGGCGATCGGTGGCGACCAGGGCAGCGGCGCCATCGTGGTGTCGGAGGTCATGCTCGAGGAAGTCGCTCGCCGCTCGCTGCACGTCCGGGTCCTCGGCGCGGCCGGGAAGGCCGATGAAGGCGGCAAGCTTCCGCAGCTCGGTGCGCCAGTCGTCGAGGACATCGTCGTAGAAGACGAGCAATCGCGGCTGGTTCCGCGTGTGCACGAGGCTGGCGTGGACGTAGGCGAGCCACAGCCGCTCGGCACGGCCCGGGTCCATGCCGTTGCGGCGCGCGAGCGAGGCGACCACGGCATTGGGCGCTCGGAGGCAGATCACGTAGCGCATGGGCCCGACGACCTCCTGCCAGAAGGGCAGCGTAATCGACGAGCGGGGATCCTTGAATCCCCAGAGTGGCGTCGACCCGAACTCGCCCGCCAGGATCGTGCGGGCGCGCGACTTGAGATCCTCGAAGTCGTGATGCCGTGGCCACATCGGCGGGAACGCAGGCGGGGCATCCCACCCCCCGCCGAACCGAGCCAGGATCTCGTCGTTGATCATCACGAGCGGGTGATGCTCCCAGAAGCCCTTCGGGTTGTCGTCGGCGGCTCTCATCAGCGCCTCGCCGGGACCCAGGTGCACTCCCAGGAGGTTCAGCAGGCGTGACACCACCGAGGTGCCGCTCCTGTGCATGCCGATCGTGCATATGATCGTGGTCGTTCCGACGTCCGCCGCCATCAGTGCCCCTTTTCCGCGATGCTACACGAGATCTGCAGGCCCGCCGAAGCCGGCGCCCGTGCTCCACTGAATGGCCTTTCAACCACCGGCGTTTCGACATATTCTCTAGCCCGACGACGCGGTCAGTCGCCCCCTCGTGACCTGGCGACCGTCTGGAGGAAAAGCATGAAAGGTCTCGTGCTCGCCGTATGCCTCGGGCTGTTTGGAGCGGAGCTCCTGGCGCAGTCACCCCCGAGGCTCGTGCCCGCGTCGGGCGTGGTTCTCGACGCGGCCGGTGCCGCCCGCAAGGGCCCGGCCGTGGTCACCTTCGCGATCTACGCAGCCCAGGAAGGCGGCGAGCCGATCTGGAGGGAGGCGCAGTCCCTGACGCTGGATGCGGCCGGTCGCTACTCGACGCTGCTGGGCGTCACGCAGCCTGAAGGACTTCCCCCGGACCTGTTCAACAAGGCCGAGGCGCGCTGGCTGGCGGTGTCGGTCGATGGCGGGCCGGAGGGCCCGCGCATGTTCTGGGCCAGCGTGCCGTACGCGCTGAAGGCGGGCGATGCCGAGACCGTGGGCGGACTGCCCCTCGATGCGTTCATGTTGAACGGCAAGTACCCGAGGCCCGGAGCGCCGGCCGCCCTGCCGCCGGCGGACCGCGATGGAGTCCCGGCGGGGGCCGCGGGCCTCGCCGACAACCCGAACAACGAGTTCACGGCCAACGGCGACCTGTACGTCTACAACGCCGCGTGCGTCGGCGTCGACTGTGTCGAGAATGCCGAGGCGTTCGGGTCCGACAGCATCCGCCTCAAGGAGAACAACCTGCGGATTCACTTCGACGACACCTCGGTGGGGGCGTTCCCCGCCAACGACTGGCGGATCGTGGCCAACGACACGGCGAGCGGCGGCGCGAACTACCTGGCGTTCGAGGACTCCACGGCGGGCCGGACGCCGTTCAAGGTGGAAGCCGGCGCCCGCACGAACGCGTTGTACGTGGACAGCACCGGCCGCATCGGCATCGGCACGGCCACCCCGGTCCTCGACACCCACACCGTCACCGGCAACACGCCCTCCATGCGGCTCGAGCAGAACAACTCGGGTGGATTCACGCCGCAGACGTGGGATATCGCGGGGAACGAGGCCAACTTCTTCATCCGGGACGTGACCGGCGGGTCGA
>JBFWQE010000207.1:0-8346 GCA_050249615.1 Vicinamibacterales bacterium
GTTCTACGCGCGGGCGATGAACAACCTGGGCGTCTCGCTGGACCGGAACGGGCAGATCGAGGCGGCCGTCGCGATGCTGCGCCGCGCGACGGAGGCGGACCCGGAGAACGCCGAGGCTTTCTCGAACCTCGGGAGCGCGCTCATCGGGTCACGCAAGCTGCCCGAAGCCATCCGCGCGCTGGAGACGTCCATCGCGCTGGACCCGGACGCCCCGGATGCCCACAACAACCTGGGGATCGCGCTGGCCCAGTCCGGTCGCCTCGCCGACGCCGCGCGCGAGTGGGAAACCGCGCTCAGGATCTTCCCGGGCCACGTCAACGCACGGCGCAACCTGGAACGGCTTGCGGCGATCCGGAGATGAAATCAGGACCCAAGCCCCAAGCCCCAAGCCCCAAGTCCCCTACCTCACCGACAACGCACGGATGTCGTTCAGGATGCCTGCCGCGGTGACGGCGGCGCCGGCGCCGGGGCCGCTCACGACCAGCGGTTCGGCGCGGTAGCGCTCGGAGACGAACGAGATGATGTTGCGCGTGCCCGTTGCGGCGCCCATGGGGCTCGAGGCTGGCACGGCGACGAGACGCGCCGTGACGCCCTTGCTGGTGGCGCTCACGACGTAGCGCAGCACGTTGCCCTTCTGCGCCTCCTTCTCCGTCCGCTCGCGCCACGAGGCATCGAGCGTCGGCATCTGCTCCATGAACGCATCGAGCGGCAGCGCCTTCAGGGACGGTGGCACGAGGTCGTCCGGCGTGGGCGCCGGGCCGCGATAGCCCATCAGGCGCGCGAGGATGAGGCCCTTGCGCGCGGCATCCATGCCGGAGAGATCCTCGCGCGGGTCGGGCTCGGCGTAGCCGCGTCCTACCGCGTCGCGCACGGCGTCGGAGAAGGGCCGGCCCGCCGATACCTCTGACAACACGAACATCAGGGTGCCGCTCACCGACCCGTCGATGCGGATGACGCGATCGCCCGTCTCGACCAGCTTGTTGAACGTGTCGATGATGGGCAGCCCCGCACCCACCGTGGCCTCGTAGCGGATGTGGCGTCCCGCGGTGTTCGACGCCGCCATGAGGCGTGCGTAGTGGTCCCACGACACCGCGAGCGGCTTCTTGTTCGCAAGCACCAGGTCGAAGCCGGCCTTCGCGGCCATGAGCAGCAGGTCGCCGGTCTCCTCGCTCGTGACGTCCACGACAATCGGTCTCGAGACGGCGTGCTCGGCCATCAGCTGGAGCGCATCCCTCGCCGGGGCACGGGTGCCGCCGAGGTCGGCCAGGAGCTTCCCCGCGTCCTTGTCGCGCGACAGGCGCAGGAGGCGTGAACGCGAGAGCCCGCGGGCGTCGAAGACGTAGCCGGAACGGTCCAGCAGCCCGACAATGCGGACGCGGTGGTCGCCTTCGAGTGTGGCGATCTGATCCGAGAGTGCACGGCCCACGCGGCCGTAGCCGAGCAGGACCACGTCGGTATAGGGCACCGCCCGCGCCCGGCCGCCCCCGATCTTCGAGAGCTGGAAAGCCGCGTGCACGCGCCGCGCGGCCTCTGCCGCCTGGTCCGCCGTCACGACGAACGAGATGTTGCGCTCGGACGAGCCCTGGGCGATGGCGACGATGTTGATGCCGCCGGATTCGAGGGCGGTGAAGACGCGGGCGGCGATGCCGGGCGTGCCCGCCATGCCCTCCCCGACCACGGCGATCACCGAGACGCCCGCGCGCGCGGTGACGCCGTCGATGAGGCCGCTGGCGATCTCCTCCCGGAACACGGCGCTGACACTCTTGACCGCGCGGTCCGCCTCGGCGGCCGGCACGGTGAAGCCGATGGAGCTCTCGGACGATCCCTGGAAGATGGTGGAGACGGACAGCCGCTCGCGGTCCACCGCCCCGAAGGTGCGCGCGGCAATGCCGTGCACGCCGACCATGCCCTTGCCGGCGACGGTGATCACGGCCTGCGCCGGCAGGATGGCAAGCGCCTTGACCGGGTAGCCGGGAAGCGCGTGGCGTGCGGAGACTTCCGTGCCCGGCAGGTCGGGGTTGATGAACGAGCGCACGTGGAGCGCGGTGCGCGTGCCGGCGATGGGGATGAGCGCGCGCGGGTGGAGGACCTTCGCGCCGTAGTGGGCGACCTCGGCCGCCTCCTGGTGATGGAGCTGCGGGATGAGGCGCGCGTCCGGCACCTGGCGCGGATCGGCGGTCAGGATTCCGGGCACGTCCTTCCAGAGGACGGCACGCTTCGCGCCAAGCGCGCGCGCCATGAGGGTGGCGGTCAGGTCCGACCCGCCGCGGCCCAGGGTGGCAACGCTGCCGTCCGGCGCGCGGCCGATGAAGCCGGGAAGCACGGGGATGGAGCCCTTGCGCAGGAGCGGCTTCAGCAGGCGCACGGCGAGCCTGGAGCTCTCGGCGATGCGCGGCGCGGCGCCGCCATGGTGCTCGTCGGTGCGAACGACGTCCAGGGCGTCGACGAACGTGGTGGGCCGCCCGGCGGCGGTGATGGCGGCCGCGAGGATGGTGGCCGAGAGCTGCTCGCCGCGGGCGACGAGCGCGTCGCGCGTGCGCGGGGCGAGGTGGCGCAGGACGCCGACGGCGCGGCACAGGTCGCGATACTCGTCGGTGGAGGCGTCGATGGCGGGCACGACGGCCTTCAGCGCCGGGCCCTGCCCGAGGGCCGTTCTCGCCGCCGTGCGATGGCGCTCCCGGAACTGCGCCGCGGAGTGGGCCGCCGCCTCGGGCCGGCCGGACACGGCGTGCTCGGCGCCCTCGAGGAGCAGGTCGGTGATGCCGCCGAGCGCGGAGGCCACGATGACGAGGGGGCCCTTGTGGGCCGCGATGCGCGCCGCGGCCCGCGCGATGGCATGGCCATCGGCGAGGGAGGCTCCCCCGAACTTCCACACTTCAAGCGCCTGCGGCGGTCTGGCGGCGGTCACGACTCTGCTCCTTGTCTACGGGAACACGAAGGGCACGAAGGCAAGTCCCAAGATACTTCGTGGCCCTCTTCGTGTTCCTCGTGTCCTTCGTGTTCCCGTGGACACATCACTTCACACCGAGGCTGGCGATGCGCTGCTGCTGCCACGTCTCGAGGTCGGCGGCGCTCACCTCGCCGGCGTGGTGCAGCGTCCAGTTCAGGGCCGCGATCAAATCGTCGGCGTCCTCCAGGCCCACCGCCAGGCGGATGAGCCGATCGAAGCCGCTTCGCACCAGCTGCGGCCGGGCCGTGAAGTACTCGGACACGGTCTGGTGGTGGTTCACCTTCGTCGCCAGGCCGTCGAACGACAGCGCATAGCGCACGATGACGGTGGTCGCGAGCACGTCGGCCACGTGGCGGGCCTGTGCTTCGTCCGCGCCGGCCAGCCTGAACGAGAGCAGCGAACCGTGCCGCACGTAGTGCTTCGCGATGGCGGCCGCGTCCGGGTGCGAAGGCAACGAGGGATGGCACACCTCGCTGACGCGCGGGTGAGCGGCCAGGAACGCCGCCACCTTCGCGGCCGTCTCCGAGCGGCGCGCGTGCGCGGCCTCGGCCTGATCCCATGTCTCGAGAGTCGCCAGGGCACGCCGCCAGTCCAGAATGCCGCCGCGCATGGCCATCAGGTCCATCACGCCATTGGCCAGCTGCACATCGTCGGTCGCGATGTAACCCCAGAGGTCGCGGTCGGTGCCGCCAAGGGCCTTGGTGCCGCTTCCAATCACCACGTCCACGCCCTGCTTCAGCAGCGGCACCCTGAACGCCCACGGCGTGGCGATGGTGGAATCGATGACGAGGCGGAGCTCGGGGGCGCGCTCGCGCGCACCCGTCACCACCTCGCGCAGCATGTCCAGGTCCTGCGCCCGGACCAGCGGATTGGTGAAGGTCTCCGCGAACACGAACGCGGTTTCCGGGCGAATCGCCGCCTCCAGCGCCGCCCTCTCCCCATCGTCCACGATGGTGACGGAGCCGCCGACGCGCGCGGCCAGCCACTCGAGATAGGTGCGCGTCTTGTTGTAGACCTGCCGCATGAGGACGGCATGGCGGCCCGGGCCCATCAGCACGTCGAAAGTGAGCGCGGTGGCCTGCATGCCGGAGTCGCAGACCAGCGCAGCGCCCGCGTGCTCGAGGGCCTTCAGCTTCGAGAGGAGCGCGGCGGTGGCGGTCGTGCCGTAGCGCGCGTACAGGTGCGGCAGCTCCGACCAGCAGCCCTCGGCGGCAAACATGAACGCGGCCTTGCCCTCCTGCCACGCGATGGCGCGAGCCGAGCCGAAGAGGTCCAGCTGCACGGTGGGGTCGTCCGGGTGCAGGTAGGGCAGCCCCGAGCGGCGCGCGTGGGCGTCGAGCGATTCGTGCAGCTCCCGCGTGCGCGTGCCCATGGCCGAGAGCGGCGGCCTCTCCGCGGGACACTGCCGCGGATCCAGCCAGGCGTCCACGCCGCTCATTCGAGGACTCCCAGGCAGAGGCATTCGTCCACGCGCACCAGCCGCGCGATGGCCTCGCGCACCTCCGCGATGCGCTCCTCGGAGCTCGGCGAGACCATGAAACCAAGGTGCACGTGCAGATCCTCGCCGCGCGTGGCGCGGTTCTGCACCATGAGGCCCGCGCGACGGACGAGGCTTTCGATGCGGCGCTCGAGGCCGGGGTGCGGCTTCGCGGTCACGCGCAGGTAGTGACGACGCTCCGGCGCCTTCACCACGGCGTCGCGCCCGACGAGCGGCAGCGCCTGCGGCACCGGCCAGCGGACCGAGTTGTCCTGCGCGAGATCGATGAGATCCCCGAGGACCGCCGTGGCGGTGGGCAACGCTCCGGCGCCCTTGCCGAACAGGCTGAGGTCCCCGGAGGCGGCGCAGCGGAGGTACACCGCGTTGTATTCCTCTTCCACCGACGCCAGGAGGTGCCACGTGGGCAGCAGCAGCGGCTCGACCGCCATGTCTAGCGCGCCGTTCACGCGCGCGGCCCGCGCGATCTGGCGGATGCGACAGCCCATCGCCTCGGCGAGATCGCAATCGGCGGGGCCAATCTCCCGGATCCCTCGCACCGGGAAGCCGTCGGGCCGCACCCACGCGCCGAAGGCGCGATACGCGAGGATGGAGAGCTTCGCCGCCGCGTCCTCGCCTCCGAGATCGGCAGCCGGATCGGCTTCGGCGAATCCCAGCGCCTGTGCTTCGGCCACGGCGTCGGCTTGCGACAGCTCGGCCTGTTCCATGCGCGTGATGACGAAGTTGGTGGTGCCGTTCAGGATGCCGGCCAGGCTGTCGATCTCGTCGGCGCGGTGACTCAGGTGCCGGATGACCGGAATGGCCGCGGCCGCCGCGGCCTCGCAGTAGAGGGGCGTGGCGGTGCGCTGCGCGAGGACGCCAAGCTCCGCGAGCTTCGAAGCGAGGAGCGCCTTGTTCGCGGTGACCACCGGCTTCCCCGCAGCGAGGGCCGCGATGAGGATGGGCTCCATTGCCGCGCCACCGGCGACTTCCACCACGACGTCCACTTCGGGATCGCTCACCAGGTCCAGCGGCCTGTCGGTGATGGGGATGCCTTCGACGCGCGGGCCGCGCGGCTTTGCCAGGTCCCGCACGGCAAGGCGCGTGACGCGGAAGCCGACGCCGTAGCGATCGCGCACCGCGGTCCGCTGACGTTCGATCATCTCGAGCAGCCCGCCGCCCACCGTACCGCACCCGACCAGGCCGATGCGGATCTCGCGCACGGGCTCCTCGCCCACGCCCTCGAACCGCGGGCGGGCGCCCAGCTTCGGCTGGCCGCCAAACGCACGCGCGCCGCGGAGCAGCTCCGCGAGGCGATCCTGGTCTGCGAGGAACGCATCGTGGCCGTACTCCGAGTCCAGCTTCCAGAGCGACGAGTGCGCTCCTGCAGCCTGGAGCTGCCGGTGCAGCTCCTCCTGCAGTGCCCACGGGAACAGCATGTCGCCCGGCACGCCGACGACGATGGTCTCGGCGGTGACCTGCTCCAGCGCCTCGCGCAGGGTGCGCGCGTCTGGCGCGATGGAGCCGCGATCGATCGCCTCGCTCAGCAGCAGGAACGTGCGCACGGGGAATCGCTCGGCGAACCGGCGGCCGTGGTAGTCCAGGTACTCCGCCACCGGCGGGCGGTCCATGCCCGGCGCCAGCTTGCCGAAGCGCACGTCCAGCTCGCTCCGGCCGCGGTAGGTGAGCATGCCGAGCTGGCGGGCGCGACTCATGCCCGTGGCGACCTCGCCGTTCCTGATGCCGTCCCGTACCAGCTCGCGCTGCAGGTGGCGCGTGGCCGTGCCCCAGCCGTCTGGGCGCAGGCCGGCCGAGATGGTCACCAGCCGCTCGCATCGCGCCGGGTGGCGCACGGCAAAGGCGACGCCCACCATGCCGCCGAGGCTCGCGCCGACGAAGGTGACGGGCTGGGCGCAGCCGATGCCGTCCAGCCAGGCGGCGAGGAGGTCCGCCAGGCCCAGGACCGAGATGGCTGGCGGCGGCTCTGGGCCATCGAACCCGCGCCACGTGGAGCCGTGACCGGGCCAGGCCGGGCAGAGGATGGTGAACCGGGCCGGGTCGATCAGGTCCGCGCTGAAAAGTGCCGGCCACCACGGGTCCACGCCGCCGTTGGCTTCACCCTTGCCATCCCCCAGCGGGAACGGTGAAGCCGTGATGCCGCCGACGATGACCACGACCGACGCGGTGCCGAGCTCCGGGCCATAAGCCCAGCCGCCGAGGGACACCTCCGCCAGGGCGTGGCCCTCGATGGCGAGCGCGGGGCGCTCGACCACCAGGCGGCGGGGCGTGACGGCGGGAGCGGCGGTCGTCGGCATCGGGACACCGCCAGACTACATCAAAAGCAACGTATCTAGCTACGTGGATTTACGATGCGTTTCGGGAGTCGGGAGTCGGGAAACACGACCCAGGCCCAAGCCCCAAGCCCCAAGCCCCAAGCCCCAAGTCCCAAGCCCCAAGCCCCAAGTCCCCGTGGCGCGCCGTCAGGCGCCGCTCGGTTCACGGCGCACCGCCGCGGCGATCTCGAACGAGCGGAGCCGGGCGGCGTGGTCGTGGATGTGCGCGGTGATCATCAGCTCGTCGGCGGCGGTCATCCGGATGAACTGTTCGAGGCCCGCACGCACGGTGGCGGGGCCGCCCACCACCGAGTACTTGATGATGCGGCCGAGCGCGAAGCGATCTTCGTCGGTCCAGTTGGATTCGTCCACCTCGTCTGGCGGCTGCAGCCGGCTGGGCACACCGCGGCGCACGTTGACGAACTGCTGCTGCAGCGACTTGAACAGCCGCCGTGCCTCCTCGTCCGAGTCCGCAGCAATCACGTTCAGGGTTGGCATCGCATGCGGCGCGGCGAGCTGGTCGGAAGGGGTGAAGCCGCCGCGGTAGGCGTCGAGAGCCGCGAGCAGGTAGTCGGGCGCGAAGTGCGAGGCGAACGCGAAGGGCAGGCCCATGTGCGCGGCCAGCTGCGCGCTGTACAAGCTGGAGCCGAGCAGCCAGATGGGCACGTTCAGGCCCGCGCCCGGGACCGCCCGGACGGCCTGCCCCGGGCGTGGCGGTGCGAAGTAGCCGCGCAGTTCCGCGACGTCGCCCGGGAAGGTATCCGCCGCGGCGAACGGGTCGCGCCTGAGCGCGCGCGTGGTGACGGCATCGGTGCCGGGCGCGCGGCCCAGCCCGAGATCGATGCGGCCAGGATAGAGCGACTCGAGCGTGCCGAACTGCTCGGCGATGACGAGCGGCGCGTGGTTGGGCAGCATCACGCCGCCCGATCCGACGCGGATGGTGGTCGTCCCGCCCGCGACGTGCGCGATGAGCACGGCGGTCGCCGCGCTGGCGATGCCGGGCATGTTGTGGTGCTCGGCGAGCCAGAAGCGCGTATAGCCCCAACGTTCGGCGTGCTGCGCGAGGTCCAGCGTGTTGCGGAAGGCCTGGGCGGGCGTGCCGCCCTTGACGACGGGGGAGAGGTCGAGGACCGAGAAGGGAACCATCACGTCCGACCGTAGCACGGCGCGCTCGCGGCTTCACTCAGGGCAGCCCGCCCCAAGCCCGGCTCCAAGCCCGGAAAAACCCCGCTGCGGCGCGTTGACTCTGCAAGGCGTGGGGATCCCCAACCCCACGCGCGACCCCCGCCTCCGCGTGGTTTGCGCGGGCTTTCCGCAGGGCTTGGGGCGGGCCACCCTGAGTGAAGCCGCAAGCCGTCGCGCAAACGGACGGCCGTTACCGCGACGTCTCGAGCGAACCCGCGCAAGGTGCCGGGCGCGGCCGCCTGTTACCGCGGCACGGCTTCGAAGCGCGCGAGCACCGTGTCCTTATCGTCGAGGAGCGTGAGTTCGGTGGCCGTCGTCTTCCACTTCTTCGCGTTGCCCAGTGCTTCCCGGAAACGGGTGTCGAGCTTGTCCGGGAGGTTCGGGCAGGACATGAGGGTCCCCAT
>JBFWQE010000208.1:0-8234 GCA_050249615.1 Vicinamibacterales bacterium
CAAGCTGTAGGTGCAGGGGTGCTGGGGTGCTGAGTGCCGGGTACGGAGCGACGGGGCCTCAGCCCCGACGTCAAGAGGAGCGAGAAGACGATGACGATGAAGTGGAAGGGCATCTGGGCGGCGGCCGCTATCTGCGCCGCGACGGCGGCGGTGGACGCGGTGCAGCAGCAGGCGGCGGGCACGCGGCGCGAGCCGCAGTTCGAGAACAGTGAAGTGCGGGTGTGGAAGTCGATCATCATGCCGAACCAGCCGCTGTCGCTGCACCGGCACGATCACGGCCGCACGATCGTGGCGCTCAAGGGCGGCACGCTGGACGTGGTCGACGCGAAGGGCGCGACGACGACGAAGATGACGTGGGAGACGGGGAAGGCCTACTGGCTGGACGCGGATCCACCCAACACCCAGCACGGCGACATGAACAAGGGCACGGAGCCCATCGAGGTCATTGTCGTCGAGCTGAAGAACGATGTAAGACGCTGACGCAGATGCCGCAGATGCGCAGGTAAGCAGGGCCGCAGATGCCGCAGATGCGCAGGTAAGCGGGGCCGCAGATGCTGCAGATGCGCAGACAAGCAGGGCCGCGGATGCGCAGATGACGAAGAACCGCAGATGTCAGACCTTGCCCATCCGTCCATCGAGTTGCAGATCGTGCCGCGGGTCCGCGACCTGGGCGGCTTCCAGGTGCAGCGCGTGCTACCCTCGTCGCGCCGGAAGATGGTGGGGCCCTTCATCTTCCTGGACCAGATGGGGCCGGCCATCCTGCAGCCGGGCGAGGGCATCGACGTCCGGCCGCACCCGCACATCGGGCTGGCCACCGTCACCTACCTCTCCGCGGGTGAGTTCCTGCACCGCGACAGCGTGGGGAGCGTGGTCACCATCCGTCCGGGCGACGTGAACTGGATGACGGCCGGGAGGGGAATTGCCCATTCCGAGCGCACACCGGGCTGCGCGCGGCCGGCCGGCGGGCCCATGAGCGGCGTGCAGCTCTGGGTGGCGTTGCCGAAAGCGCACGAGGAGACCGACCCGGTCTTCGCTCATCACGATCGGGCCATCCTGCCCATGGTGGAGGACAGGGGCGCGTCGGTACGGGTGGTCGCGGGCAGCTTCCTCGGCGCGCAGGCGCCGGTGCAGGTGTTGTGGGAGACGCTGCTCGCCGACGTGACGCTGGCCGCGGGCGCGGCGCTCCCCATCTCGGCCCATCACGACGAGCGGGCGATCTTCCTGACCCACGGACAGCTGGAACTGGGCAGCCAGGTCCTGGACGCCGGGCCGCTGTACGTCTTGAAGCCTGGTGTGGCCGTGGAAGTCCGCGCCGTGGCGCCGGCCGCGTTCATCCTCCTCGGCGGCGAGCCCATGGACGGACCGCGGCACATCTGGTGGAACTTCGTCTCGAGCTCGGAGGAGCGCATCGCGCAGGCGCGCGCGGACTGGCAGGCGGGACGCTTCCGTCCCATCCCAGGCGAGATCGAGCGCATCGAAGCCCCCCAGCGGGGCTGAAAGAAGCCACGAAGGCACGAAGGGCACGAAGGCAGCACGAAGGCGGTCTCGTCGCCCTTCCCGGCTCCCGACTCCCGGTTCCCGGCAGCGAGGGGCTACGGCTCGCTACTCGTCGCCGTAGCGCCGAGGTACTGCTTCCACCACTTCATCTCGTGGTGGTACCGGTGGACGGTATTCCACGGCGTCCAGCCCGTGTGGTAGCTGTCTGGATAGCGGATGAATGCTGCCGGCACCTTGCGCTTCTTCAGCGCGGTGTACATCTGCTCGCCTTCCTCGATAGGCACGCGCAGGTCAGATTCGCCGTGCACGAACAGCGTTGGCGTCGTCACTGAGCCGGCGCGCATCACTGGCGACCACTTGAGCAGCGTCTCGGCACCCTTCGGTTCCCAGGGTGTGCCGAAGAACTCCGTCTCCTTCGTTCGCGGGATGTCCGCCGTGCCGTAGTCGCTCACCCAGTTCGAGATGCCCGCGCCCACGATCGCCGCCTGGAAGCGCTGCGTCTGCGTGATCACCCAGTTGGTGAGGAAGCCGCCGTACGAGTAGCCCGTGACGCCAAGGCGCTTGGGATCCACGGGGTAGCGTGCCACCACGTGATCCACCCCGGCCATCACGTCCTCGTAGTCCACGCCGCCCCAGCCGCCCCACGTGGCCCAGAGGAACTTCTCGCCGTACTCGGTGGAGCCGCGCGGGTTGGTGTAGAGCACGGCCATTCCGTTTGCGGCCATCCACTGGAACTGGAAGTTGAAGTCGGCGCCGTAGGCGCTGTGCGGGCCGCCGTGGATGGCCAGCACCAGCGGCACGCGCGCGCCGCCGGCCGCGGCCGAGGGCATCATCACCCATCCGTCCACCTGCGTGCCGTCCTTGCTGGCGAAGCGCACGCGTTCCGCCGGGCGCAGCGCCACGTCACCGAGCAATGCGGCGTTCACGCGCGTGAGTTGCCGCTCTCCCGAACCATCGAGCTGGGCGGTGAACGCCTCCCACGGCTGCGTCACCGCCGACGACGCGTAGGCGATGCGTCCCGTGCTCCAGCTGATGGAGACATCCGAGCGGCGTCGCTCGCCGTTGGTCACCTGCTCGACGCGACCTCCCGCCACCGGCAGGCGGAACAGCTGCGTCGTGCCCGCCGTGCCGGCCGTGAAGTAGACGTGCCGGCCGTCGGGGCTGGCCTGCGGTGCGCCGGGAATGAGGTCCCACTCGGCCGTCAGGTTGACGGGTGTGCCGTCGGAGGGCGCGAAGCGATAGAGGTCCGTCGGCGATCCGTGTGCCTGCTTTGCGGCGAGGATCTGGTTCAGGCTCTGCTCCCGGATGGCGACGATGGCGTCGCCTGTGCCAGTCCACACCGGCGCGCCGTGATCGAATCCGTCGTCGGTCAGGCGTGTGAGCGCGCCCGCGAGTGTGACGGTGAAGAGGTCCGCGCGGTCGTAGGAGTACTCGTCGCGCTGGTGCGTGTCGGCGACGAACGCCAGGGCGCCGGCGTCCGGCCGCCACGCCGCCGCGCGGACATTCACACCCAGCGTGGTGAGCTGGCGCGCCTCGCCGCCTTCACGGGGAACGATGAAGAGCTCCTCGGGCGGGGTTGCGCGGGGATCGCGCGGGTCTGGCAGATAGCCGCGGCCGTCGAAGCGCGCGTTCATCCAGTCGTACTTGCGACCTTTGAACCGCTCCTCGATGAGCCGCTCCGCCTCTGTGAGCGTGGGGCCACCGTTGCCGGCCACGGGCTTCACCGCCTTCGTGAACGCGATCCACTTGTTGTCCGGGCTGAAGACCGGCGTCCCCTCGACACCGGGAATCTGGAACGCCTCGCCACCGCCCTCGTCCATCCGGAGGAACCAGACGGATTCTTCCTGGGGCCCGCTGGCCGTGATCACCCGCCTTCGCGACGTGAAGGCCAGGAGCCTCCCGTCAGGGCTCCAGCGCGGGGCGGAGGAGCTGAAGGCGGGATTCGTGAGTCGCCGCGGCGGAGCGCCGCCGTCGGTTGGCACGGCCCAGATCTCGCTGTGCCGCCGGTTCTCGCTCTCGACGATGAACGTGCGGACGTACGCCACCGTGCGGCCGTCGGGGGAGATGGCCGTCCCGTTGACGGTCTCCACGCGGTAGTAATCGGTGAGCGCGAGTGGGCGCGTCTGCGCCGTGACCGTGTCGAAGCTGCCTGCCGCCAGCAGCAGTGCGAGCGTGAGCGAGCGCATCATCGTGACTCCTCCGGGCTTCTCACTTTCGACTTCTCACTTCTCACTCATCACATACCTGGGAACGACTGGATTGAGGTGCATCAGCAGGTCGTATACCGACGCGCCGCACGCCGCCGACACGTCCTCGGGCCGCGACCCGTTCGTCCAGTCGAACATCGTCGCCACGTCGCCGATCCTCACCGTCTGCTCGGCGCCGATCTCGACGATGGTGTGGGAGGCCGAGACCGAGGCGATGACCGGGTAGAGACGATTGTTGATGCGGACGCGCGCGCCCTTGGCCGCCACGCGCGGCCAGCCGTCGGTGTGGCCGACGGGAATCGTCGCGATCCAGGTGTCCTGCTTCGCCATGTAGGCGCGCTCGTACCCGGCGCTCGAGCCGGCGGCGAGCTTCTTCACGTAGACGACGCGGGCGCGGAGCGCCGCGGCGGGCCTCAGATCCATCCGCGTGTCCTTGCGGAACTTCAGGTCCGGGTACACCCCGTACAGGATCATGCCCGTGCGCACCATGTCGAGCCACGCGTTGTCGAGCTGGAAGAACGTGTAGCTGGACGCGGCATGGCGGCGGCCGAGGCTGATGCCACGGGCGGTGAGCTTGCCGGTGAGCGCCTCGAAGCGCGTCAGCATCTCCTGGTCGAAGGCCTGGTCCTCGGTGAAGGTCATCATCACGCCGGCGATGCGGATGTTCTTCCGGCCGGCGAGGTCCGTGATGAGCGCGGCGGCCTCGGCGTGGGGCACGCCGACGCGGCCGAGGCCCATGTCCACGCAGACGTGGATGTCCAGCGGCCGCGGGAGGCTCGCGGCCGCGCGTTCGAGGTCTGCGCCGATGGGCGTGTAGACCATCGGCATGATGTCCTTCGCGGTGAGCGTGGCCAGCTCCGCGGGGGTGAACGGGCCCATCAGCAGGACGGGCTTCTTGATCCCGCGGTCGCGCAGCAGCACGGCCTCGTCGAGCTTGACGACGGCGAAGCCGTGGATCTCGGGGAGTGGCTCGAGGAGCTTCGCGACGGCGGGGCCGCCGAGGCCGTAGGCGTTGTTCTTGATGACGGCGAGGATGGGGCGCTTGCCGGCCACGCGCGCGACCTCGCGGACGTTGTGCGCGAGGTTGGGGGCGTGGACTTCGATCCAGGGGTCGAACGAGTCGGTGGGGTAGTCACCGGGGCGCTGTGCCGCGGCCGCGTGCTCGAGGGCCCGGGGGAGCAGGGTGGAGGCGGCGGCGAGGGTGGTGGCGCCGAGGAAGCGTCGTCGGTTCACGGGCGCAGTATAGCGCCGAGGCGCACGCCACGCCGCAGGTGCCAGTCGGACCGAGGTTGGGGCGCATGACGCTCGATACCGGGCGGCAGGCCGAGGCCCTTGCTGACGCGTCGCCGCTCGCCCGCTCGGAAAACGGATCCTCCGGCGGTCCGCGGACCTCTATCCGCTGGAGGCGTGGGGCCCCACTCCACCCGTGGTGCGGGGCCCGGGTTCCGTCACCCCACGCGGCAGGGACGCCTGCGGATCCGTTTTCGGTGTCGTTCGCGAGCAGGCTCGCAAGGCCACGCGTCAGCAAGGGCCTCGCCCTGCCGCGGCGAGGAATGCGTGCCTGGGCCGCGCAGGCGCCTGCGTGCTAGACTTCTATGTTCCACCCCTCGCGTCCCCGTCGTCCAGAGGCCTAGGACGTGGCCCTTTCAAGGCTAAAACACGGGTTCGAATCCCGTCGGGGACGCCATCGTTCACCTTCACATTCCGCCCCCAACCCTCACCCGCGCTACCATGTCGGGCGGAGGCGTCACCCCGCGCCCATCCCACGACGAGAGGTCACGCATGAGCCTCGTGCTCCACGGCGGGCAGGGCAAGACCCTGTTCGTCTCACGCGACAGCATCCGCATCGTCCAGGAGCATCTGGACGAACGGCGGGACAAGGCCATCCTGCTGCGCCACGTCACCGCCGTCGAGGTGAAGAAGCCCGGCGCCTTCGACGGCTTCATCCAGTTCTCCTTTGCCGGCGGGACGCCCCACGACCGGGCCACCTCGCTGACCGGCGGCGCGTTCGACGCCGCGCGCGATGAGAACTCCGTCACCTTCAAGGACATGGACAGCTACGACATCGCGCTGAAGATCAAGGTGCACGTCGAAGCGTGGTCACCCGCCGCGCATGGCCCTGGCGAACCGCGCCTGCCAGCCACCGACGAGATCCGGGCGCTGAAAGCGCTCCTGGACGAGGAGGCGCTTGCGCCTGAGGAGTTCGCGGCGAGGAAGAAGCTGCTGCTCGGGCTTTGAGGAACCGGTACCGCCATGACCCCTCGCCTCAGCCCATCCGGCACCGTCGTCATCCTGCTGGCATCCCTCGTCGGTGCGTCGTGCTCCAACTCAGCACCGTCCCCCAGCGGTCCGCCTGCTGCGCGAAGCGCCCCCGAGCAGCTGCTGGGCTCCTGGGAACTGCAGTCGCGGACGGTCCGCCGCGCGAGCGGGGAGGTCGTCAGCGACCCGGTGCTGGGCGAGGCGCCCATTGGCCGCCTCTTCTACGACGCCAGCGGCCACATGGCACTGCAGATGATGCGCCAGGGACGCGCGCAGGCGATAGGCGAGCTCGCGACGCCGGAGGACGCGGCGAACGCGCGCGTGCGCCTGGGCTACGACGCCTACTTCGGCACCTTCAACGTGGATACGGTAGCCGCAGATGGCGCAGGGGCTCGGGCCGCAGATGGCGCAGGAGCCGCAGATGGCGCAGGAGCCGCAGATGACGCAGATGACGCAGATGACGCAGATGGCGCAGAGGTCAGGGGTACCGTCACGCACCACGTCCAGGGCTCGCTGTTCCCCGAGGACCTGGGCAAGGCGTTCACGCGGCACTTCCGCGTGAAGGGCGACACCTTCGAGTTGAGCTTCACCTCGCGCGCCGCCGATGGTTCCGAGATCACCCGGACGCTCGTCTTCCGGCGATCGAGGTAACCATGCGCATGGCCGTGCTCGGACTCGCCGCGGTCCTTCTCGGACAGCCCGCCGCCCTGCGGCCCCAGACCGCCACGGACATTCACTTGTTTCCATGAGCGACGGCGTGGCGAGCCTCGCCAGGGCACGGCCGCGGCCGTTGACAACCTCACCCGGGTGCGAGGACCAGCCGTTCTTCGATCCGGACGGGCAGCGCGTGCTCTTCATGGCGAATCGCGATGGCCAGCAGACCGACATCTACGAGTTCGACAGGCGCACTGGCGCGACGCGCCAACTCACGCGAACGCCGGAAGGCGAGTACTCGCCGACCATTCACACGGTCCGGCCTTCCGCGACCGCGCTCTCGAGGGACGGCTTCACGGTCATTCGTGTCGAAGCCGACGGCACCCAGCGCCTCTGGCAGTTCGATCGGCAGGGGAAGAACCCCGTGCTCGTGCTGGCGGACATCCGGCCGGTGGGCTATCACGCGTGGATGGACGCCGACCGCCTCGCGCTCAACGTGCTGGGCACGCCCGCCACGCTGCAGGTGGCGCGCGTCAGCACGGGCAGGGCCGAGATCGTCGCGCGCGACATCGGCCGCACGCTGCCGCTGGTGCCAGGCACCGGGCGTGTGAGCTTCGTCCAGCGCCAGGCGGACGATGCGTATACGGGGTGTCGCCGCGAGCAGACACGCTGGCCGTCGTGACGGCCGAGCCCGCGAGCCGCTGAGCGCTCGCGGGATGCGTCACACCAGGATCTCCGCGCGTACCACTGGGCGGATATCGCAGCCAACCGGCCGCGACGCTGTCCTCGCCCGTGGCGCCGGGAGCCCGTCACCCTCGCCCGTGTCCCACCACACCGCTCGTTTTCCCGCGCACAATCGCCGCGCGCTATTGGCCCACAGTCTGCAAGGCAGACCGTGGACAGCCGGACATTCTATCAGCGAGGTGGTTCCATGAGGTCTCGGGTTCTCGCCTTCCTCCTTGCGTTGCTGCCCGTCGCACCGGCGTGGGCTCAGCCGACGGCCGAGGGTCCCCCATGGCAGGTGGGCGGCGGGTTCGTCGTCGGCGTGCCCGTAGGCGAGTTCGGTGACAACGTCGACGGCGCCGGTGGCTTTTCGGGTCACGCGGACGTCGCGCTCGGCGACAGCATCGTCAGCCTTGGCGTGGAGGGGAGCTATCTCCTGTACGGGACCGAGAGCAGACGGGTCCCGCTCAGCCCGACCATTCCCGACATCGTCGTGACCGTGGACACCAGCAACAGCGTGGCGCTGGTGCACGGCCGCGTGCGCGCCCAGCCGCGCCGCGGGCGCGTTCGGCCCTACGCCGACGGGCTCCTCGGGTTCTCGTACATCGCGACGCGGACGTCCATCGAGGAGAGCATCGACTGCGATCCCTGGGGATGCTCCAGCCTCGGCGCCACCAACCTGGATGACTTCACGCTGAGCCTCGGCGCCGGCGCCGGCCTGCAGGTGGGGTTTGGCGCCGCGCCGCACAGGTGGAAGCTGGACCTGTCGGTGCGGTATCTCGCCGGAGGCAAGGCCGACTACCTGAGGCAGGGCGCCATCCGCCGTGAAGGCGGCCAGGCGTTCTTCGACGTCAGCCGCTCACGGACGGACATGGTGCTCGTGTACCTCGGCGT
>JBFWQE010000209.1:0-8209 GCA_050249615.1 Vicinamibacterales bacterium
ACCCGTCGATGGCCTCGAGGATGTGCTTGCGCGACAGGCCCCGGCCGTTAGGGTGATCCGTCACGGGATAGAACACCTTCGTCGCGATCACGACCTCGTGCCGCGACGCCATGTCCCTGAGCGCCCGCCCCACGACCTCCTCGCTCACGCCTCTCGAGTACATGTCGGCGGTGTCGAAGAAGTTGATGCCGTGTTCCAGCGCCCGCCTGATGAACGGGCGGCTCGCCTGCTCGTCGAGCACCCACGGCCGCCAGGCCGGCGTGCCGTAGGTCATGGTGCCGAGGCAGAGGCGCGAGACCTTCAGGCCGGTCGAGCCGAGTCGGACGTAATCCACGGGCGCTTCTCCATGAAGAAGTAGTACGGGATCGACAGCGCAGCCAGGGACGCGGCGACGGCGAAGGCGCGGCCCAGGCCGTAGTGATCGCTCAGCCATCCCATGGCGATCGAGCCGGTGCCGATGCCCGTGTCGAAGGCGCCGATGAGCGCCCCGAAGGTGGCGCCCCTGCGCTGCTGGTCCACGCGCTTCATCAAGTGCGCAACGAAGATCGGATAGGCCGATCCGAAGCCGGTCCCGAAGACGAAAGCGGACACCACGAAGCCCGTCCGGGTGGTGGCCATGGAGAGGAGCGCCACGCCCGCGGCCACGGCCACCAGGCACGGGATGATGACCCGGCGGTGACCCTCCTGGTCGGCATAGCGGGCGATGAAGGGCCGCGTGAGGATGATCGCGACCGCGAACGCCGTGAAGTAGAGCGCGCGCGGGGTCACGCCCTGCGCCTCCGCGTGCAGCGCCGCAAAACTGGTGATGCCGCCGTAGCTGAACGCGTAGAGGAACAGGGTGATGCCGAGCACGAGCACGCGCCACTCGACCAGGTCCTGGAGCCGGTGGGGCATCGCGTGGGGCCGCGGCACGTCGGGAGGCAGGCGCCAGGCAATGGCCGCCATCAGCACGTTCAGGATGGTGGCTTCCGCGCACAGCGCAGCCCAGCCGCCACGATCGAACACCCACAGCCCGATCGACGGGGCCATCGCAACGGCGATGATGCTGGCAAAGCCCCAGTAGCTGAGCCCCTCCGCGCGGCGCGAGGGCGGGACCGCGTCGGTGACGTACGCACCGGAGGCCGAGAGCAGGCCGGACCAGAACACGCCATGGACGATGGCCAGGCCGAGCATCAACTGGTAGGCGGGGACCACCGCGTAGAGCGCCGAGAAGGCGGCGATGACCGAGGAGCACGCCAGCAGCACGCGGCGCTTGCCCAGCCGGTCGGCCACGGCTCCCGTGACCGGTGCCGACACGGCCGACGCGTAGGTGAGGAACCCGAGAAACAGCCCCGCCTCGCTCCGCGATCCGCCGAGCGACAGGATGTGAAAGGGGGCGGTCGGGAAGAGCTGGAAGGCCGACAGGAAGACCGTGAAGCTGAAGAGGAACATCAGCGCGAAGCGCGCCGTGACGAGTCGCTCAGGCCCGGACATCGAGGACCAGCTTCCCCACGTGTGCGCCGGCTTCCATCCGGCGATGCGCGTCGGCCACGGCTGCGAGCGGGAACACCGAGTCGATGACCGGGGCAACCCGCCGCGCGCCGAGGAGCGGCCAGACCTCGGCCTCGAGCTCGCGGGCGATGGCGCCCTTCTCCGCTGGCGAGCGCGGCCGCAGCGTCGAGCCGGTGATCCACAGCCGGCGTCGCATCACCTGCATCAGGTCGAGCTCCACCCTGGAGCTCTTGAGGAACGCAATCTGCACCAGGCGCCCTTCCGTGGCGAGCGCATCCAGGTTGCGCGCGGTGTAGTCGCCACCAACCATGTCGAGCACGACGTCGGCGCCCCGGCCGCCGGTGGCCTCGCGCGTGGCCTGCACCCAGTCGGTGGTGCGATAGTTCCAGGCATGTGCGGCGCCGAGCCGGCGACACGCGTCGCACTTCTCGTCGCTGCCGGCGGTGGCGGCGACATGAGCCCCGCGCGCCGAAGCCAGCTGGATCGCCGTCGTGCCGATGCCGCTCGTGCCGCCGTGCAGCAGCAACCATTCGCCCGCCGAGAGGCGCCCGCGCTGGAACACGTTGGTCCAGACAGTGAAGAACGTCTCGGGGATGGCCGCCGCTTCGGTCAACGAGCATCCGGCCGGGACGGGCAGGCACTGCTCCTCGGGCGCCACGCACCGCTCGGCGTAGCCGCCACCCGACACCAGGGCGCAGACCCTGTCCCCTTCACGCCAGCGCTGCACGCCTGAGCCAACAGCCCGCACCGTGCCGGCAACCTCCAGGCCCGGGATGTCGGACGCCCCCGGCGGCGGCGGGTACTTGCCGTAGCGCTGAACGACATCGGGACGATTCACGCCGGCAGCGTGAACCTCGATCAGCACCTCGCCGGGACCGGCCACCGGGTCCGGCCGCTCGACGAGACGCATCCCCTCGGGCGGGCCGAACGTCGCGATCTCGACACAACGCATAGGTCACTCGTCACAGGAAGGCACGACGAAGCACGACGCTCGGGAACGCAGGCCCTCACCCCGCAGCACTCTGGCCCCAGGCTCCAAGACCCAAGACCTCAGGAGCCAAGACCTCAAGACCTCCCCCTTCGTGCTTCTCCTCACTTCAACCCCGACGGCAGGCGCGGCGAGGACAGCAGCGCCGCGAACTCGCGCCAGCGGCGCTCCGGCGTGGCGTCGCGGCCCGCGCGGGTCTCCACGTACTGGCGCACGAGATCCTTGCCGAGGTTGTAGTTGATGACGTAGCTGCGGTACTGGTCGATGAAGCGGACGCGCTGGTCGGCGCGGGCTCTCGGGTACATCGCGTACCGCTCGAGCCAGGCCGCCGCGCCCGCCCGGTCGATGGCGCCATTCAGGTAGCGCCGAGCGGCTTCGTTGCCCGCATAGGCCAGCCGGTCCACCAGCTCGAGGATCTCGTAGTACTCGGCCGCACGCGCGCCGTCGAGTCCCGCCAGCGGGAACAGCACGTCGCGCTCGAAGGCCAGGCGCTCGTCGCGGGCGAAGGCCACTTCGATGCCGAAGTTGGCGGTGCCTTCGGCGATGAGCGACTGCGGCGAGAACAGCGGGTAGACGCTGTATTCCACCCAGCCGCGGTCGCGCACCAGGTGCTTCTCCAGGAGCACGTTGTAGACGTGGTGGCCCGGATATCCCTCGTGGCAGGCCAGGTCCACCGCGCGGTCGATGTAGATGGGGAGGTCCGTGTTCACCTGGATGAGGCTGCGGTAGCCACCCGCGTACCAGTTGTACCCGGACCAGGACTTCCCCGTGACGTATTCCACCGTGAAGCGCTCTTCAGCGGGCAGCGGCACGTGCCTCAGCGTGCGCTCGCGGCAGGCGCGGATCGCTTCCTGGAAGACGCGGTCCAGCCGCGCCGGCGGGATGACGAACTGCGCCTTGTAGCGATCGTAGCGCTCGATCAGCGCACCCTCTCCCGGCAGGCGCGTGCCGAGGTCCTTCAGGATCGCCTCGAACTCGGCCTCGGTGTGCGTCGGCGCCACGGCGTCGTACAGGGCCCGCGATTCCTCGTCGAACGTGAACGCCCGGCCCTGGAGCATCGACAGCTTCGCGCGAATGGCCGAGAGCTGCCGGGCGAGGTACTGGCGGCGCAGCGCCCACAGCTCCGCATCGGCTGTCGCGGGAGGCGTCTGGCCTGTCGCGGACAGGTCGCGCTCGATGGCGCTCGCCTGTGCATCCAGGTCGGCCAGCGGAACCTTCCCCGCGTCAGCCTCTGCCCGCCACTCGGCCGGCCCGTAGTAGGCGTCCACGTAGTCGGCGTCGTGCTGCCCGACGGCCAGCACGAGCCGCACGTAGCGCTCGGCCACGGCCCCCAGCGGATCAGCCGGCGGCACCTGCGCGCTCACGCCCACCACGCCCGCCGCCAGCGCACACAGCGCCAAGCGCCATCCCGCATCGCCCTGCCCCATCCACCCCCTCCCCCGCACCCCAGCACCTCAGAACCCGAGAACCCGAGAACCTCAGAACCTACTTTGCATACCGCTCCCTGATCGTCGGGATCAGGTACTCGTGGAACGCGCGCCCGAAGTCGTAGGCAGGCGCAAACCCCCAGTCGCGGCGGGCCGCCCCATCGTCCACGTCTTCAGGCCACGAGTCCACGATGCCCTGCCGCTTCTCGTCCGTCTTCCAGCTGAGCGTGGCCTCGGGAAACGCCCGCAGGACCTCGACCTGGATCTCGCCCGCGGACGGGTTGAACGCGGCCACGTTGTACGCCGTCCGGGTCAGCCGCTCGCGTGGCGCGGCCGCCAGGCGCAGCAGCGCCTCGACCCCGTCGGGCATGGCCATGAACGGAATCCGCGTGTCCGGCCTGACGAAACACGCGTACGGCTCACCCTTCGCCGCGGCGTGGATCATCTCGGGCGCGTAGTCCGACGTCCCGCCCGACGGCACCGTGACCGCCGAGATGAGGCCCGGGAACCGCACGCAGCGGAAATCCACCCGGCCGGCCTGGGGCGTGGCCGACAACTGCTTGTAGAAGCGCGCGTAGTAGCGGCCCAGCTGCTCGCAGTACAGCTTGTTGCAGCCGTACATCGTCGTGGGCGTGTTGTGCGCGTCCTCGGCGACGCGGCCCGCCCGGCGCTTCTCGTCCAGGCTCGGCAGACCGTAGGCCGCGATGGACGAGGGGTACAGGAAGACCACGGGCCGCCCGTGCGACTCGGCCTCGCGCTGTGCGAACTCGAGCAGCCCCAGCGTGCCTTCCACGTTCACCTGGTGGGCGGTGAGCGGCGTGAACTCCGAGCGCGTGGAGAGGAGCGCCGCCAGGTGGTACACGGCGTCGATCTCGTACTCGGACATGATGCGCTCGAGCAGCGCCTGGTCGAGGATCGAACCGACGAACTCGCGCTGCACCAGCCTGGCGAGCGCGGGCTCGAGCGGGTTGACGTCGAGCGTGATGACGGCGCGGTCGCCGCCCTCCGCGAGGCGCGTGATGAGGCCGTGGCCAATCTCGCCTCCGGCGCCGGTGATGAGCACGACGGGTTTGCGAATCATGCGTGGTGTGGGGACATTCTATGCTTCACGGCGCGCCCTATCGAGCCGGACGCCCACCTGGCCGTTCCATGGCGGGATGACGATCGTCACCGGGCCCGTCGCCTGCGCCATGCAGGCGAGCCGGATGAGCGGCCGGGCCTCGTCGGTGGTGATGTAGCCCAGGCCGCCGATGGTGGCGCGCTCGCGTGGATCGACAGGCGAGAGGTGCTCGCCGCCGGCGAGGACGCCCACCCAGCACGAGCCACACGAACACGACCGGCACTGCACGGGGATGGGCCCCTCGGTGCAGCGCGCGTCCCGGGATCGGTGGTCGCGCGTGTCCGCACCCGCCGCGGTCGTGAGGTGCTGCGTGTCGATCAGGCGGAAGGCTCCGTCCGTCCGCCGCTCGTCGAAGGTGACCGTCCATTCCCGCCGGTGTCCGCGGAGCACGCCCCACAGGCCCTGGGAGCCGCGGCGCCCGCGCCTCGCGACGATCTCGTCGGGGCTCGCCCCCCGCCCGATTAGCGGGCCGCCGCCCGCCCAATCACCGTTCCCTTCGACGGCCGGCAGGCCGGCTTGCAGGAGGGTGCGCATCCCGGCTGCAACGATGCCCATGAGCCAGGAGGGATCGACCTGCAGCCGCTCGCCCAGGTCGCGGGCGATGGACTGGATCTGTGCCGCCAGGTCGAGGCTCCCCGGGACAACGGGACGGCTGGCGAAGGCGCGCACGGCTTCGCGCGCGTGCGGCCAGTAGCGATGGCCGAACAGGAACCAGTGCGAGGTCTCGCGCTGCTGGTCCAGCCGCCAGCGCCCCTCGAGCCGCAGGTGGCGCTCGAGAGCGGCGGGATCCGCGGCCGTGTCGACGGCCCGCTGCAGCCGCATCGGGTAGAAGTACAACCAGATGCGAGCCGCCGCGCGATCGACCGGGTGCATGGCGTTCTGCAGGCGGTCCACCGCACGGTGCCAGGCCTCGTCGTCGTGCTGGGCCAGGTAGGCGAGGAACAGAGGGTCGATCACCAGAGCGCGGCCTTCATTTCCGCGATCGCGATCTCGATCTGGCCCAGTTCGTCGAGCACACGGTGCACCTCGTCCAGTGTCGCCTTCAAAGTCTCGGCCGACGGCGTGCTGCCGCGCTTCACCTCCCAGGCCAGGTCGCGCGTGGTCTCGGCACACGCGCGGCACACCGCGAGCGTTCGCTCGTGCGCTTCAAGCAGGTGCAGGACTTCGGCTTTCTCTTCGGGGGTCACGGCTTCAGGATATCGTCGGGAGTCGGGAGTCGGGAGTCGCAAGCACGGCGCCCCGCGGTGTCCGCCGGCGACGGCTGCGAGGAGACGGCGTATTGAGCGCGGCTAAGTGCGGTGGTTATCCGGGCGCCAGGCCTTGATGGCCTTCTTGATGTCGTCGGGGGACATCTGCCCGGCGACCGCCCGGTCGAGCAGCGCGCCGAGCTCGTCGTCCGAGGCGAATCGCAGCGCGGCGATCTGCTTGGGGCTCAGGCGCGCGAGCTTGGTGTCCTCGCCGGCCGGCAGCACCTCGGCGCAGCGCACCTTCATCTCCAGCATGATGATCCGATCCTGAAGCCTCGTCGTGTACGTCCGGCCGATCGAGATCAGCACCAGCACGGCGGCCATCAGCCAGCCGAACGCCGCGTCGCGGGCATCCCAGCCAAAGAGCAGTGCGCCAGCGAATGCGATCGCCGCCAGGAGCCACAGCACCGAGGCGACATAGGTCGGGACGGGATGATGAGCGTGAGACGCGTACGACTGCATGGCCTATTTCAGGCGGCCCTCGAGCTCCTCGTAGACCTTGCGCACCGCAATGGGCGCCTGCTGCTCGCGCAGGAACCAGTCCGCGTAGGGGCCCCAGTCGGCCTGCTTCTCGGCTGCCTCCACCGCGAGGCCCTGCCGGTGAAGGCGGGTGACCTCGGCGATGACGGACTTCAAGGCGCGCTGGAACTCCACGAGCTCATCGCGCGAGACTCCGGGCTCCTCGATGAACCCATGCCCCGGGACGTACCGCTCGACATCCATCGCCAGCGCCTTGTCGATCACGCGGACCCACTCCGACGGGTACGCCGAGCGCATGGCCGGGAAGACGCGGTTCAGGTAGGCCTCGCTCATGAAGAGAAGCCTCTGCGCAGGCAGGTGGACCATCAGGTCCCCACCCGTGTGGGCGCGGCCGAGGAACAGCGCGCGGACCTCGATGCCCCCGACGTCAATCACCTGTGTATCGCCGGTCATCGCGGAGGGCGGCACGACCACGGGTGGTGCCGTCGGCTGGCGCTTCGGGTTCGCCGCATCGCGCCGCATCTGCGCCAGGGCGTTGGGATGGATGACGTAGGTGATGTCCTTCGGCAGGACCGAGTTGCCGGCCGTGTGATCGCCATGATCCGACCCGACGATGTACCACTTGACGGGCTTCGCCGTGATCGTGCGGATGTGATCCAGCATGGTCTGCGTGGCCGCGGGGCTGCCCTGCCCGTCCGCCACCAGCACCCCGTTGGCGCCGACCACGATGAGGCTCACGGTCGTGAACCCTGGCTGCCGGATCTCCTCGTAGCCGTAGACGTTCTCCGCCAGCTTGATGGTGCGCGGGAACGAGGACAGCGCCACGCCCCGCTTCGCAGGGTCGGCCGTGCGCACCTGCAGCGCGGACGGAGACGCGACGAAGACGCCGAGGAAGCCGAGGATTGCGACGCCGACCGCACGGGACATAGACAGCGATCGTAACACCGATGGGGCGGGCGCCGCAGATGGACGCAGAAGGCCGCAGATGAACGCGGAGGGGCCGCAGATGGACGCAGAAGGCCGAGATGGACACGGAACGTCACAGATGAATCCGGAAGGGCCGCACATGGACGCAGCCGGCCGCAGATGGACACGGGACGTCACGGATGAACCCGGCGGGGCCGCAGATGGACGCAGCAGGCCGCAGATGGACACGGGACGTCACAGATGAACCCGGAGGGGCCGCACAATGGACGCAGCCGGCCGCAGATGGACACGGGACGTCACGGATGAACCCGGCGGGGCCGCAGATGGACGCAGCAGGCCGCAGATGGACACGGGACGTCACACATGAACCCGGAGGGGCCGCAGATGAACCCGGAGGCCGAGGAGCCGTAGATGAACGCCGGAGGGCGCTGCACGACGTGAGCCTCCGCACTCCGGTCCCGTGCTCTGAACTTCCGCGCTTCGCCCCCGTGCTTTGAACCCCCGTGCCCTATCTTCCGTCGATCAGGTC
>JBFWQE010000210.1:0-8133 GCA_050249615.1 Vicinamibacterales bacterium
GAAGAAGCCCTTTCGCGCGAGCGCCGTGAAGTTCGCCACGGTGCGGGGCGCGTCGAGCACTGCAAGATCGACCTCGATGACACCCTTCTCGGTGTCGATGTACGCCCGTGGCGAGTACGGAGGCGAAACCAGCGCGTCGACCGCCGCCGGGTCGGGTGCGGGCGGCGCCGGCGTGGCCGGCGTGGCATCGGCCTGCGGGTCGACCTGCCCGAGCAGCTGCGCGGCGCGCAGGCGGACGGCCCAGTCCTTGTCGGCGAGTGCGGCCGTGAGCGCTGGTCGAGCCGCCGCGGGATCGAGCGACGCCAGCGCAGCCAGGATCGCCGCACGCGCGACATAGGTGCCGTCGCGGCCCGATGTTTCGAGCGCCGATGTCAGGGCGCCCACCTGGTCAACCGCCTTCAGGCGGGCCAGCCCATTTGCCGCGGCCATGCGCACGACGGGGTCCTCGGCGGTCAGCCGTGCCGCCAGGGCCGTGCGCGCCGATGCGGCGCCGCTGGCGACCAGCGCGGTCAGCACTGACGGAATGACGCGCTGGTCCTCGTCGCGCAGCATGTCGGCGAGGCGCGCCTCGCCGCGATGGTCCGGGAGCCCGCCGAGAGCCGACGCGAGCGCCGCGCGCACGGACCAGTGCGGATCGGCGTCCAGCCCGGAGATGGCGGAGATGAACGTGTCCGGGTCGACGCGCGCCAGGGCTCCCAGGGCCGCCGCCCGCATCGCGGGCCACGAGGCCGACGCGAGCTCGATGAGCGCATCGAGCGCCGCTCCATGCCTCACCTGCCCCAGGGCGACAACGGCCTCCAGCTGGAGGTTGGGATCGACCTTCGGGGTGGTGACGATCTTCATCAGCGCAGCGCCGCCTTCCGCGCGCCCGATGGCGCCGATGGCGCGCACGGCCTGGATGCGCACCGCGGCCGGCTCGGCCTCCCCGGCCGCGATGCTCGTGAGCGCGGGAAGTGCGGCCTCGTGTCTGAGCACGCCCAGCCCCCGGGCGGCGAACGCGCGCGTCACCTGTCCGTCCCCCTTCAGCAGGGCCATCAGGGTGCCCGCCGCACGCGGGCTCTCCACGCGCTGGAAGGCGTAGGCCACGGGCCACCAGCGACTGCGCGGCTGGCCCGTCGCGTCCAGCAGGGTCGCCGCCAGCTCGTCGTAGGCGCCGAGCCGCACGAGCGCGTACATCCCCAGGCGCACGGCCTCGACGGTGGCGTCCTTGGGATAGCCCACATCGTCGGCGGCGATGGAGGCGAGCACTCCTGCGCCGATGTGCGCGGACATCATCGCGGCAATCTCCGGTGCGGCCGCCTTGTGACCGATCGCGCCCAGCGCCTCGGCCGCGCGGCCCTGCAGCAGCGGATCGGCCGTGGCGAGCGCGGTGACGAGCGCCGGCGCCGCGTCGGCGCTGCCGATGAGGCCGAGCGCGAACGCCGCCATCTGTCGCACTTCCGGATCGGCCTCCGATGTGAGCATGGCGGCCAGCGGCCCGACCGCGTCGGGCAGGCGCGCACGGCCGGCGGCCAGCGCCGCCCGGCGCCGGATGTGCGCCTGCTGATCGGCGAGCATCGCGATGAGGTCCTGGCCGGGGGCCGGACCGCGCGCGACGCGCTGGTCTTCGAGATCCAGGATCCAGGCGAGCTTCTGCGCCGCGGTGGGCGGCGGCGGCACGGCCGCGACGTCGGGGCCCGGTTGCGGGCCGCAGCCGTGCGCGATCAACGCCACCGCGATCAGGCCCGCGTGCCGCCACGTCATCTCGAGACCTCGCCGGCGGTCATGACGAGATGCCGCTCCGTGGCCTGCTCCACGCGGTCGCGCATCACATTCACCCCGATGCCGGGGCCCGTGGGCACGGCGATGGTGCCATCGGGCCCGATGTCGATGCCGGGCTCGATGAGGTCGGGCACGTAGTAGCGCTTGCTGGCCGCGATGTCGCCTGGCAGGCGGAAGTTGGGCAGGCTGGCCAGGTGGATGTTGTGGGCGCGGCCGATGCCGCTCTCGAGCATGCCGCCATGCCACACGGGAATGTCGTTGGCCGCGCACAGGTCGTGCAGCTCGATCGACTGCTGGTGCCCGCCCACGCGGCCCGGCTTGATGTTGATGATGCGGCACGCCCTGGCGGCGATGGCGTCGCGGCCGATGCGAACCGTGTGGATGGACTCGTCCAGGCAGATCGGGGTGGCGATGGCCTTCTGCAGCGTGACGTGGTCCATCACGTCGTCGTAGTCGAGCGGCTGCTCGATCATCATGAGGTCGTACGGGTCCAGCTTCGCCAGGTGCCCGGCGTCGTCGAGCGTGTAGGCGGCGTTCGCATCCACCATGAGCGGGATGTCGCCGAACTTCGCGCGCACCCGCTCCACCGCCTCGATGTCCCAGCCGGGCTTGATCTTGATCTTGATCCGCTGGTAGCCGGCAGCCCGCTCCTTCGCGACCTTCTCCACCAGCTGGTCCAGCGAGTCCTGGATGCCAATCGACACGCCCGAGGCAATGCGAGCGCGCGTGCCCCCGAGCACGGCCGACAGCGGCTCGCCCTCGATCTTCGCGTGCAGGTCCCACGCCGCCATCTCCAGCAGCGCCTTGGCCATGTTGTGGGTGCGCACGCGCTTCATGGCCGGGAACACCTCGCGGGGATGGGCGAACTCACGGCCCAGCACCAGCGGCGCCAGGAACCTGGTGACGATGTGCCAGACCGTCTCCGTGGTCTCGCCGCTGTAGTAGGGGTGCCCCTCGGCCACCGCCTCGCCCCAGCCCTCGTGCCCCTCGCCTTCCACGCGCGCCAGGATGAACTCGCGATCGTAGCTGCGCCCGAAGCTCGTCTCGAAGAAGTGGACGAGGGGCAGTCGGCACAGGAACAGTTCCAGTCGGTCAATTCTCATCGCGTCTCCCGCAGGTGTCGGCACCTGCAATATACTCGGCCCGCGTGGCCTTTCATTACCTGGCTGTTGAAGGCCCCATCGGGGTCGGCAAGACCGTCCTGACCGAGCGCCTCGCGTCGCGCCTCGACGCCACCACCATTGTCGAGGACACCGACAACCCGTTTCTCGCCGATTTCTACAACGACCGGCCGGGAGCGGCGCTGCAGGCGCAGCTCTTCTACCTGCTGAACCGCCACCGCCAGCTGTCGGGCCTGCGCCAGGCCGATCTGTTCCTGCAGGCCACCATCTGCGACTACGTCTTCGACAAGGACAAGATCTTCGCGTACCTGAACCTGGACGACAACGAGCTCTTCATCTACCAGCGGCTCTACGACCTGCTGGCGCGGGACGTCCCGTCCCCGGACCTCGTGGTGTATCTCCAGGCGCCGACAGACATCCTCGTCGAGCGACTGCAGAACAAGCCCCGGGACCCCGAGACCGACATGCCCCGCCCGGGCGAGG
This sequence comes from Vicinamibacterales bacterium, assembly GCA_050249615.1. Lineage (GTDB taxonomy): Bacteria > Acidobacteriota > Vicinamibacteria > Vicinamibacterales > UBA2999 > VFZN01. The sequence goes on from JBFWQE010000210.1 coordinate 3,366, forward strand.
ACTACGTGCGCGAGGTGAACGAGGCCTACCAGCACTTCTTCTTCCACTACACGGCCACGCCCCTGCTGGTCGTCGAGACATCGGAGTTCGACCCCGAAACCGACGATGCGGCCCTCGACGAGCTGGTGAAGCAGATCAAGGGCATGGGGAAGGGCACCCGGTACTACATTGCCCGTCGGTGAGGGATGGTAAGCTGAACGTCCATGGCCTGGTTCAAGAAGGCCCGCAAACCGCTGGCGGCTCCGGAGAAGGCCAGCCGCGTGCCCGAAGGCCTCTGGGAGAAGTGCCCGGAGTGCGACTCCATCATCTACACGAAGGACCTCGTCCGGAACCTGCACGTCTGCGAGAAGTGCGGGCACCATTTCCGGATGGGCGCCATCGACCGGCTGAAGGTACTCTTCGACCACGAGCGCTGGGAGGAGCTGGCGCCGGACCTGCGGTCCAACGACCCCCTCACCTTCACCGACACCAAGCCCTATCGTGACCGCCTGGAGAAGACCAGGGCCAGCACCGGGCAGAGCGATGCCGTCATCGTGGGCGTGGGCCGACTGGACGGCATCGAGGCCGTCATCGCCTCGATGGACTACAGCTTCATCGGCGGCTCGATGGGTGTCGTCGTCGGCGAGAAGATCGTGCGCGGCATCGAGATGGCCCTCGAGCGGAAGGCCGCGGTCATCATCGTGTCGTGCTCGGGCGGAGCCCGCATGATGGAAGGGGCGCTGTCGCTGATGCAGATGGCGAAGATCTCCGCGGCGCTCGCCCGGCTGGACCGCGCGCGGCTGCCGTACATCTCGGTGCTGACCGATCCGACGACGGGAGGCGTGACCGCCAGCTACGCCATGCTCGGGGACCTGAACGTCGCCGAGCCGCGGGCGCTCATCGGCTTCGCCGGTCCGCGCGTCATCGAGCAGACCATCCGCCAGAAGCTGCCGGAGGGCTTCCAGCGGAGCGAGTTCCTGCTCGAGCGCGGCATGCTCGACCTGGTGGTGGATCGCCGCGAGATGAAGGCGACGCTGGCCCGGGCGCTGCGCTTCATGGGGAAGTGACCACCTACGAACGGCTCTTCGCGCTCGAGGCCTTCGGCATCAAGCTCGGTCTCGAGAACATGCGCACGCTCGTGGCCGCCCTCGGCCACCCGGAGCGTGCCTGCCCCACCATCCATGTCGCGGGCACGAACGGCAAGGGCTCGGTGTGCGCGATGGTCGAGCGCGCGCTGCGGGCGGCGGGGTATCGCACGGGGCTCTATACCTCGCCGCACCTGGATCACATCGAGGAGCGCGTGGCGGTGGACGCAGTGCCGGTGGCGCCCGTCCTGTTCGAGGCCTGTGCCGGACATGTCCTGCAGGTGGTGGACGAGGCCAGGGCCGATGGGCGCCTCGCCGTCACCCCCACGTTCTTCGAGGTGACGACCGCCATCGCCTTCGAGGCGTTCCGCCGCGCGCAGGTGGACGTGGCCGTCATCGAGGTCGGGTTGGGCGGCCGGTTCGACGCCACGAACGTCATCGGGCCCGTCGCGTGCGCCATCACGTCGATCGCGCTCGATCACGAGCGGCATCTCGGCACGACACTGGCCGCCATCGCCGCGGAGAAGGCGGGGATTGCCAAGCACGAGACGCCCCTCGTGATTGGTGATCTGGCCCCTGAGGCCAGGACCGCCGTCGAGGAGGCGGCCGAGGCCGCCGGCGCGCCTGTCCTCGACGCGGCCGACGTGATCGAGGACGCCCACCTGGAGCGCGGCGTGGCCACCATCACCTGCCGCGGCGGGTACCCGCCCGTCCGTCTCGCCCTCGCGGGCCGCCACCAGATGGCCAACGCGGCCACGGCGGTTCGCCTGCTCGAGGTGATCGAGCAGGAGGGCCTGCCGGTGGGCATGGAGGCGATTGTCACGGGACTGTCCGACGCCCGGTGGCCCGCGCGACTCGAATGGCTGCGCCTGGCGGGCGGCGACCTGCTGATCGACGCCGCGCACAACCCGGCCGGTGCCGAGGCGCTCGCGTCGTATCTCGTGGAGGCCGGCGTGGCCCCCATTCCCGTCACCATCGCGGCCATGCGGGACAAGGACGTGGCTGGAATGGCGCGGCCCCTGGCCCGCGTCGCGTCGCGGTTCGTCGCGACCGAAGTGGCGCACGAGCGCTCGCACCCGGCGGGCGCGCTCGCGGCGATCATCGAGCCCGTGGCGCCAGGCATCCCCGTCGAGGCGGAGCCGGACGCGCGCCGCGCGGTCGCCCGGGCGCTCGAGCAGGGGGGCCGGGCCGTCGCCGCGGGTTCCATCTACTTCGTGGGCCCGCTGCGTGCGCGGCTCGTGGAGTCCGGCGCGGTTTCAATCTGATATCCTCGATTTCACCCGTGCCGTCCCCGTCCCGCCTGTTCTGCGCGTTGGTCCTGGCGCTCGCGATCCCCGCCGCCGCATGGGCCCAGCTGGTGCCCGGATGGAACACCAAGCAGTTCACCCTCGAGCGCCTGGACGCCGAGCGCGTGCGCCTGATGCGCGAGGTCGAGATCGAGGGGGAGAAGGGAAGCCCGAACGAGGGCCAGAAGTTCTTCGCGGACGACCTGGAGCTGAACACGCGCACCGGCGAGCTCATCGCCATCGGCAACGTCGTCTTCTCGACGCCCGAGGCACGCATCGCCGCCGACCGGGTGGTGTTCAACACGCGCACGCGCCTCGGTACGTTCACCAATGCGTCCGGCATCGCCTCGCTCGGCGAGCGCGGCGAGCGAGACCGCAGCATGTTCGGGACGATGGAGCCGGACGTGTACTTCTACGGCGCGACGATCGAGAAGGTGGACGTGGACAAGTACCGCATCGACAAGGGTGGCTTCACCACCTGCGTGCAGCCCACGCCGCGGTGGGAGATCGTCAGCGGGCGGGCGACCATCAACCTGAACGACTACGCGCTGCTCCGGAACGCCGTCATCCACGTGAAGGACGTGCCGGTGTTCTACCTGCCGGTCATGTACTACCCCATCCAGGGCGACGACCGGGCCACGGGGTTCCTGCTGCCGACCTACGGTCGATCGACGTACCGCGGCTCCTCCATCAGCAACGCGTTCTTCTGGGCCATCAGCCGCAGCCAGGACGTCACCTTCATGCACGACTGGTTCATGTCGCGCGGCCAGGGAATGGGAACCGAGTACCGGTACGTGCTGTCGGGCCAGTCGCAAGGCGACTTCCGGTACTACTACCTGAAGGAGAAGGAGAGCACCGTTTCCACGTCGCGAGGCGCGGTCACCGAGCCGGCGCGGACCAGCTACCAGCTGAACGCGAACGTGAGCCAGGGGCTCCCACTCGGGCTTCGCGGACGGGCGCGCGTGGACTACTTCTCCAACATCACGGCGCAGCAGCTCTACAACAACAACCTGTACCAGCAGCAGTTCAGCACGCGCGCGGTGGGCGGCGGCGTGTCGGGGGCGTGGCGCGGCCTGAGCGTGTCGGGGACCTTCCAGCGGACCGAGTCGTTCTACAACTCGAACGACTCGTTCGTGAACGGGCAGGCGCCCGGCGTCGTCGCGTCGTTCTCCGGCCAGCGGCTCGGCCCCCTCCCCGTCTACGCCTCGGTGAACCTCGACGCCTCGAGGGTGCTCTACCAGCAGAAGTCCGGGGCCAGCATCGCGGACTGGGGCCTCGGCAAGGTGGACCTGCTGCCGTCGCTGCGCGCGCCACTCAGTTCCCTGCCGTTCCTCTCGGTGAACGCCTCCATCGGCTACCGGGTCACCTACTTCACCGAGAGCCTGGACCCGTCCACGCGACGGCAGATCGAGGAAGCGGTGACACGGCGCTACGCGGACATGCGAGCGGAGGTGGTGGGGCCGGTGTTCACGCGCGTCTTCACGCCGAACAACGCCTTCGCGGACCGGGCCAAGCACATCATCGAGCCGGCGTTCACGGTGCAGCGGATCACCAGCATCGACACGCAGAACCGCATCCCGACCGCGGCCTCCTACGAATACATCGTGGGCGGCGTCACCCGCCTCACCTACGGCCTGACCAACCGACTGCTGGTCCGGCGCGGGGGCGGCGGCGAGGGGGCCGCCGGGGCGCAGGCGTCCGGTGCAGGCACGTCGGGGGCTCCCCGCGAACTGCTCAGCGTGGGCATCAACCAGAGCTACTACTCCGACGAGAACGCCAGCCCGTTCGACAACTCGTACTCGTACTCGATGTTCGCGCGCCCGGCGAGCAACTTCTCCACCGTGTCGCTCGTGGCGCGGGCGATGCCAGCCGAGGCGGTGGGCGTGGACTTCCGCATGGAGTACGACCCCATCGCCGAGGAGAAGAAGATCGTGGGCTTTGGCTTGAACGGGCTGGTCCGGTCGCGGGTCGTGGAGGCCTCGGCGGGCTGGAACAAGCAGAACTACCAGTTCGGCAACCAGTTCCAGTCCAACCACTACGTCCAGCAGACCACCACGCTCAGGTTCGCCGGCAACAAGGTGGGCGGCACCGTCCAGTTCAACTACGACATCGGCCGCTCCACCATGCTCAACCAGCGGTACATCGCCAACTACAACGCGCAGTGCTGCGGGATCGCCTTCGAATACCAGGCGTTCAACTACCCCAGCCTGGATCCGCGATTCCCCGTTCCGCAGGACCGCCGTTTCAACTTCGCCTTCACCCTGGCGGGCATCGGCAGCTTCTCGAATTTCTTCGGGACGTTCGGGGGAAGGGCGTACTGTCAGGTGCGGGCGGGTGCGGACAGGTGCGGGCGGGTGCGGGCGGGTGCGGGCGGGTGCGGACGGGTGCGGGCGGGTGCGGGCGGGTGCGGGCGGGTGC
>JBFWQE010000211.1:0-8096 GCA_050249615.1 Vicinamibacterales bacterium
ACGCGCACGCGGCCGACGGGCGTCGGCTCCAACGATGGGACGATCCGCCGACGTGAAGCCTTGGCGCTCCGTACGGACCGAAGATGCCCGACGCGATCCACCGGGGTTGAAACCCCGGCGCTCCGTACGCACCGCTCCAGACGCCGTTTGGGTGGGGTGGGTCAGCGGCGCACGAGCGCGACGCGAAACCCGATGAATGCCCGCCGCGCGCCCGGGTCCGCGGCACCGCGCGCGGAGGTGCGCACCTGCCGGGCGGGGTCCCCGAACGACCCGCCCCGCATCACCCACAACGCGTCCGCGTCGAGGTTCGCGCGATCGTCCGACGCGTCGTACGGATACGGCTGGTAGGGACTGCTCGTCCATTCCCACACGTTGCCGCTCATGTCGGCCAGGCCGAACGGGCACTCGGGGCATGGGTAGGTGCCGACGGGCGCCGTGCCCTGGTTCTCGTAGTTCGCGCGATCGCGCCGCGGCTCGCTCCCCCACGGGTAGCGCCGCCCGTCCGTCCCCCGCGCCGCCTTCTCCCACTCCGCTTCCGTTGGCAGCGTCACGCGCCAGCCCTCGGCCAGCAGCTGACTCACGCGCGCAGGCGTCACGGGTGAGCGCTTCAGTTCCCCTTCCAGCCAGCGGCAGTACGCGAGTGCGTCCGGCCACGAGACGAACGTCACCGGGTGCGTGGGCGGGCCCGCCAGCGCGCTGGGGTCCACCCGCCACGTGGATGCACGCGCGAACGCCGCGAACTCGGCTACCGTCACCTCGTGGCGCGCGAGGTAGAAGGTGGGCACGTCCACCCTGCCGGTTCCCTGCGAGGGCGACCAGCGCTCGTTGTCGAACGCCATCGGATCCGCGGAGGGATCCGCGCCCATCACGAACGGGCCGCCCGGGATCTCGACGAGCTCGGGAAACGCCGGGCGCGAGGCCGGGGCCATGTCTGCCGCGCCCTGCGCGCGAAGCGGAGCCACATGAGCGCGCGCCCCGACCAGGAGCAGCAGAAGGACAGCGGCTGCCGCCGCTCGCGGCCTCATCGCGACGCCGACCGCTTCTCGCACGCGAAGCTCCAGCCGTGACGGCACGCCCGCGCGTAGAGCTCCGGCTCCGGCAGGTCCAGCAGGTTCGGCCCTCCCTCGCGGACGAGCAGCCGCAGGTCCAGTGCGCGCGGGTTCGTCGTGACCGGCGACCGCGGCTCCAGCAGGTTCAGGCATCCTGGCTGGAACCGTGCCTCGCAGGCGCGCGAGAAATACGCGAGCGCGCGGTCGGCGTCGGCAACCACCAGCCGCCCGTCGAGGTAGTGCCGCCCCAGCTCGTTGCAGGCCCATCCCGCGTTGTCGGTGCAGTACGCCCCCTCGATCATCAGCAGCCGCTCGCAGGCCCGAGGCCGGTCGTCGGCACACGCCTGTTGCCAGAACGGCAGCGCGTCGCCGCGGTGCATGCCGTCGGTGCGGCCAAGCCCCGTCATCACGCCAAAGAACAGGATCCACGCGCCCATGTGCGCCAGGTTCATCCGCCCGGGCGGGCCCACGAGGCCCAGCTGCGCGAGAATCGGCTGATCGCCCAGCCTGGCCACTGCCCGATCGATGGACGGCACCATGAGATTCAGCAGCGGCACCACCATCAGCTTGTCGTAGAAGGTCGGCAGGCCCAGCGCGCCCAGCATCGCGTAGAGCGCGAACACCCCCAGGCCGTACATCACGCCGAAGATGACACGCCCGAACGGCGTCCGCGGCGACGTCGAGGGATCGGTCACGAGCAGGTGCATGCCCAGGAACACGGCGGCCGGGATCTCCGAGTCGACGAAGTACGGCACGCCCGTGACGGCGAAGTAGCCGGCGCTGGCGGCGAAGAGCGTGGCGGCGGCCGACGCGGTGACCGGCGTGATGGCGAAGAAGTACATGACCACCAGGCCAATCGAGAAGAGCACCAGGTAGATGCGCGGCCCGAGACTGAAGGTGGTGTTGATCTCCTGGGCCCAGGTCAGGTCTGTCGTGCCCGTGGCGAGCAGGCCAACCGAGAACAGGGCCAGGGTGAAGGCCGAGGGGTTGAAGATGTGCACCCGCTTGCCTTCGCGTTCCCAGCGCACGAAGGCCTTGCCGGCGAAGCCGACGGCCAGGACCAGGAACTGCAGTGCGAACCAGTCGTCCTTGAACCAGAGGAAGAGGTTCGCACTGAACACGATGGGGAACGGACCGAAGCCAGGCACCCAGGGCACCCGGTTCGACCACGCCAGCAGCATGTCGAAGGCGTAGGCAAAGAGCAGCTGGCCGACCAGCAGCGGCAGGAAGTCGTAGACCGGCGGCCAGTACCAGCCCCAGTACAGGAAGACGCCGCTGTGGCAGAGCGCCTGGACGTAATGCTGGGCCCGCGGGGTGAACGGCCCCAGCGCGGGGGCCCCCTCCGTACGGGCGCGGATGGCCAGCACGGCCTGCCAGGCCAGCAGCAGCACCGCCGCCCCCCAGAACGACCAGGTCAACGGTTCGCTCTGGCGAATCCGGGGTAACAGGCTCACCGTCAGCAGTCCGGCCGTCAGCGCCAGGGGCGCCAGGAACACGCCCATCGAGTTGGACGCGGGGGAAGACGGCGGCGCCGAGGGTCCGGGCTTTCCGGATCGGCGATCCCGGCGCCGGGTGGACGAATGCGAAGCGCTCACGGTGATTCGCTTGTACACCAGCGCTACAACCGGCGCAACGCCGGGCAGGCGCACGTCCCGGCCTGCCGGTTCGTGGTTGACGCCCACGCCGCCGCGCAGCATACTTTGGCGCGCCTTTGCGGCCCGTGGTGTCTCTGCCATGGTCCGGATGGGCTGTGGACGTGCGCTGGTGGAATGCGTAGGACATCCCGCTAGGCCCTGTGATCCGAGGTGCTCATGAGGACAGGACACACGCGAAGCTGGACCACCCCCGCCCTGATCGGGGCCATGGCCGTGGTCGTCGCCCTGGTGGTGGCCGGCTTGCCGGGCAGCGCCCAGCAGAAGGGTGAATGGCCGGGCATCACCGGAGGTCACACCTCCACGCGATACTCGGCGCTCGACCAGATCAACGCCTCGAACTTCAACACCCTGACGACGGCCTGGGAATGGAAGGGCGAGGTGCCCGGCTTCGAGATCGGCGAGATCAACGGGCGCGGCCTGCCGATCTACGTGGACGGGATGCTCTACACGACGTCGGGCCCGAAGCGCACGGTGGTCGCCATGGACCCGGCGACGGGCAAGACCGTGTGGGCGTTCCAGGAGCCCTCGACTCCGCGGCACGACTACTCGATGCGGTCGAACCACGGCAAGGGTGTCACGTTCCACCGCCTGAACGGCCGTGGCGTGATCATCATCGTCACGCCGGCGTTCTTCGTGCACGTGCTGGACGCCAAGACCGGCCAGCCGGTGGAGAACTGGGGCTCGGGCGTGCCCGTGCCCGGCTTCCCGAAGGGCGGCTCCATCGACCTGCTGAAGGACCTCATCGCCGACTGGGAGCCGTGGACCTCGTCCAAGCAGACCTACGACCCCGCCAAGGGGCTGCCGCTCGAGCTCGGCTACATCACCAACTCGTCGCCGGCCATCGTCGTCAACGACGTGCTGGTCGTGGGGAACTCCGCCGAGCAGGGCTACAACCAGACGCGCATCGAGAACGTGCCGGGCGACATCCTGGGCTACGACATGAAGACCGGCAAGTTCATGTGGAAGTTCCACGTCCTCCCGCGGCCCGGCGAGTTCGGCCACGAGACGTGGGAGAACGACGCGTGGAAGTGGACGGGCGACATCTCGTCCTGGGCGCCGATGTCGGCGGACGATGAGCGCGGGCTGGTCTACATCCCGACCAACGGCGCCACGATGGACTACTTCGGCGGCTTCCGCCCGGGCGACAATCTCTTCAGCACCAGTCTCATCGCGCTCGACGTGAAGACAGGCAAGCGCGTGTGGCACCAGCAGCTCGTCAAGCACGACATCTGGAACTACGACACGCCGACGGCCCCGGTGCTGCTGGACGTGACGGTCAACGGCAACCGGATCCCCGGCGTGTTCCAGGTCACCAAGCAGTCCTGGGTCTACTCGTTCAACCGGGCCAACGGGCAGCCCATCTGGCCGATGGAAATGCGGCCCGTACCGCAGTCACAGGTACCAACCGAGAAGCTGTCGGCCACGCAGCCGTTCGTGACCAAGCCGGCGCCGTTCGACCTGCAGGGGCGCACCGAGGACCACGTCATCGACTTCACGCCCGAGATCAAGAAGCTGGCGCTCCAGCGCGCGCGTGAGTGGGATCTGCTGGCGCCGCTCTTCGCGCCGCCGCGGCATCGCGGCAACGCCGAGGGCAAGGGCCACGTGAACATCTGTCCCGGCGGCGGCGGCGGCGCCAACATCACCGGGCCGCCGGCGGCGGATCCGGCGACGGGCATCCTCTACGTCACCTCGACGAGCGGCTGCTCACCGACGCTCCTGGCCCCGGCCATCGAGCGCGACAATCCGCGCATGACGGGGAAGACCGTGGCGGCCTGGGCCACCACGCGCGGTGCCACCCCGCCGCGGCCCAAGGTGGATAACGATCCGCTGGCAGGCATCCCGGATCTGTTCAAGGGTCCCGTGGGCCGCATCACGGCCATCGACATGAACACCGGCGAGCACCTGTGGATGATCCCGCACGGCGACATGGACGCGAAGGCGCAGGACGCCTTCCGCAACAACCCGCTGCTGAAGGGGATGAACATCGACACGAACTGGGGCCGCCGCGGCCACGCCGCGATGGCTGCCACGTCCACGCTGCTCTTCGCCACGGGCCAGACCGCCGACGGCCGGCCGCACCTGTTCGCCATCGACAAGAAGACCGGCAAACGCGTGGGCGCGGTGCCGACGACGCGTCTGGGCGGGTACGGCCTGATGACCTACCTCCATCAGGGCAAGCAGTACGTCGTCATCCCGATGAACGGCGGCTACCAGGCGATGGCGCTACCGTAGGAAAGTGAGAAGTGAGAAGTTAGAAGTGAGAAGTTAGAAGTCAGAAGCTGGAAGCAGCAAGAGGCCGGGCTCCTTCGGGTGCTCGGCCTCTTTGCTTTCGGCCTCGCGGCTACCCGCGGCTCAGTGCTCGGGGCGTGCGGTTCGCGCGCCGCGTGGCGAGCCGGCGAGCCACGGAGCCGCTCGTCAGCTCGCGGAGCGCGTCCTTCCCCACCCACCGTGCCGCGCTTTCGGGTGAAGCCGCGAGCCGTTCGGCCACTTCTACCGCCGCAGCATTGAGCGCGGCATTGCGCTTGCCAACCGCGCGGAGCGCCATGTTCACGGCCTTCTTCACGTAGTGCCTGTCGTCGGCTGCCGCGCGCTCGATGAGCGACAGGCCCTCGAGGAACGGCGCGTCGCCGGCTGCCTTGTCGTGCACGGTCAGCCCCCACAGCAGGGCGAAGGCTGCGCGCTTGACGTACTCCTCGCGCCGCGCGGCCCACGCTTTCACCTTCGGCCATGCGTGTGGCGTGCGATCGAACAGGACGAAGCACACGGTGTCGCAGATGCCCCAGTTGTCGAAGTCGCGGCACCAGCGGTCCATCTGCGCCGACGTCACCCGCGCGGGCTCGTCCACGTAAGCCGCGAGCGCGCGCGCCTCGTACCAGCCGGTCTGCCAGAGCGCCTCGGCCAGGTCGTGGCTGCGGCCAACCTGCTTCGCCAGCGCCTGCATGTCCCGCATCGACACGCCGAAGGCGCGCTCCGTGGGGATGGCATAGCGCGCCATGCTATCGCGGCCGACCTTGCTCCCCCGGCGCTTCAGCCAGTCGATAACCTCCTGAGTGTCGGTCGGAGTCCGAGCGCCCGGGGCGGAACGAGCCGGAGCTTTCGCGGCCGCCATCGCTACGTGTTCACCTCGACCGGCGTGAACTCCGGGAACAGCTGCGTGGCCTCGGGCACCTGCGCGACGGGGATGTAGTCGCACACCGTCGCGTACTCGTCCCACATCTTCAGGACCACCGGGTGCCCGTGCGCCGTTTCGATGGCCTGGCGCGAGGCCCACTCGAAGACCTCGACGAACGTGCCGTCGGCGGCCTGCATGGTGATGGGCGCCCGATCGGTGACGAGACCAAGCGTGCGGAGCGTGGCCACGTGCTGCTCCATCCGTCTTGCGAGCGCATCGTGCTGGCCGGGCTTCGGGCGATAGCAGGCGATGACGATGATCCCCATGCGCGGCTCCTTTCGCGAGCGGATTCTGCCACAGGACGGCGCGATCGCGGCGGCCGCCGGGACGAACTGCAGGGGCCGTCGGCCGGGCGCTTTGGCGTCGGACAGCGCCGAGGGCCGGCCGCGATTCCCATCGGCCGGCCGGTCAAACGTTCCTCCGGCAACGTTCAGAACCGCGAGCGCAAAAAAGCCGCGCCTTCGTGGCCTACGCAACGTTTGTCGGCACTCCCGAGTCGGCCGGCCTCAAAGGGAATCGCCGCCGGCCCTCGGCGCTGTCGAACGCAAGCGCCGCCCCTCGGCGGCCCGGCCTCAACGAGCCCGGCCGCTCGGCTCAGTCGAGCGACCAGAACGGGCCCGCCAGGCCGTGCCGCGCGAAGGTGGCGGCCGCCTGCCCCTTATCCGGCCGCACCCAGTCGTGGTTCAGTCGCGTGGCGTACCACTCGACGCCCAGGTCGTAGACGACCTGGGGCGACACCACGGCGCCCGGGGTCACGCCCGTGCGGCGGGCCCACTCGTGCACGTCGCCCTCCGACCGGAAGGCGCAGATATTGGCTCACGTGTAGCCGATGTCGTCCCAGAAGCGAGCGGCGGGCACCAGAAAGTGGATCACTCCCTCGCCGCGGACCACGCCGTTCGCGACTTCGAACATCAGGGGCTCGCCCGTCCCCGGCACGTGCACCTCCAGCCGCCCGTCCCCGAAGAGTCCCAGGATGGACAGGCCGTCCCACGCGCAGTTGGCGAACCAGCGGCGGCTCCCGATCGAGACGACGAAGTCCGTCGGGACGCCTGAGAACGGATGCGCCATCCAGATCGACTCGCCGTCGGGCTGCAGCACCAGGCAGTGCTGGTCCTCGAGCGCGCCGAGCGCCGCGACGACGGCGGGGCGAGAGGCACGCAGCGTGGAGGCCAGTGCCTCCGGTGTCGGGGCGGCCCCGGTGTCGCGAAAGCCTGCGTAGACGGCCGCCCGCACATCCCGTTCGAAGCCGGTGATGCTGCCCATCTTCTCCTCCTCCTCCCACCGCCGCCGAATCTCCGCCGCACGCTGGCGTCGGCGCCGGCGCGCCAGGCCCGCCACCCCGATCACCGCCAGCCACAACACCGTGGAAGATGCGATCAGCGGCACCCATGTCGTCCACGTGCGCTGGCGACTCCAGAAGGCATCCTCGAAGGTCGGGATGGACTGCGCGGTGACGCTGGCGAGCGCGTACGCGAATGTTCGCCCCTTCGCCACCTCACGCAGGATGCGCGCCGGCGCGTCGCCGCCGTGTTCGCGCATCAGGTCGCGCACGACCGCGGCCGAGAGTGAATAGCCCCGCGCCTGCTGGCCCTGGTTCCCGAGGAAGAGCGCATCGACGTCGTCGAGGGCGAGGCGCGGCCCGAACAGCAGCGCCGAGACCAGGCGCGTGCGGTCCTCCATCGCCCAGGGTCGCTCGACGGCCATCGCGAAGCCCTCGTGGAACCAGCGCGGGACCGGCCGCCCGCCGGCGGCGCGGCCGATGAGGATATGCGCCACCTCATGGCGGAGCACGTCCTCGAGCGTGTCGTGCGGGTACATCGGCGAGCGCGAGGGAAACAGGACGATGAGCGCCTGGTCGACAAGGGCATAGCCGGCCGCCCACGGCGGCACGAGTCGCGCCCAGTCGCTCGAGGGCGTGGCCAGGACGACGCGCGTGGGCGGTCCCGGGTCGTCGAGCCCGACCAGCCTGACAATCGTGGAAAGGGGGCGGAGGTCCCAGGACTCGAGCCTGGCGCGCGCCGGCGTCAGTTCGGGCGGCGCCTCGATCTCCAGCGTGGGCGGTGGCTGAGCCAGGACGGGCGCGGCTGTCAGGAGAAGGGCGAGCAGGGCCGCCGCGAGGCGCATGCGCTATTGTCGCCGCTCCGGCGGTGAGATCACGGAGGTCGGTGCCGCGGGCCGGGTCGTCCCCGGGCCCGCAGCCCATCCGGGTGTTACTTCACC
>JBFWQE010000212.1:0-8058 GCA_050249615.1 Vicinamibacterales bacterium
GGAGATGGTCACAGGCTAGCCACAATCAGTCGGCGCGATAAGGGCGTGGCCGCACGCCGCTGCTCAGGTTTTCCTGGAAAAGTTGGAGGCGCCGCCCGGATTTGAACCGGGGATGGAGGTTTTGCAGACCTCTGCCTTACCGCTTGGCGACGGCGCCGATTGAGGGACGTTGGCTGGCCAGCCGCTGCTCGAAGGACGCGGCGGAGGGGCCCGCCGGCGCGCCTGCGGCGCTGGGGCGGACAGCCTTCGCCAGCGTCCGCGGAGCGAAGGCTGGAGCGGGAAACGGGATTCGAACCCGCGACTTCGACCTTGGCAAGGTCGCACTCTACCACTGAGTTATTCCCGCTCGCGAACGAAGCCTGATTGTAACAAAGGTCCCGACGATCCGGCAAACTTTGGACGATCCGGCGCACTCTGGCGCAGAACGCTACCACCCCGGGCGAAAGGCATCCGCGTAGACCGTGACCCGCGGCGGCTCGACGTCCGCCTCCACGGCCACCACGTCGAACCGGCACACCGAATCCCCAACACCCTCCCGCCCCAGGTACGACTCGGCCATCGCAGCCACACGTTGCTGTTTCTGCGCGGTCACCGACTCAGCGGCGTGGCCGAATCTGCCACTCCCCCGCGCCCGGACCTCCACGAACACCAGCACGCCGCCGTGCCGCGCCACGATGTCGATCTCCCCGTAGCGCGTGCGGTATCGCCGGTGCAGCACGGCATAGCCACGCGCCTCCAGCTCCGCGCACGCCACGTCCTCTCCGCGGCGTCCAAGCCGCTGCCGGGCCATGGTCATGCCAGACACAGAGGCAAGCCGCATGCCGGGTGGGCGGCGCCTCCGGCGCGTGGGCCGGCCTTCGGCCGGTGGGCGGCGCTCCGCGCCGTAGGATTCCGATCCCACCGCGCGAAGCGCGGCCCACCCGAAGGGCCCACCGTGAGGCCCACCGCGCCCGGAGGGCGCGGCCCTACCCGAGCGAAGCGAGGGCCTCGTCCAGGATCCCCACCGCCGTCTTCGCCTGCGCCTTCGTGAGCACGAGCGGCGGCGACAGCCGGAGGGCGTTCTGTCCGGCGCCGAGGATGAGCATCCCGCGGTCGAAGCAGGCGTTCACCACCTGGTTCCGCTCGGTGGTGGCGCGCTCCTTGGTGACGCGGTCGCGGACGAGCTCGATGCCAATCATCAGCCCCCTCCCGCGCACGTCGCCAATGATGGCGTGCTTCTCCTGCAGCTCCTTCAGCAGGTCCATCATGTAGGCGCCCACCTCGGCGGCGTTCTGCATCACCGAGGTGCGAAGCAGGTCGATCGTCGCCAGCGCCGCGGCGCAGGAGACCGGGTTGCCGCCAAACGTGCTGGCGTGCGCCCCCGGCGGCCACGACATGGTCTCCGCCCGCGCCGTCGTCACGCCCAGGGGCAGGCCCGAGGCAATGCCCTTGGCGGCGGTGATCATGTCGGGCTCGACACCGAAGTGCTCGATGCCGAACATCTTGCCGGTGCGGCCCATCCCCGACTGGACCTCGTCGCAAACGAGCAGGATGCCGTGCTTCTTCGTCAGCTCTCGCAGGCGCTGGTGGAACTGCGGCGCCGGCACGACATAGCCGCCCTCGCCCTGGATGGGCTCCACCACCACGGCCGCCACCTCATCGGGCGAGATCAGGTGCACGAGGATCTGGTCCTCGAGGAAGTTCAGGCACTCGGCCTGGCAGCTCTCCGGCCGCTTCCCCACCGGGCACCGGTAGCAGGTGGCGTAAGGCGTGTGGAACGTGCCTGACAGCTGCGGCCCGAACCCGCGCCGCTGGATGGCCTTGCTCGACGTCAGTGACAGCGACCCCATCGTCCGGCCGTGGAAGCTGCCGAGGAACGCGATGATGCCGGGGCGCTTCGAGGAGTAGCGGGCGAGCTTGATGGCCGCCTCGTTGGCCTCGGTACCCGAGTTGGCGAAGAACGAGCGCTTCTGCCCGCTGAAGGGCGCGACCTCGTTCATGATCTCGCCGAGCCGAACCTGTGGCTCGTAGTAGAAGTCCGTGCCCGACATGTGCAGGAACTTCTGCGCCTGATCCGTGATGGCCGCCACGACCTGCGGGTGCGAGTGGCCCGTGGCGGTCACCGCGATCCCCGCAGCACAATCCAGGAACCGGTTGCCGTCCACGTCCTCGACGACGGCGCCTTCCCCGCGGGCCATGACGAATGGATAATCGCGCGTGTACGACGTGGAGACGACCTTCCCGTCGCGTTCGATGATCGCCTTGGCCTTCGGGCCAGGCAGAGGAGTCTTCAACAGAGGGGCATCCATCCGCCCATTATCCTCCGTGTCACCGGAAACACGAAGGACCCGAAGCGCACGAAAGCCGGCACGAAGAGAACACGGGCAACCTCCGTGCCCCTGGCCTTCGTGGCCGCTTCTTCACGGGCTCTCGTGTTCTTCGTGTTCCCGTGGACGCGGACTACCTTCGCTTCCAGCGGGTGCCCTGGGGACCGTCCTCGAGGATGACCCCCTTTGCCGCCATCTCGTCGCGAATGCGGTCCGCCTCGGCGAAGTTGCGGGCGCGCCGGGCGGCCTGCCGCGCCTCGATGGCCGCCGCGATCTCCTCCTCGGGGATCGGCGGGCGCCGGTCCTCGTCCCGCCGCAGCGACAGCACACCCAGGACCTTGTCGAAGTGGGCGAAGGCGTGGCGGACCGTCGCGACGTCCGGCTGGCCAATCGCCTTCTGGTCGATGGCGGTGTTGACCGTGCGCACCAGGTCGAACATGGCGGCGAGGCCCGCCGAGGTGTTCAGGTCGTCCGACAGGGCCTCATCGAAGGCCGCGCGCGCGGCGCTCGCCGCCCGCACGACTTCCGGGTGCGCCTGGCCGTCGCGCACCGTGTCGAGGCGGTCCAGGAAATCCGTGAGCCTCCGGAGCGCGTTCTCCGCGTCCTGCATGCCGGCCCACGTGAAGTTCAGCTGCTTGCGGTAGTGCGACGAGAGCAGCAGGTACCGCAGCGCCGACACGCGGAAGCCGCGGGCCGTGATGTCGCTCAGGGTGTAGACGTTCCCGAGCGACTTCGACATCTTCTGGCCGTCCACGAGCAGGTGCTCGGTGTGGATCCAGAAGCGCGAGAAGGGCTGGCCGGTGGCGCCCTCGCTCTGCGCGATCTCGTTCTCGTGGTGCGGGAAGACGAGGTCGATGCCCCCGGTGTGGATGTCGATGGGCGGCTCGCCCAGCAGGCGGAGCGCCATGGCCGAGCACTCGATGTGCCAGCCGGGGCGCCCCGGGCCCACGCCGCAGTCCCACGTGGGCTCGCCGGGCCTGGTGGCCTTCCAGAGGACGAAGTCGCGCACGTCCTCCTTGGTGTAGGTGTCGGCGTCCACGCGCGCGCCGGCCTGGATGCCGGCGTGATCCAGCCGCGACAGCTTCCCGTAGTCCGGCATCGAGGCAATCTTGAAGTAGATGGACCCGTCGCTCGCGTAGGTGTGCCCGCGCGCCTCGAGTTGCCGAATCATCGCCGCCATCGCGTCCAGGTTCGCCGGGTCGGTGGCCCGCGGCGTCTCCTCCACCGGCTCGATGCCGAGCGTCGCGGCATCCTCGCGGAACGCCGCGATATAGCGGTCGGTGTACTCGCGCAAGCCCACGCCCTCGCGCTCGGCCCCCGCGATGGTCTTGTCGTCCACGTCGGTGAAGTTCATGACGTGGCGCATCTGCCACCCGCCGATGTACTTCAGGGCGCGGCGAAGCACGTCCACGCAGACGAAGGTCCGGAAGTTGCCGATGTGGCCGCGCGCGTAGACCGTGAGCCCGCAGGTGTACATGCGCACGGTGCCGTCGCGGAGCGGCTCGAAGGTCTCCGGCTGCCGGGTGAGCGTGTTGTAGAGGCGCATCGGTCTCGTCAGGCGGTGAGGGGCTGGCTGAGGGTCTGCCCGGCGATGGTCACGCTGAGCTCGCCGCCGGCGCACTCGAACACCATCGGGCACGGCGCCCCGGCGCTCCTGCCCACGGCGTCGGCGGCCGCCGCCCCGACGCGGTCGCAGAAGGCGTGGCCAGTGGGCCCCGCCAGCTTCGCGTAGCTCACGGCGTGGGCGCACAGATCCCGCACCACGCCCACCAGGCGCTCGTCTGCCGGCACGGTGATCGTGAAATGGAACGACTCGGGGCTCACCTGACCTCCATCGCGAGCGGCCGTCATACCGAAAGTCTATCGAATAATCGCCCGGCCCGCCTCACGTCGGCGGCGATCTGCTCGCGGAGCGCGTCCACGTCCGGGAACCGCCGCTCGTCGCGCAGGCGCTGCACGAAGGCCACGTCGGCCCGGCGCCCGTAGAGATCGCCCGAGTAGCCGAGCACGTGCGTCTCGACACCCGGGCGCTGCTCGCTCCCGAACGTGGGCCGCACGCCGATGTTCGTGACACTCGGGAGAACGACGCCGTCCAGCGTGATGAAGGTGGCATACACGCCGTGCGGCGGGATGAGGTCGTTGTCGGTCGCCAGGTTCGCCGTGGGGAAGCCCAGCTCGCGACCACGCTTCGCGCCGGGCACCACTTCCCCGCCAATCGCGTAGTGCCGCCCGAGCAGCGCGCCCGCCTCCTCCACTCGCCCCTCCGAGACCAGCCGCCGGATCCTGGTGCTGGACACGATGAAGTCCTTGTAGCGGATTGGATCGATCTTCTCCGCGCGGAACCCGTGCTGCTGGCCGAGCGTGCGCAGCAACGTGAAGTTCCCGGAGCGGTTACGCCCGAAGAGGAAGTCGGCGCCCACCCAGACCTCGGCCACGTGCAGCCACTCCACCAGGATGCGGCGGACGAACGTCTCCGGATCCCACTGCGACAGCTCCTCCGTGAACCGCACGACGGCCACGCCCTGCACCCCGGCCCGCTCAAGCGCCGCCAGCTTCTGATCCAGTGTCATCAGGAGGGGTGGCGCCTTGTCGGGGCGGAGCACGCGCGGCGGGTGCGGGTCGAAGGTGAGCACGACCGAGGCGCCGGCGCGCTCGGAGGCGCCGCGCCGGATCCGCTCGATGATCTTCATGTGCCCCCGGTGCAGGCCGTCGAAATTGCCGAGGGCCAGGACCGGGTGTGGCCACCGGACGCGCCGCGCATCGTCCGGGTAGCGGAGCACGTCCACGTCAGCCGACCTCCACGGTGAACGACAGGCCGTCGGCGGCGAGTGCCATCCCGGCGGGCAGCGAACGGTTCGTGGCGGCGTGGGGCAGGTCGTGGCAGACGTGGGTGAAGAAGGCGCGCGCCGGCGCCAGCCGCTCGGTCACCGCCACCGCCTGAGACAGGGAGAAGTGCGTGGGATGCGGGCGATGGCGGAGCGCGTTCAGGATGAGGACGTCGAGCCCCTCGAGCAGCGGCCACGCCTCGTCCGGGATCGTGCTCGCATCGGTGAGGTACGCGAACCGGCCGAAGCGGAACCCCAGGATGGGCAGGTTCCCGTGGAGCAGCGGCACCGGCTGCACCTGCAGCCCGCCCACGGCGAAGGGCCCGTCGATCTCGCGCAGCTCCACCTGCGGGATGCCGCCTCCCTTCTGCGACGGCGGCTCGAACACGTACTGGAAGATGCGCCGCAGCTCGCGCCCGGTTGACGCCGACGCATACAGCGGGATCGCGCCGCCGTTCAGGACGTTGAACCGCCGCACCTCGTCCATGCCCAGGACGTGATCCGCATGGCTGTGGGTCATGAGGATGGCGTCCACCCGCCGCACGCCATGGGTGAGCGCCTGCTGCCGCAGATCCGTGGACGTGTCCACGAGCACCGAGGGCCCACCCTCCGTCTCGATGTAGATGGACGGCCGCAACCGCCGGTCGTGCGGATCCGGCGACCGGCACACGTCGCACGTGCAGCCGATCATGGGCACGCCGTGCGAGGTGCCGCTCCCGAGTATCGTGACGCGCGCCTGCAAAACACCGAATGATAGCATTCGGGCATGTCCGATCAGGCCGGTGCGCGCTTCCAACGCCTCGTCAGCATCATGCACACGCTGCGCGGGCCGGACGGCTGCCCGTGGGACCGCGAGCAGACGCTCCAGTCGCTCCGCCCCTTCGTGCTCGAGGAGACCTGCGAGCTGCTGGACGCGCTGGACGAGGGCGACACGCAGGCCCTCCGCGAGGAGCTGGGAGACTTCCTCTTCGAAGCGGTGTTCCTGGCCGAGCTGTGCGCCGAGGCCGGCCACTTCACGATTGCGGATTCCATCCAGGCGGTCACCGACAAGCTGATCCGGCGGCACCCGCACGTCTTCACGCCAGAGGGCGCGCCGCTGCCGAAGACCGCCGCCATCACGGCGAGCGGGGTGAAGGCGCAGTGGGACGACATCAAGGCGGTGGAGCGCACCGAGGCGGGCAAGCCCGTCAGGACCACGCTCAGCGGCATCCCGCGCGCGCTTCCGGCGCTGCGCCGCGCCGACCTGCTGGGACGGCGGGCGGCCGCGGCGGGCTTCGACTGGGTGAACGCCACCGACGTGCTGGACAAGATCGACGAGGAGGCGAGGGAGCTCCGTCAGGCGGTCGAGTCCGGCGGCGCCACGTCGGCCGAGGCCGAGGAGGAGCTGGGCGACCTCTTCTTCGCCATCGCGAACCTCGCGCGCAAGATGGGCATCGATTCCGAGGCCGCGCTCCGCCGGGCGAACGACAAGTTCCAGGATCGCTTCGAGGCCATGGAGCGTGCGATCACTGCCGATGGCCGTGCGATCGGGGACCTGTCGTTCGCAGACCTCGACGCGCGCTGGAACGCCGCAAAAGAAACCACGAAGGCACGACGGAACACGAAGAACGGCACGAAAGCCTCTTGAATCCGGGTCAGCTCGGTATTGAAGTTCATCCACGGCCTTCAGTTCGACGATGACTCGATGCTCGACAATCAGATCGATACGATGCTGCCCGCAATGCGCTCGGTCTCGATTGGCAGATCGGTCTTCGTTCGTGACAGCATCACACCCTCCGCTTTGGCTTCGTGCCCTTTGTGATTGTCTTCATGCCTTCGTGGTTTCGTGTTGGTGTCAGTGCAGCTCCCATCGCAAGCCCGTGTAGGTGGTGACCTCGACCGTGTGGCCGTCGGTCACGAGTTCTATCTGGCCGTCCCTGTCGGTGCGGAAGACCTGCGCGCCGACATTGGTGTAGCGCTCGAGCACCGCGGGAACGGGATGGCCGTACGGATTCCCGCGCCCGGCGCTGATGAGGACCGCCGCGGGGTGCAGGTGCTCGAGCAGGCGGGCCGAGCTCGACGTCGCGCTGCCATGGTGCGGCGACTTGAGGATGACGGTCGGCAGCACGTCGAGCAACGGGACGAGCGCCTGCTCGACCTCGCGCGAGATGTCCCCCGTCAGCAGCACCGAGACCTTGCCGTGGCGCAGCTCGAGCACCAGCGAGTCGTCGTTCCGCACCTTCTGCCGCTCCCAGTCGGGCGGCGGCGGGTGGTGCACGCGCACCTCGACGCCACCCACCTCGAACCGATCCCCGCGCTGCAGCCAGCGCCAGGCGCTGCGGGCGACCCTGGCCTCGGCACGCAGGGCGTCCTGCGGCTCGTGGTTCGCCACGAACACCCCGGCCCACACCTCCCCGGGCGAGAAGTCACGCACGAGCGAAACCGCCCCGCCGATGTGATCCGGATCGGCGTGTGTGATGGCCAGGTAGTCGAGCCGCGCGAGTCCACGCGCGCGGAGCGCCGGCCCCAGGACGCGGTCCCCGATGTCGAACTCGCCGCGCGGCGACACCCCGCCGCTGTCCACCGCCAGCGTGTGCCCATCCGGAAACGTCACCAGCAGCGCATCCCCCTGCCCCACGTCCATCGTCGTCACGCGCAGGCGACTCCCGAGCACCGCGCGCGCGAGGGTCTGCGGTGCCAGGGCCATCCACGCCCACATCGCGATGACGATCAGGCCGGCGAAGCGTGCACGCCGACGGCGAGACCCTGTGTCGACGGGACGCACGGACCAGAGCCACCACAGCGTGACGACCCCGTAGTAGCCGGCCACGAGCAGGAGCGGCGGCGATGGCACGCGCCACGTGGCCCAGGGAACGTAGTCCACGAGCCGCCCGCTCTCGAGCAGCGCCTGCGCGGCCAGAGGGGACACCCACCCCGACAAGGCCGCC
>JBFWQE010000213.1:0-8023 GCA_050249615.1 Vicinamibacterales bacterium
CCGGGCGGCTGTTGCTCTCGGTCAGGTCCAGCTGGCGCCACGCCGCGGCGTGCGCGAGGATCTCGTCCTTCGGGTACCACTTGAAGGGCAGCGAGACGCGATCGGTCTCGTACCCGCGCGCCCGCAGCTGATCGACCAGCTGCCGCACCAGCAACTCGGCGCCGCCGCGCACGAAGGGCACCTGTGTTTCGCAAACGAGGACGGTGCGGATGCTCATGCGGGGGTGGTTCGGGCTCGAACGCCGCGAGATCGTAGCATGCAGGTCCCGCGTCCTCAGGTTCGGGTATTCAGCCTATGCGTCAAGATTCTGGCGGGTGCCCGAACAATTGGCGAAACAAAGGCGTAAATCAAAGACAGTAGACGAGTTGCAGGACTTAGGCGTTGACAAGGCACACCCCCTCACCTACCATCCGAGTGGTCTTGAGTGGAGTGAAGTGGAGTAAATAGGTGCTCCGGGGCAACGCGCCGGCAAAAATCGATGAGAAGGGCCGGCTCAAGGTCCCGAACGGATTTCGTGTCGCCATCCAGGAAGAGCATGGCCGCGAGCTGTTCGTGACGAGCCTCAAGGGGGAGTCCGTACGCATCTACCCGATGCCAGTGTGGCTCGAAATCGAGCGCCGGCTCGCGCAGGTGCCGTCCGCGCTCCCGGCCCGCCAGAAGTTTCTCGACCGCGTGAACTTCTACGGCCAGGTGACGGAGCTCGATCCGCAGGGACGCGTGCTCATTCCCCCCCGCCTCCGCGAGCGCGCACTCATGACCGGCGAGGTCGATGTGCTGGGACAGCAGAACTACCTCGAGGTCTGGAACCACGACCGGTTCCTCACGAGGCTGAAGGAAGACTTCACCGAGGACGACGCGAAGGCGCTGGCCGAGTACGGGATCTAGGTGGAGGAGCGAGCAGAGCACGTCCCGGTCCTCGTCGACGAGGTGCGGTCGCTGCTCGACCCGGCGCGGGGCGGCGTGTTCGTGGACGGCACGGTGGGGCTCGGCGGCCACGCGCGCATGCTGCTCGAGGGCGGCGCGGATCGGCTGATCGGGCTCGACCGCGACCCGGCGGCGCTGGCCATCGCGCGCGGCGGGCTGGCCGGGTTCGGTGATCGCCTCGAGCTGGTGCACGCGGACTACCGCTCGCTGGACGAGGTGCTCGACGCGCGGGGCATCGCGCACGTGGCGGGGATCCTGCTGGACCTCGGCGTGTCGTCGATGCAGCTCGATCAGCCGGGGCGCGGGTTCAGCTTCCGGCGGGACGAGCCGCTGGACATGCGGATGGATCAGTCGCGCGGCGAAACGGCGGCCGAGCGGCTGGCCACGGTGGAGGAAACGGAGCTCGCCGACGTGATCTACCGCTTCGGCGAGGAGCGGAAGTCGCGGCGCGTCGCGCGGGCCATCGTGGAGGCCCGGCGCGCGACGCCCATCGAGACGACCGGCCAGCTGGCCGCGATCGTGAGGCGGGCGG
Organism: Vicinamibacterales bacterium; assembly: GCA_050249615.1. Classification (GTDB taxonomy): domain Bacteria; phylum Acidobacteriota; class Vicinamibacteria; order Vicinamibacterales; family UBA2999; genus VFZN01. The sequence continues at coordinate 1,457 of JBFWQE010000213.1, forward strand.
TGGGCGGGCCGTGGCAGCGAATCGATCCGGCGACGCGGACGTTCCAGGCGCTACGGATCTGGGTGAACGCCGAGCTGGACGGGCTCGAGTCGTGTATCGGGCGGGCCGTGGAACGGCTGCAGCCCGCGGGCCAGGCGGCGGGCGGCCGGCTGGCGGTGATCGCGTTTCACTCGCTGGAGGACCGCATCGTCAAGCACGCGTTCCGCGCGCTGGCCCAGGGAGATGGCCGCGCGGTCCGGTTGTTGACGAAGCGGCCGGTCGTGGCGGGCGACGAGGAAGTGGCGGCGAACCCCCGCGCGCGGAGCGCGAAGCTTCGCGCGGTGGAACGGTTGTGAGCTTGGGGAGGAGGGCGTGATGGAGCAGGCCGAGGCATTCGAGTACGCCATCCGCAAGGACGTCCGGAACAATCCGATTGTCCGCGAGGTGGACGAGCAGCGGCAGCGCGAGCTGTGGCAGTCCACGGGCATCGGCGCCCTCCTCGTGCTGGTGCTGCTCTTCTCGGCGTGGCAGCACTTCGAGCTGCTGCGGCACGGCTACGAGCTCGACCGCATGCAGCGCGAGCGGGCGGTCGAGGCCGAGGTGAACCGCCACCTGCGGCTCGAGATCGAGACGCTGCGCGCGTCCGAGCGCATCGAGAAGCTGGCGATCCGCCGGCTCGGCATGATCGAGCCCGGGCCCGGGGATGCCATCGTCCTCGAGCGCGTGGTGCCGCCGTCGCCGCCCGCGGCGTCGGTGGTCGCGACCCGCTGAGAAGGCGAGAGAAGCCCGTGGCCGAACAGCCCCCGTTCCGCTGGCGTCCCCTGCTGCAGAGCCGCGTCGCCGTCTTGGCGGGGCTCTTCGTGTTCTGGGCCGCCGCCATCGTCGTGCGGCTGATCTACCTGCAGGTGGTGTCGCACGAGGACCTGCTGGCGCGCCAGGAGCGGCAGCAGCGGCGGACGATCACCGTGTCGGCCAAGCGCGGCGACATCTTCGATCGCAACGGCCGCCTGCTCGCCTACAGCGTGGACGCCGACACCATCTACGCCGTGCCGAGCGAGATCGCGGACGCGCCGAAGGTCGCCTCGGCGCTGTGCGGCGCGCTCCAGGACTGCGATCGGAGGTTCCGCGAGGCGATGACCGCCCGGCTCGCCCGCGGCGGCGCGTTCGCCTACGTGAAGCGGCGGGTGACACCGGCCGAGGCCCGCCGGGTGGCCGCCCTCGATCTCGACGGCATCGGCTTCATGAAGGAGAACAAGCGGTTCTACCCGAACCGCGAGCTCGGGGCGCACGTGCTCGGCTACGCCGGGCTCGACAACATCGGGTTGAGCGGCGTCGAGGCCACCCACGACAAGATCGTGCGCGGCCGGGAGGGCACGCTCCTGGTCCAGACCGACGCGCGTGGCCGCGCGTTCAACCGTCTCGAGCGCCCGCCGACGGCAGGCGGCTCCCTGGAGCTCACCATCGACGAGCAGCTGCAGCACATCGCCGAGCGCGAGCTCGAGGCCGGCGTGCGGCAGCATCGCGCGGACGCGGGCACGGCCGTCGTCATGGACCCGAAGACGGGCGAGATCCTCGCGATGGCGAGCTACCCGACGTTCAACCCGAACGCGTACGGCGCGGCGCCCGAGAGCGCGCGGCGCAACAGGGCCATCCAGGATCTCTACGAGCCCGGATCGACGTTCAAGATCGTGACGGCTTCGGCCGCGCTCGAGGACCGGCTCTTCAACCCCGCCGAGATCATCGACGTCAGCGCGGGGCTCATCCGCTTCGGGCGGCGCGTGATCAACGACATGCACCGCTATGGCCCGCTCTCGTTCACCGACGTGCTGGTGAAGTCGAGCAACGTCGGCGCCATCAAGATCGGTGCCCGGGTGGGCGCGGATCGCATGAACCTGTACGTGCGGCGCTTCGGCTTCGGCCGCGCCACGTCCCGCGACTTCCAGGGCGAGAGCCCCGGCATCGTCTGGTCGACCCTCAACGACAGCGCCCTGGCGTCGGTCTCGATGGGGTACCAGGTGGGGGTGACGCCGCTCCAGGTCGTCACCGCCGCGAGCGCCGTGGCCAACGGCGGCACGCTGTACGAGCCGCGGCTGGTGCGGGCCGTCACCGAGGGCGGGGTGCGGACCGTGATCAAGCCCAACGCGGTGCGGGCCGCGATCAAGCCGGAGACCGCGGCCACGCTCGCCGCCATCATGGAGGCGGTCGTCGAGCGCGGCACGGCGACCCGCGCGAAGGTGCCGGGCTACACGGTGGCCGGCAAGACGGGGACGGCCGACAAGCTCGTGAACGGCCGCTACTCGGCCACGCAGCAGAACGTCTCGTTCGTGGGCTTCGTGCCGTCGCGGAATCCCGCGCTCGCGATCATCGTGATGGTGGACTCGCCGCGCGACGGCGCGGACACCGGCGGCGTGGTGGCTGCGCCCATCTTCCAGCGCATCGCCGAGGACTCCCTGCGGTACCTGGGCGTGCCGCCCAACGTCGACGCGCAGCCGCCGGTCCTCGTGCACCGACCCCGGAACGTGACGGCGCCGGCCCCACGCACGCCCCGGCCCCTGCGGGTGTCGGTGGTCGAGGGCACGTCCGTCGTTCCCGACCTGACCGGCCTCGGCGCCCGCGAGGCCAGCCACGAGCTGGCCCGCCTGGGCCTGACGCCGCACGTGCGCGGCACCGGCGTCGTCGTCGACCAGGAGCCGCCCGCCGGCACGCCCATCGAGCCCGGTGCGATGAGCACGATTGTCCTCAGCCGCGAGCTGCGGCCGCGGCCCGACGTCGCGGGAGGGGTGTCGCAGCCGTGACCCTGGGCGACGTGCTCGCGATCGTGCGACCGGAAGGCGGGGCGCAGGCCCTCGAGGGGCTGCCCGCCAGCCAGGTGGTGTCGTCCGTGGCGTACGACTCGAGGCGCGTCCACGAGGGCGCCGTGTTCGTGGCGCTGCGGGGCCTCAAGGCCGACGGCGCTGCCTTCGCGGCACAGGCCGTGTCGCGCGGCGCCATCGCGATCGTCGCTGAAACGCCGCGCCCCGAGGGCATGGCCGTGCCCTGGCTGCAGGCCAGCGACGCGAGGCTGGCCCTGGCGCTGCTCGCCGACCGCTTCTACGAGCACCCGAGCCGGCGCATGGCGGTCATCGGCGTGACGGGCACCAACGGCAAGACCACCACGGCGTACCTGCTGGCCTCGGTGCTCGACGCGGCTGGTCTTCCCGCCGGCGTGATGGGCACCGTCTCGTACCGCGTCGGGCGCGAAGAGCGCGAGGCCGCGCGGACGACGCCCGAGGCGCCCGACGTGCAGCAGCTGCTGGCCGAGATGATCGACGCCGGATGCCGTTCGGCCGTGATGGAGGTCTCGTCCCACGCGCTCGCCATGAAGCGGGTGGACGGCATGCGGTTCGCCGCCGCCATCTTCACCAACCTCACGCGCGATCACCTGGACTTCCATGAAGACATGGAGTCGTACTTCGCGGCGAAGCGGCGGCTGTTCGAGATGCTCGAGGGCGATGCCCCCGCGGCGATCAACGCCGACGATCCGCGCGGGGCCTCGCTCGTCGCCGTGTGCCGGCGGGCCGTCACCTACGGCATCACGCAACCCGCGGACGTGGCGCCCGGACCCCTGACGCTGGCGCTCGAGGGCCTGTCGCTCGACGTCCGCACGCCGAAGGGCAGCGTGGCGATCCGCTCCCGGCTGGTGGGGCGCCCGAACGTCTACAACATCCTGGCCGCGACGGCGGCTGCCGTGGCCCTCGACCTGCCGCTCGAGGCGGTGGCCGCGGGGGTCCGCGCCCTGCCAGGCGTGCCCGGGCGCTTCGAGGTCGTCTCCTCTCCCGCCGATGCCGTCACGGTGGTGGTGGATTACGCGCACACCGACGACGCGCTGCGGAACCTGCTCGAGACGGCGCGGCCGCTGGCCGCCCGGCGGCTCATCACGGTGTTCGGCTGCGGCGGCGATCGCGACCGGACCAAGCGCCCGCTGATGGGCATGGTGGCGTCACGCCTGAGCGACGTGGTCGTCGTGACGTCGGACAACCCGCGCAGCGAGGATCCGGCCCGCATCATCGAGGAGATCCGCCGGGGGATCACGCCCGGGGCCCAGGGCGGTCGATCGCCCGACGTCTTTTCGGTGGTGGATCGCGCCGAGGCCATCGAGCGGGCCGTGCAGATGGCGGGTGAGGGGGACCTCATCCTGGTGGCCGGCAAGGGCCACGAGAAGTACCAGCAGATCGGCGATCGGGTGCTGCCGTTCGACGACGTGGCCGTGGCGCGCGACGCCCTGGCCCGGCGGCGGCGCGCGCGGTCGAAGGCGATGTAGTGGCGGGACGGGCGGTGCCGCTGGCCGCGGCGGACATGGCGGCGGCCATGCGGGGACGCATCGTCTCGGGCGATCCGGCGACGGTGCCCGGCGGGTTCTCGATCGATTCGCGGATTCTCGCCCCGGGGCAGGCGTTCTTCGCCATCGTCGCGGAGCGCGACGGGCACGAGTTCGTGGCCGACGCCGCTGCGAAGGGTGCGGCGGTGGTGGTGGTGAGCCGGGCGGTGGAGCTCCCGGCGGCGGGACCGGTGGTGGTGCAGGTCGCCGATACCACGCGCGCGCTGCAGGACCTGGGGCGCGAGGTGCGGCGGCGGTCGGGTGCGAAGGTCGTGGCCATTACCGGCAGCGCCGGCAAGACCACCACGAAGGAAGCGACGGCGGCGTTTCTCGAGGCGGCGTTCACGGTGGTGAAGAACCCCGGGAACCTGAACAACCACCTCGGGTTGCCGCTGTCACTGCTCGAGATGCGGCATGGGGCGGATGTGGCGGTGATGGAACTGGGCATGAACCACGCGGGGGAGATTCGGGTGCTCGTCGGCATCGCCGAGCCCGAGGTCCGCGTGTGGACGAACGTGGGCGACGCCCACATCGGCCACTTCGGGTCTGCCGATGCCATCGCCGACGCCAAGGCCGAGATCCTCGAGGGCGCCGGACCGGACGCGCTCTTCGTGGGCAACGCCGACGACTCGCGCGTGATGGCGCGCGCGCGGGCCTTCGCGGGACGGACCGTCACCTTCGGGTACGGCGAAGGCGCCGGCGTGCGCGCCGTGGACGTCGAGGACATGGGCCTCGAGGGCATGCAGGCGACGCTCGTGACGGCCCGCGGCCGGCGCGCGCTGCGGGTGCCGCTGCTCGGCCGCGGCAATCTCGCCAACGTGCTGTGCGCGGCGGCGGTGGCCACCGAGATGGGCGTGCCGCTCGACGACGTCGTGGCGCGCGCGGCCACGCTGAAGCCGGCGCGGCGCCGCGGCGAGGTCCTGGCGCTCGGCGGGGACGTGCGCGTGGTGGACGACAGCTACAACTCGAGCCCGTCCGCATTGATGCGGGCGCTCGAGATGCTGTCCCGCGAGCGTCATGCCGCGAGGCGCGTGGCCGTGCTCGGCGAGATGCTCGAGCTGGGCGACCAGTCCGTGGCGCTGCACGAGGCATGCGGGCGGGCGGCCGCCGGCTCCGGCATCGCGGTGCTGGTCACGGTTGGCGGCGAGCCGGCCTGGAAGATGGGCGAGGCCGCGGTGGCCGCGGGCATGGGCCGGCAGGCGGTGGTTCACGCGGCCACCAGCGCCGAGGCCGCCGGGCTCGTGGCGTCGCTCGTGGCCGACGGGGACGTGGTGCTGGTGAAGGGATCGCGCGGGATCAGGACCGAGCAGGTGGTGGATCGGATCGTGGCGGTGCGTGGCTGACGATGCTCTACCACCTCCTCGTCCCGTTCATCCCCGAAGTGTCCGCGCTGAACGTGGTGCGCTACATCACGTTCCGCACGGCAGCGGCGAGCATGACGGCGCTGGCCGTGAGCCTGGTGCTCGGGCCGTGGCTCATCCGGCGGCTGCGCGAGTTCCAGATCGGGCAGGTGATCCGGCAGGAGGGGCCGCAGTCGCACCAGGCGAAGGCCGGCACGCCCACCATGGGCGGCCTGCTCATCCTCGCCGCGGCGCTCGGGCCCACGCTGCTGTGGGCGGACCTCACGAATGTCTACGTGTGGATTGCGGTGATGACGACGGCGGCGTTCGGCGGCATCGGGTTCCTGGACGACTACCTCAAGATCACGCGGCGGTCGTCCGGCGGGCTCGCGCCGCGCTACAAGATGGGCCTGCAGATTGTCGTCGGCCTGGCCGTCGGCCTGGTCCTCATGTGGCTGGCCGCACAGGACCTCTACAACACCCGGCTCATCTTTCCGTTCTTCAAGCAGCTGATCCCGGACCTCGGCTGGTTCTACGTTCCCTTCGCGGTGTTCGTGCTCGTGGCCTGGAGCAATGCCGTGAACCTCACCGACGGGCTCGACGGCCTGGCGATCAGCACCTTCGCCGTCGCCGCCGCGGCGCTGACCGCGCTGGCCTACGTCACGGGCCACCGGGTCTTCGCCGAGTACCTGCTGCTCGTGCGCTTCGCGCCGGCGGCCGAGCTGACCATCTTCTGCGGCGCGCTCGTTGGAGCGAGCCTGGGGTTCCTCTGGTACAACGCCCACCCGGCCGAGATCTTCATGGGCGACGTCGGGTCGCTCGCCCTGGGCGCCTCGCTCGCCGTCGTCGCCATCCTCATCAAGCAGGAGCTGCTGCTGGTCATCGTCGGCG
>JBFWQE010000214.1:0-8016 GCA_050249615.1 Vicinamibacterales bacterium
GCCTGTTGGCGCTGGGCGCCGGCGAGATCCTGGGGGCCTGGCACGGTCGGCCCGAATTTGACGCAGTTTCTGCACGCGGTGCAGAGACTGCGTCGATTTCGGGCCGACCGTGCCAGGCCCCGAAGGTCACTCCATGAGCTACCCCACCCACCGCGGACGACGACTCCGCCGGACCCCGGCGCTCAGGGCCATGGCCCGCGAGACCCACCTCGCGCCCGAACAGCTCGTCGCGCCACTCTTCGTCTGCCCGGGCGAGCGCGTGCGAGAGCCCATCGCCTCCATGCCCGGCCAGTCGCGCCTCTCCCCCGACCTGGCGGCGCGCGAAGCCGCAGAACTCGCCGAGCTCGGAGTGGGGTCTGTGATTCTCTTCGGCATCCCGGCCGGGAAGGACGCCGAGGGCACCGGCGCCTGGGACCCGGACGGTCCCGTGCCGCAGGCCATCCGCCGCATCAAGGCGGCGACGCCCGCCCTGAACGTCTGGGCCGATGTCTGCCTGTGCGAGTACACCGACCACGGCCATTGCGGCGTGCTGCACGGCGACGGCGTCGACAACGACGCGACGCTCCCGCTGCTGGCGCGCGCCTCGGTCACCTACGCCCGCGCCGGCGCCGACGTCATCGCGCCCTCCGACATGATGGACGGCCGCGTGGCCGCCATCCGCGCTGCGCTGGACGACCACGGCTTCGATCAGGCGGTCATCGTCTCGTACGCGGTGAAGTATGCCTCCGCGTTCTACGGTCCATTCCGCGACGCCGCCGGATCCACACCGCAGTTCGGCGATCGGCGGTCGTACCAGATGGACCCGCCCAACGTCCGCGAGGCCATCCGCGAGGCCCTGGCCGACGTAAGCGAGGGCGCCGACATGGTGATGGTCAAGCCCGGGCTCCCCTATCTCGACGTCATCCGCGCCGTGCGCGAGCACGTGGACGTGCCCGTGGCCGCCTACCAGGTCTCCGGCGAGTTCGCCATGCTGCACGCCGCCGCCGAGCGCGGCTGGATCGACCTGCCGCGCGCCATGATGGAAACCACCATCGCGCTCCGCCGCGCCGGCGCCGACATCGTCATCACCTACTTCGCTCGCGAGCTGGCCACGCGGCTCCGGGCCGAACATCGACCGGCGGCCGCGGCCGAGGTGATCCGATGAGCGCCAGGACCGGTCCGCACGCGCCCGCACCCGACAGCACCCGCCCGCACCAGTCCGCACCTGCCCGCACCTGGATGGACCGCGCGCGCCAGGTGACGCCCGGCGGCGTCCACTCGCCCGTCCGTGCGTTTGCCGCCATGCAGTGCGACCCCATTGCCATCGTCTCGGCAAAGGGCGCGCGCCTCACCGACAGCGACGGGCGCGAGTACATCGACTACATCGGCGCCTGGGGACCGGCGCTGCTCGGCCACGCGCACCCCGCGGTGGAGGAAGCCGTCGTCGCAGCGGCCCGGCGCGGCCTCGTATTCGGTCTCGCCTCTCCCCCGGAGATCGACCTCGCCGAGCGCATCGTCGCGCGCGTGCCCGGCTGCCAGATGATCCGCTTCGTCGTCACCGGCACCGAGGCGACGATGAGCGCGGTACGCGTGGCGCGCGCGGCGACCGGCCGGCGGGTCATCGTCAAGTTCGCCGGCGCGTATCACGGCCACGCGGACATGTTCCTCGTGAGCGCGGGCTCGGGCGCCGCCACGTTCGGCACGCCGGATTCGCCGGGCGTGACGCCAGGCGCGGTGCAGGACACCGCCATCGCGCGCTTCAACGATCTCGACAGCGTGGACCGCTGTTTCCAGGACGCCGACGGCGGCGTGGCCGCGGTCATCGTCGAGCCCGTGGTGGGCAACATGGGCTGCGTGCCGCCGGAGCCCGGCTTCCTCGAGGGCCTGCGCGACCGCTGCACACGCGCCGGGGCCGTGCTCATCTTCGACGAGGTGATGTCGGGCTTCCGGGTGTCGCGCGGCGGCGCGGCGGCGCGCTACGGCGTGACGCCGGACCTGGTCACGTTGGGCAAGATCGCCGGCGGCGGCGTGCCGCTGGCCGCCTTCGGTGGGCAGTGGGAGCTGATGCAGCTGGTGGCGCCCGCCGGCCCCGTCTACCAGGCGGGCACCTACGCTGCGCATCCGCTGGCCGTGGCCGCGGGCCTGGCCACGCTGGACGCCATCGACGCTGCGCCCGATCTCTACGACACGCTGGAGCAGCGCGGCGCACGCCTGGAACAGGGCCTGCGGGCCGAGGCCGAGGCCGCCGGCGTGCCGGTATCCATCCAGCGCGTCGGATCGATGTGGACGGTGTTCTTCTCGGCGCGCCCCATCCGCTCCTGGGACGACGCCGCGGCCGTGGACCGCGAGGCGTACGCGCGCTTCTTCCGCGCGATGCTCGCGCGCGGCATCCTGCTGCCGCCCTCGGCGTTCGAGTCGGCCTTCATCTCGGCCGCGCACGACGAAGGCGTCATCGACCAGACCATCCAGGCCGCGCACGCGGCCTTCGTGGAGGCACGCGCATGAACGATCGCTTCCTGAGAGCATGCCGCCGCCAGCCCGTGGACCGCACGCCGCTGTGGATCATGCGCCAGGCGGGGCGCTACCTGCCGGAGTACCGCGAGCTGCGGCAGAAGGTGGACTTCCTCACGCTCTGCAAGACGCCGGAACTTGCGGTGGAAGCGTCGCTGCAGCCGCTCCGCCGCTTCCCGCTCGACGCGTCGATCATCTTCTCCGACATCCTGCTGCCGCTCGAGGCGCTGGGCGTGAAGATGACGTTCAACCCGGGCCCGAAGCTCGCCGAGCCCGTGCGCACGCGCGCGCAGGTGGACGCGCTCGAATCGCGGCCCGCGGCGGAGGCGGTGCCATTCGTGGCCGAGGCCGTGCGACTGCTCCGGCGCGAGCTGGACGGCCGCACGCCCGTCATCGGCTTCTGCGGCGCGCCCTTCACCCTGGCGGCGTATCTCGTGCAGGGCGAGGGCAAGGAGGGCTTCGGCGCCGTCAAGACCATGCTCTACCGCGAGCCGGGGACGCTGCAGCACCTGCTGGAGAAGCTGACCGCGGCCATGATCGACTACCTGCGCCTGCAGATCGCCGCTGGCGCGCAGGCGGTGCAGATCTTCGACTCGTGGGCGGGACTGCTGGCGCCGATGCAGTACGAGTCGTTCGCGCTCCGCTGGGTGCGCGCCATCGTGGACGGCATCGCGGATCTCGGCGTGCCGGTCATCTACTTCGTCAACGGCGGGCCGCACCTGCTGGAGGACGCGGCCACTTCCGGCGCCGACGTGCTCGGCCTCTGCTGGCGCACGCCGCTGGACGTGGCGGCGGCGCGCGTCGGCCCGGCCATCGCGCTCCAGGGGAACCTGGATCCCCACGCGCTCTTCGCCGAGCCCGGGGAGGTCACGCGGATGGCGAATGACGTGCTGGCGCGCGTGGCGGGCCGCCCAGGCCACATCATGAACCTCGGCCACGGCATCCTGCCCGACACGCCCATCGCCGGCGTCGAGGCGCTGGTCGCGGCCGTGCAGGCCACCTCCCGGAGGGACGCCGCGTAGGCGCCATGCACATGCCCGCCGTAGACACCCGCGCGTCGATGGCCGACCTGCTGGCCCGGTACGACCGGCCCGGCCCGCGCTACACGTCGTACCCGACCGCCGTCGAGTTCCACGAGGGCGTGAACGATGCCGTCTACGTGAAGAGCCTCGCCCGCGCCGACGCGTTCCCGGACGAGCCGCTGTCGGTGTACGTGCACCTGCCCTTCTGCGAGGAGCGCTGCGCCTACTGCGGCTGCAACGTGGTCATCACGAAGCACCGCGACGTCACGGACAGGTATCTGGACTACCTGGATCGCGAGATCGACCTGCTGGCCTCGCACCTGCCCCGTCGACGGACCATCTCGCAGCTGCACTGGGGCGGTGGGACACCCACCTACTACACGGCGGCGGAGCTGGAGCGGGTCTTCGCGCGGCTGGCGCGTCACCTCACCTTCACGCCGGACGCGGAGATTGGCGTCGAGATCGACCCGCGCGTCACCTCGCCCGAGCAGCTCTCCACGCTCCGCCGGCTCGGCTTCAACCGCCTCTCCATGGGCGTGCAGGACTTCGCGCCGGAGGTGCAGGAGGCCGTCAACCGCATTCAGAGCTACGAGCTGACGAAGAGCCTGGTGGATCACGCGCGCGCGCTCGGCTTCCGCTCCGTCAATATCGACCTCATCTACGGCCTGCCGTACCAGACCACGGAGGGCTTCGCGCGCACGCTGGAGCAGGTCATCACGCTCCGGCCCGAGCGCGTGGCCGTCTACTCGTTCGCGTTCGTGCCGTGGATGAAGGCGCACATGAAGCGCCTGCCGGAGGAGGGACTCCCGGGCGCGAACCTCAAGATCGCGCTGCTGGCGCTGGCGCAGGACGCCTTCGGCGCCGCCGGCTACCGGCAGATTGGCATGGACCACTTCGCGCTGCCGGAGGACGAGCTCGCGCGGGCCCTGGAGTCGCGCACGCTCCATCGCAACTTCATGGGCTACACCGTGCAGTCGGCCCGCGACATGGTGGCCCTGGGCATCTCGGCCATCGGCGACGTGCAGGGCACCTTCGTCCAGAACACGAAGAAGCTGAACGAGTACTACGCGGCGCTGGACGGGGGGCGCTTCCCCGTCGAACGCGGCTACGAGCTGGACGCGGACGACAGGATCCGCCGCCACGTGATCACCGAGCTGATGTGCAACGGGCACCTCGACGTCCGCGAGGTGGAACGGCGCTTCGGCATCGTGTTCGCTGACTACTTCGCCCGCGAGCTGGCGGAACTCGCCGCGCCGGATTCGCCGGCGGCCGACGGCCTGGTCACCGTGGCCGCGGAGGCGATCGACGTCACCCCGCTCGGCCGCATGTTCGTGCGCAACGTCTGCATGGTGTTCGACCGCTACCTGCAGGCGCGTACTGCGGGTGCGAAGCCCGTCTTCAGCCGGACCGTATGACTCCTCCACGCATCGTCATCGTCGGCGCCGGGACCACGGGGTTGTCGCTGGCCTACACCCTCCAGGAGGACGCGCGCCGCGCACGCGCGCCGCTGTCGCTGACGGTGCTGGAGGCAGCGCCGCACATCGGCGGCCACGCGCACTCGACGCGCGTGGACGGCTTCCTCGTCGAAGCGGGCCCCAACGGCTTCCTGAACCGCGAGCCGGAGGTGATGGCGCTCATCGAGTCGCTGGGGCTGGGCACGCGGCTCGTGGAGGCGCGGCCGGAATCGAAGCGCCGCTTCATCCTGCGCGGAGGGAAGCTGTGCCAGGTGCCGGACGGCCCCGCCACGCTGCTGACGACGCCGGCGCTCTCGTGGCGCGGCAAGCTGCGGTTGATGTACGAGCCCTTTGCTCCCGGTCCGCCCGCGGGCGTGGAGGAGACCATCCACGAGTTCGCGACGCGGCGCATCGGGGCCGAGGCGGCGGAGATGCTCGTGGACGCGGCCGTCTCGGGCATCTCGGCCGGCGACAGCCGTCGCCTCTCGGTGAGCGCGCAGTTCCCGATGATGACCGAGATGGAGCGCGACCATGGGAGCCTGGTGAAGGCCATGTTCGCGCGGCGCCGCAACGGGCAGGGGCCCTCGAAGCTGCTGAGCTTCGACGAGGGGATGGGCACGCTGACCGGCGCGCTGGCGGCGCGCCTCGGCAGCGCGGTCCGGACGGGGTACCCCGTGCGATCCCTCGAACGCGCGGGCGCGGCGTGGCGTCTCAATGTCAACGGCGGTGACGCGCTCGAGGCGGATCACGTGGTGCTCACCGTGGCCGCGCGCGTGGCGGCGCCGCTGTTGGGGGATCTGGCCCCAGTGCTGGCCTCGTCGCTCGAAGGTGTGGGCTACGCGGGCATCGCCGTGGTGGCGCTCGGCTACGACGTGGCCGACGTGCCGCGCGCGCTGGATGGCTACGGCTACCTCGTGACGCGGCCGGAGCAGATGGCCACGCTTGGCGTGGTGTGGGAGTCGTCGCTCTTCCCGGGTCGCGCGCCGGCGGGCAAGGCACTGCTGCGCGTGATGCTCGGCGGCTCACGCCGGCCGGACCTCGTCGACATGCCCGACGCGCGCAAGGTGGAAGTGGCGCGGCAGGAGCTGTCGCGCGTGATGGGCATCACCGCGGTGCCGCGGCACGTGTCCGTGTTCACGTGGCCGGGCGCCATCGCGCAGTACACCGTGGGCCACCAGGAGCGCCGCGCGTCGATCATGGATCGCCTGCGGCTGCACCCCGGCCTCGCGGTGTGCGGCACATCGTACGACGGCGTGTCGTTCAACCATGCCGTGAAGAGCGGCCGGCTGATGGCGCGGCAGCTCGCGCAGCGGTTGTGGGGCGACGAGCGGCAGCCCGCGGCGTAGCAGGGCGCTGAGATATGTGGCCTGAAGTGAGAAGTGAGAAGTGAGAAGTGAGAAGTCGGAAGAGGAAGTCAGAGGAATGAAGTGAGACGCTGAACGAAATGCCGGGGTGCTCCGAGCTTCTCACTTTCACTTCTCACTTCTCACTTTCGAGAGAACCATGGACCGACGACATGTAGTGCTGGTGACCTACGGCGAGCCGCCGACGCCGGCCTTTGGCGAGCAACTCGTCTACTCGTGGCGCATCCTGCTGGGGCTGACGCGCACGGTGGCGCCCATCCCGCGGCCGCTGCTGCCGATGATCGCGCTGGCGCGCGCGCGCGGGCGCAACAAGTCCTGGGTCGAGAATCGGTATGCCTCGCCGCTGGAGCCCATCACGGCCAGCCAGGCGGCGCGGCTGCAGGAGGCGCTCGCGGCCGCCGATGAGGGCCGGCCGTGGCAGGTACACGTGGCGTACGAGTTCAGGAAGCCCCTGCTCGGCGACGTGCTCGCGCGGATTCCAGCGCACGAGCCGGTGTGGGTGGCGCCGATGTATGCGGCCGACTCGGCCTTCACGCACGCGCTGTCGCGCGACACGGCGGCGGCCTTCCAGTCGGCTGTGGCGCGCGCGCAGGCCGTGCGCGTGATGGGCGCGCTGGACGTGGAGCTGCTGGCGGACCTCTCGGCCGCACACGTGCTGGATCACGCCGGCGATGGCGATCTCTGGCGCGGCGCGGACGTGGCGCTGGTGCTGGCGGCGCACGGCACCCTGATCAACCCGCCGAAGCCCATCGACACGGGGCTCGAGGCCACCGAGGCGCTTTGCGCGGCGCTCACGGTCCGGCTCGGGGATCACTTCGGGATGGTGGTGAACGGCTGGCTGAACCACACGCGCGGTGGGAAGTGGACGGACCCTCCCATCGAGGCGGCGCTCGCGAAGGTCGCGGACGCGGGCTTCTCGCGCGTCGTGTACTTCCCCTACGGGTTCCTGGCCGACAACGCGGAGAGCGAGCTCGAGGGCCGCGTGGCGCTGGCGGGGCATCCCGAGATCGAGTCGCTGCACCTGCCGTGCCTGAACGACTCGCCGCGGCTGCTGGCGGCGCTGGCGAGGGAGATCCTGCGCGCGGCGTAGCGCCCGTCGCACGGGGTGATGCCGGAACGCCAGAATGCTTCGGCGCGCCAGCGGACGCTGCGACCTACCGGCTGACGGCACGGAGCGCCGGAGCTTCAGCCCCGGCGAGCCTCGCCGATCACCAAGCGCGTGTGGCAGGGCCAGCCGCCCGCCACGCCCGCTCCCTCGGCGGGCATCCGTCATCTCCGGCCGTCGTCCGACTCCTGTCCGCTGGCGGCGTGGGGCCCCACTGCGTCACCCCACGCGGCAGGCGCGCCTCCGAGTCCGGCTGCGTGCTACCGCGGGACCGCCGAGCTCGCAAGGGCGTGGCGGCCGGCTGGCCCTGCCCCACGCGACGTGTGTGCTGGCGCGGAGCGGCCGCGCGTGACTCCCGCGTCGGTCATCGGCCCGGCGGCCCGCAGGTCTCCGTTGCCGATCGATGTGCCCGGGTGCTATAGTTTTGTTTTGCCAGTCGCGTCGCGGCGCCCGCCGTGCGCGACCCGCGCGGTTCTCCGGTGCACCAGCCGGATGCGACCCAAGTGGGCCCGTAGCTCAACTGGCAGAGCAGCAGACTCTTAATCTGTTGGTTGAAGGTTCGATTCCTTCCGGGCTCACCA
>JBFWQE010000215.1:0-7928 GCA_050249615.1 Vicinamibacterales bacterium
GTGCCCCCGGCGGACGCGCGGCGGCAGGTCCTTCATCAGGCGGACGTTGCCGCCCCCGAGCATCACGTACTCCGCGGCGACCGCGGCCCGCAGCAGCTCGGCGGCCTCCAGCACGACCGCGCGCCAGGCGTCCTCGCCGAGCGTGTTGAGCCCTCGCTGGCCGCAGTAGTCCTCGAACGTCTGATCCCGGAAGGGCAGATGAGCCAGCTCCAGGGGGACGACGCGTCCCTCGTCCACCAGCGCTGTGCCAAGGCCGGAGCCGAGGCCGAGGAAGAGCATGCGGCCGCCCTCGTCGCTGCCGAGCGCCTGCATGGCGGCGTCGTTGATGAGGCGGGTCGGCACGCCCAGTGCCGCCTCGAAGTCGAACCCCACCCAGCCGCGCCCGAGGTTCCAGGGCTCCTCCATCACGGCGCCGCGGAGCACGGGGCTCGGGACGCCGATGGCAGCGACGTCGTAATGCCAGTCCGTCGTCTGCGTTTTCACGCCCGCGACGAGCTGCTGGGGCGTGAGCGCCGGACCGGAATCGAAACGCCTGGGCTCGGCGGCGCCGGTGACCATCAGCTTCACGTGGCTGCCGCCGACATCGACTACCAGTATCCGCATGCCCGCTCAGCATAGCGGAGGAGGGGGCGCGCGTGTCCATTGGTGATTGCCGATTGGTGATTGACGATTCATTGGGTGATTGGGTGATTGGGGCATTGGGCATTGGATTGGGGATTGGGGCATTGGGTGATTGGGGCATTCTGATTCGCCGCTGTCCGGCTGTCCCGCTGTCCCGCCGTCACGCGGTGACGACCGCCGCGCAGGAATCGCCCGATGCCCAAATCCAAGTTGCCCAATGCCCCAATCACCCAATGAATCGTCAATCGTCATTTGGCAATCATCAATGGACGCCTTCGCCCGCCCGTCCGTCCTGTTATGCTGACAGCAATGTCACTCCTGGACTCCCTGAAGCGCCACACAGTAGTAGTGGCGGACACCGGCGACATCGACGCCATCCGCCAGCACCAGCCGCAGGACGCCACGACGAACCCCTCGCTGCTGCTGAAGGCAGCGCAGCAGCCGCAGTACCGGGCGCTCGTCGAGGCGGCGCGCGGGGAGGCGCAGGCGCTGGGGTTGTCGGGGCACGCGGCCACCGAGGCCTTCATGGATCGGCTGGCGGTGCAGTTCGGCCGCGAGATCCTGCAGATCATCCCGGGGCGCGTCTCGACAGAGGTGGACGCGCGGTACAGTTTCGATACTGCGGGGAGCATCGCCATGGCGCGCGAGATCGTGCGGCTGTACGCGGCCGCCGGCGTGGACCGCGCGCGCGTGCTCATCAAGGTGGGCAGCACCTGGGAGGGCATCAAGGCCGCCGAGGTCCTGGAGCGCGAGGGGATTCACTGCAACCTGACGCTCCTCTTCAGCTTCGCCCAGGCCGTGGCCTGTGCGGAGGCCGGCGTCACGCTCATCTCGCCGTTCGTCGGCCGCATCTACGACTGGTACCGGAAGGAACGGGGCGCCGAGATCCCGATCGACGAGGACCCGGGTGTCCAGTCGGTCACGCGCATCTACAACTACTTCAAGAAACACGGCTACCGCACCGAGGTGATGGGCGCCAGCTTCCGCCGCGTGGAGCAGATCATCCGCCTGGCCGGCTGTGACCTGCTGACCATCAGCCCCGAGCTGCTGCGGGACCTGGCAAACACGCCAGGGGATCTTGCCCCGGCCCTCACCGTCGAGAACGCCCGCGCGAGCGCGGAGGAGAAGATCACGCTCGACGAGAAGGCCTTCCGCTGGCTGCACAACCAGGACGCGATGGCGGTGGAGAAGTTGTCGGACGGGATCCGCCGCTTCGACCAGGACGCGCGGAAGCTGGAGCGGTGGGCGGAGGGGCTGGCGTAGCGACGCGTGCAAGAGTGCAAGGGTGCAGGGGTGCCAGGGGCTACGGTCGATTTTCCTCCCGGTTCTGTGCTCGAGCCGCTGGCACGTGAGCGGCCGACGCTGGTGGTGTTCCTGCGACATTTCGGTTGAACCTTCTGTCGCGAGGCGCTGGCCGATGTCGCGAAGGCGAAGCCGGCCATCGACGCGACGGGGACGCAGGTTGCGTTCGTGCACGCCGTGAGCCGCGAAGAGGCCGACCCGTGGTTCGAGCGCGCGGGGTTGGGGGACGTCCCGCGGATCAGCGATCCGGCGCGGGCCCACTATCGCGCCTTTGGCCTCGGCCGGACGGGGCCGGGTGAGCTGGTGAACCCCCGGGTCTGGGCACGGGGCACGGCCTGCGCGCTGGCCCACGGGTTCGGCGCCCAGCCCGGCGAGATGCTGCGGCAGCTTCCCGGCGTCTTCGTCATCCAGGGTCGCCGCGTCCTGGCCGCCTACCGCCATCGCTCACCGGCGGATCGGCCCGATTACCTGGCCCTCATCGCCGAAACCAACCGCATTACAATGCCGTGACGCCCTGTGGCGGCCCCCAGGGCCCGCTGCCGGACGTCATTGGAGGCCACTTTATGGCGCGTCGAATCGCGATCGGCCTGGTGTGTGTCGCACTCCTGCCAGGTTCTGCCTTTGCCCAGGGCAGCGGGGCGGCCCAGCAGCCACCCGCCAGCCAGCAACCCCCACAGACACCCCCACCGCCGCCCCAGGAACCCGAAGAGGAGCAGCCGCCCGTCTACACCGAGGCCGTGGTCGTCACGGCATCGAAGGTGGAGCAGCAGATCGTCAACGCTCCTGCCACGGTCACCGTCGTGTCCTCCGACACGATCCAGAGCTCGCCCATCAACAACTACGCGGAGCTGCTGCGCGAGGTGCCGGGGATGAACATCACCCAGACCTCCGCGCGCGACTACAACATCACCATGCGCGGGGCCACGTCCACCCTGGCCACCTCGCAGCTGGCTCTGCTCGACGGGCGCAGCCTCTACCTCGACTTCTTCGGCTTCATCGCGTGGGACCTGGTGCCCGTGAATGCCTTCGAGCTGAAGCAGGTGGAAGTGATCCGCGGGCCGGCGTCGGCCATCTGGGGCGCCAACGCGCTGAACGGGGTGATCAACTTCATCTCGAAGACGCCGCGGGAGCTGAACAGCAACAACCTCACCATCAACTTCGGCGGCTTCAACCGGAGCCCGGCCAACGGCGAGGACCTCGACACCGGCGGCCTCTATTCGGTGAACGTCACCCACGCCCGCGCGGTGAACGATCGGTGGGCCTACAAGCTGTCGGCCGGCTACTACGCCTCGGACGCGTTCGCGCGCCCGACCGGCCTCATCCCGAACAGCACCGGGACGTCCTATCCGTCGTTCTCGAACCAGGGCACGTCGCAGCCCAAGTTCATCGGCCGCGCCGACTACGACGACCCGGACGGCAGCTTCAAGCTGGTGATGGAGGGCGGCTACTCGGGCACCGACGGCATCATCCACACGGGCATCGGTCCCTTCGACATGACGGGCGTGCACCTCAGCTACGGGACGATGCGCTACACGCGCGGGGCGTTCAAGTTCAACTTCTTCACGAACATCCTGAACGGCAAGGCCAATGCGCTGCTGGCGATTGGCCCGGACGGCAACCCCATCCCGTTCGAGTTCGACACCCGGACGTTCGACGTCGAGCTGGGGCACGTGAAGACCATCGGCACGCGCCAGGTGATCACCTACGGCGGCAATCTCCGACGGAACGACTTCGAGCTGTCGATCGCGCCCCGCGGTTCCGACCGCACCGAGGTGGGCGGTTACGTCCAGGACGAGATCTTCATCAGCGACAAGTTCCGCTGGAACATCGGCGCGCGCGTGGACAAGTTCGCGAACATCGACGATGCCGTGTTCTCGCCGCGGACGGCGTTCATCTTCAAGCCGCAGGCCGAGCACGCCATCCGCCTGTCGTTCAACCGCGCGTTCCGCGCCCCGTCGCTCATCAACAACTACCTGGAAACCTCCATCGTCAACCAGCTGAACCTCGGGCTGGTCAACCCGCTCTTCGCCGGCCGCGTCTACAACTTTCCCGTGGCCGCCGTGGGCAACGAGGACCTGGTGCAGGAGAGCACCAATGCCCTGGAACTGGCCTACACGGGCGTCATCAACAACCGGGCCACGGTGTCGGCGGCGGTCTACTGGACGAAGAACACCGACGAGATCTTCTTCACGCAGACCGCGCGCTACCGCGCCGCGAACCCGCCGCCGGGCTGGACCCAGGCCCTGGCCCCCCTGCCGCTGCCGACAGCCCTGGGCGTGCTCGAGGTGCTGCCGCCCTCCTGCCTCACGCTGCCGCCCGGCACGCCGTGCACCACGGGCGGCCTGCCGTCCGAGTTCAGCTATCGGAACCTCGGCGAGGTCATCAACAAGGGCTTCGAGCTGGGGGTGGACGGCGCCGTCAGTCAGGCGCTGAACGTGTTCGCCAACTATTCGTACCAGGCGAAGCCGGATCCGGACTTCGACATCTCCGAGGTGAACCTGCCGCCGCAGAACCGCCTCAACCTGGGCTTCAACTTCACCCAGGGGCGGTTCACCGGGAACATGTCCTACACGTGGGTGGACGAGGCGTTCTGGCAGGACGTGCTCGACGCGCGCTTCCACGGGCCGACCGACGCCTACTCGCAGGTGAACGGCGCGTTCGGCGTCCGCTGGGGCGGCGACCGGCTCATCACCACCGTGAAGGTAATCAACCTGCTGAACGAGGACATCCAGTCCCACGTGTTCGGGGACATCCTCAAGCGGCAGGTTATCGGAGAGGTGAGGGTGACGTTCTAGGCTGTGCGCCGCGCTGTCCATTGATGATTGCCGATTGGTGATTGACGATTCGTTGGGCGATTGATGACTGAGGCATTGGGCAATTGGATTGGGGAATTGAGCGATTGGGCCATTGGGCCATTCTCGCGGCGGCGATTGTCCCGGCGGCCCGGCGGGACAGCCGGGACACGGCGAATCACAAATCACCCAATCGCCAGTGCCTCCATCACCAATCCAATGCCCAATGGCTCAGTCGCTCCATCACCCAATGAATCGTCAATCACCAATCGGCAATCATCAATGAACAGCGCGCGGTAGGCGCAGCCGAGTTCACCTTCCCAGCGACGTGATGCGCTCGTTGATGGGCGGCAGGAACTCGTCGTTGAAGACCTCCAGGATGCCGGGCACGCGCTGGAGCTTGCGTGTCTCCACGATCTGCACGATGTTCGCGGCGAGGCGGCCCGGGTCCACCTCGCCGATGCCGATGCGCTGGCCCTCGGGGTGGGCCATCTCGCCGTCCAGGGTGTCCTGCAGGCGCGCGCGCTCGATGGCGCGATCGATCTTGGGGTCCCGTTTCGCCACGGCGTCGATGGCCGCGTCGGGCTGGAGGATGGCGTCTCGGAGCCCGCGCGTGAACGCGCGCAGCATCCCGCGCAGCAGCTCCGGCGACTCCGCCACGAGGCGCCGGCTGGCCATCACCGTGCTGCCGTAGAACTCGGTCATCAGGTCTTCGTACTTGAACAGCTTCAGCTGCGTCCCGGCGTCGATCTTCGCGGCCGTGGCGGCGGCGCGGATGGTCGAGGCGTACCCGAAAACCGCGTCCACCTTGCCGGCCAGCAGGTCTTTCAGCATCTCCTCCATGCTGGCCTCGGACGTGTCGATGGTGATCTCGTCCGGATCCACCCGCGCGTGCGCGGCGTACACGCGGAACGTGTTGAGTGCGACGTCGGCGGCGTGGCCGACGATGCGGCGGCCGAGCAGGTCGTAGGGGAGTTGGACGGGGCCGTCGGCCTTGACGACCAGCGCGGACGGCGTGCTGTTGAAGACCATGTAGACGCCGACCGGCGACTTCTCGGGCTCGAATGAGACCAGCTCGATGAGCGCGTTGACGTCGCCGTAGGCCACGTCGAAGCCTTCCTCCATCATGCGGTTCGCGGCCGTGTAGGCGCCGCGTCCGGCGGTGAACGTGAGGCTCACGCCGGCTTCCTTCAGGTAGCCGTTGTCCTCGGCCAGCAGGAAGAACGAGTTGGCCCCGGAGTAGCCGGAGTTGAGCAGCATCCGCAGCGGGCGGGCCTGGGCCCGGGCCGGCCAGGCGGCGGTCGCCAGCGCGCCGGCCGAGAGCTTCATCACGTCGCGTCGCGTGAGGGTCATGGGGGGAAGAAGGTATCACGGGGCGCGGCTGCGCCGCGTGGGCCGCGCAATGCGGCGTGGGCGCGCCTTCGGCGTGTGGGCACGCCTTCGGCGTGTGGGCACGCCTTCGGGCGTGTGGGCCTTGCTTCGCTCGGTGGGCACGCCTGGCGGCGCGTGGGGTCCCACCGCAGGCCTACCGCCGGAAGGCGGCCGCCGGAGTGCAGCACCGCCCACTCGGGGCCGCGCTTCGCGCGGTAGGGCACGCCTTCGGCGTGTGGGCCTCGCTTCGCTCGGTGGGCGCGCCTGGCGGCGCGTGGAGTCCCACCGCAGGCCTACCGCCGGAAGGCGGCCGCCGGAGTGCAGCACCGCCCACTCGGGGCCGCGCTTCGCGCGGTAGGGCACGCCTGCGGCGTGTGGGCCTTGCTTCGCTCGGTGGGCGCGCCTGGCGGCGCGTGGGGTCCCACCGCAGGCCTACCGCCGGAAGGCGGCCGCCGGAGCGCAGCACCGCCCACGGCCCCGAAGGGGCCGCCTGCGCGGCGCAGCCGCGCCTACGGCGCGCAGCGCCGCTTACTCCGCCCGCAGCGCGCAGCGCCGCCCTACCGCAACTTCTCCATCGCCCCCAGCAGGTCGGCGCCCGGGTCCTCGCGCAGGCCTGCCCACAGGTCGCCCACGCGCTCCACGCGGGCGTGGATGTTCGCAATGGTGAAGTCCTGCGGCGCAACGCCGGCATCCACTTCCTCCCAGGCGAGCGGCGCCGAGACGCCGGCAAATGCGCTGGCGCGGGCGCTGTAGGCACAGGCCAGCGTCTTGCCCTGGATGTTCTGCAGGTAGTCCACGTAGATCGTGCCGTCCTTCCGCTTGCCCACCATCCGCTGCACCGTCGCGACCTTGGGATGCTGGCTCGCCACCATCGTCGCGACGATCTGGCAGAAGAGCATCCCGGCCTGGTATGGCGTGCCGGGCGGCAGGGGAATGAAGACGTGCAGGCCCTCGGAGCCCGAGGTCTTGGGATAGCCGCGCACGCCGACCCGCTCGAGGATGTCGCGCACCCAGCGGGCCACGTCGAGGATCTGGCCGAACGTGGCGCCGGGCTGCGGGTCGAGATCGATGGCCACCTGGTCGGGCGTGTCGAGCGCGTCCATGCGCGAGAACCACGGGTCCATGGAGATGGACGCGAGCTGCGCCATGTACAGGAGCGTCTTGAGGGATCCGCCCACCAGCCGTGCCGGCACGTCATCGTCCGGGAGCGTCTCGATGCGCACGCCGGGCGGCACCGGCTCCGGCGCGCGGTGCTGGTAGAAGGCTTCACCCGTCACGCCGTCCGGCATGCGCTTCATCACGAGCGGGCGGTTGTCGACGACGGGCAGGATGAGCGGTGAGATGCGCGTGTAGTAACGAAGCAGGTCGCCCTTCGTGCGGGCGCCCTCCGGCCAGAACACCTTGTGCAGGTTGGTGACGTCCAGGGTGTCGCCGTCGGGCAGCGTGATGCGGCCGTTCTTGCGGGCCTTCTCGAGCGAGGTGAGTTGATCGATGACAGCGTCGAGGCCCGCCTGCCCCCCTGCACCTTGCACCCTTGCACCCTGCACCCCTGCCCCCCGCACCCCTACACGCTGCACCCCTGCCCCCTGCACCCCTGCACCCTGCACCTCCTCCGCGCTCTTGTCGTCTCTCAATCCCAGGTAGGCCGGATGCCGCAGTCGCCCTTCGTCGGTCAGCTCCGTGTAGCGCACCTGCGCGACCAGCACCGGCCGCACCCAGTGCGCGCGGCGCTCCAGCGAGGCGGGCGGGTCGGCGAGCGGGCACGTCGTCGTGGCGAGAGGCGCGAGAAGTGTCCAGAGCCGCTCGATCTCCGCCTGGCTGAAGCCGGTGCCCACGTCCCCG
>JBFWQE010000216.1:0-7783 GCA_050249615.1 Vicinamibacterales bacterium
CGCCGCTGCACATGCCGGGCAGGTACTTCCGCTTCTGCGCCTCCGTGCCGAACGTCAGGATGGGCATCTGCACGCTCCACATCTGGGCGTTGATGCCGAAGATGAGCCCGTTGTCCAGGCAGCCGTACCCAAGGCCCTCCATCGTCAGCATGGTCGTGAGGATGTCGGCGTTGCCGCCCCCGTACTCCTCGGGAAAAGGCAGTCCCTGGATGCCGAACTTTGCACATTCCTCCCAGAGCTCGCGGGAGAAGGCGCCCTCACGATCGCGCTCGATCATCCCGCCGTTGAGCCGCTGGCGCGCGAACTCGACGACCGCGTTCTTGAAGGCGAGCTGCTCTTCCGACCAGGCGAAATCCATGTGTCCGTGTCCTGTCCGTCCTCATTCCGTGAAGAACCCGGTCCAGGGCGTTCCCGTGAACCGCGCCTTCAACTCGTGATAGTTCGAGATCGTGTCCGACAGCGACTGCGTGGACTGGCGGAACGTCGAGGGCTGGACCGCGTGCGGCTCCACCCCGAGGAACGCCTCCAGCCGCCGGGCCTCGGCCTGGTAGTCCGACGCGAGCTGCTCGTAGGTCACCTGCAGCAGCGGGTGCCCGGCAAACGCCCGGTCGCTCTCCTCCTCCCACCCGCGCGTCTGCCGGAAGTCGGCGAGCACCTCGTCGTAGTCGAGGGTCAGCGTGACGGCCTCGTCCTTCCGGCCCGACGTGTTCACCCATTGACCCGTCAGCGCCGCCCGCTTGCGCGAGACGTGCGTCTCGAGGAGGTTGCCGCGCTTGAGATGAATCACGTGGATGTCGCGGCGCTCGAGGATCCACGGCCAGATGGCGGCCTGCGCGCCGTCGCGGGCGTGGTAGTAGAACAGCTTGAAGCCCACCGCCCGGACGCTCCGGGGATACCGGCCGAACAGCCGCGTCTCCAGGAACCGCAACGGCTCCCGCTGCACGACGTCCCGGACCGAAGACGACTGAAAGTAGCCGGTGTGATCCCAGTCCAGCTCGTTGACGTCACGGAAGACCTCGCCGAACGCCACGATGTGCGGGTGGGCATTCAGCAGGCTCCGCAGGAGGTTCGAGCCGACGCGCGACCGGCCGACGACGACGAAGGGCGTGTACTGCGAGTGGCCGAAGAGGCCCATGAACCATTCCCGGGACAGCACCCTCACCACGTCACTCCCTACGCGGCCGCCACCGGCTGCCGCATCCGCGCCGTCACGCCCGAGAGGTGTGCCTCGAGCCTCGCGGCGGCGCGCTCCCAGGTCCACTCACGCGACACGTGCGCCCGCCCCTCATCGCCGTACTGCCTGGCGAGCGCGGCGTCGGCGATCACGCGGTCGATGGCGGCCGCGAACGCCCGCGGATCGCGGCCCGTCAGCAGTCCCGTCCGGCCGTCGATGACGCTCTCGGGAATGCCGCCCTCGGCGACCGCCACGACCGGCGTGCCGCACGCCATGGCTTCGAGCGGCACGAGCCCGAACGGCTCGCGAACCGGCGCGTACGCCACCAGGACCGCCTCGTTGTAGAGCCGGACCAGGTCATCCTCGCGCGCGTGGGTGACGAGCTCGATCTCGACACGCCGCGATCGCGCCAGTTGCTCCAGGTGCCCCCGCTCCGGTGCATTGGCGAAGTTGCTCACGATGACGAGGCGCAAGCGGCGTTCCGTCGGGCAGCACGCCAGGGCCTCGACGAGAAAGTCGAAGCCCTTGAGCGGCGTCAGGGACCCGACGGAGAGCACGAATGGGCGCCTGGCGAGCCCGAGCGGCCTGAAGTGCCCGGTGTCCACGCCCAGGTAGCTGACCTGGGCATCGACGCCGTACACCTCGCGAATCGTGCCGGCCATGAAACGCGAGTTCACCAGCACGGTGTCCGCCCGGCGAAGGTTCGCGCGATCCGTGTGCCGCAACCGGCTGCGGTACATTCCCGGCAGCGGATCCACCCGGTTCAGCAGCCGCCGCCGCCCGATGGCCCGATCGTCGTAGGGCCGGGACGGCATCGTCTCGTAGAGCAGCCGCAGGGCCTCCTGGCAGTAGTACACCGACGGCGTGCGGCGGAGGTATCGCAGGACACTCGGGCTCTGCTCGAACCGGCAGGGGTGCACGAACGCGACGTCGTAGCCGCCCCCGTCGATCTGCCGCGCGATTCGGCGCGCCGGCCCTCGCAGGCGCACGAGATCCACGCTCCTCACGAGCTGGTTCAGGCGCCCGAACGGGGACCGCAGCAGCGGCCACGGCTGGAACGGGACGATGGTGTGCGCGGCGGCCCACGGCCGCACGTCGGCGAAGTCGTGGTCGGCCGAGCTGAGGGTGTAGACGTCGATCTCGTGCCGGGCGGAGAGGCGGTGCGTGAACTCCTGCAGCGTCCGCTTGGCACCCCCCGACGGGAGGTTGTGGTAGACGGCAATCCTCATGGCCGGCGATCCGTGGCCCCGGTGGGCCGGGCCGGCTCGAGGTCGGCGAAGGGCGGCACGTGCGCCGTGGACCCGCGCAGCGGGCCCATCGACCGCAGGAGGCCGCGGCACAGCGCCGGGCTGAAGCGGTGCAGCGTGGCGAGCGTGGAGGCGCGCCAGTCCTGTCGATCGAGCGCCGACGCGCGGCTCAGCCAGCCGCCGATGGTCACGTCGTCGGTGTCGCGGTGCACCATCGCGTCGGCCGCGGTCAGCCGCAGCAGCCGCGCCTGCTCGCGGGCGGGGAGCGCCGTGAACGGCCCGGAGTCGAGCATGAGGGCGCGGCGGTCCCCGCGGCCGCGCAGCAGGTTCACCAGCAGCTCGTAGAACACCGCGGCCTGCGTCTCGACGGGGCAGGCGCCGAAGCTCACCATCCCGATGGCCTTCTCGCGGCAGAGCGCCAGGAACCCGGCGCGGCGCGTGTGATCGATCTGGGCGGTGATGTTGGACTGGTGGACGCGATAGAGGTACGTGCGCTCTCCCACGTACCCGAATGTCGCGTGATCCGAGTAGCGGATGAAGAAGTCCCAGTCCGGCCCGATCACGATGCGCGTGTCGTAGCGCAGGCGGCGCCAGGCGACGAGCTCGTGCCGCATGACCACGCAGCCGGGAGGGCCGAAGACATCCGAGGCCCGGACGACCTCGTTGAAGATCCGCCCCTCGAACGGACCTCGGCGGCGGCTCTGCAGCGACGCGAGCCTCTGGCCGCGTTCGTCGATGTGCACGCCGTCCGTGTAGACGGCCTCGCACTCCGGATGCGTCGCCAGGTAGCCCACCGTCACGTCCAGGTGCCGCGGCTCGTAGGCATCGTCCGCGTCCAGGAAGGCGATGAACTCGCCGCGCGCGTGCTCGAGCGCGAGGTTGCGGGCCGAGGACTCCCCGCCGTTCTCCTTGTTGAAGAGGCGAATCCGCGGGTCGTCGAACCTCGCGGCCGCCTGGGCCGTGCCGTCGGTCGATCCATCGTTGACCACCAGCAGCTCCCAGTCGGTGTAGGTCTGCGCCAGCACGCTCTGGATGGCCTGCTCGATGTAGGCGGCTGCGTTGTACGCGGGCATCATGACGCTGACGAGCCCTGTCTGCATGGTCGTCATCGTCCCTGCCTGCTGGGCTCCAGGTCGCGGCCGGCCTGCAGAGGCGTGCGTCTCAGCACGTCGTGGAACACCTGCTCGATACGCTCCGCTGTCCGCTCCCATCCGTGCATCGCCTCGGCCTCCAGCCGCGCCGCCTGTCCCATCCGAGTCCGAAGCGCTGGATTGGCGGAGAGCCGCGCCATGGCGGCCGCCAGCGGTTCCACTTCGCAGGGCGGCACGATGATGCCCGTCACGCCGTCCTTCAGCGTCGGCGGATGCCCGTTCACGCCGGACGCGATGGTCGGCAGGCCCGCCGCCTTGTAGTCCAGCACCTTGAGCCCGGAGAACTCCGGCCATCCGCAATAGGGGGACACGCCCACATCCGCTGACGCCAGCATCGGCGCGTAGTCCGCGGGCGCTAGGTGACCCGCGAACGTGACGATGTCGTCGAGGCCGAGCCTGGAAGCGAGGGCCCGGGCGTCCTCGAAGCCATCGCCAGACCCGATCATGAGGAGCCTCGCCCGCGCGCCGCGCGCGCGCGCGGCGGCCAGGGCCTGCAGCAACACGGGCACGCCGTGCCAGGGATAGAAACCACCCAGGTAGACCAGGGTCACCGGGACGTGCACGCCTGCCCCATCGCCGAACGACCTGAGGTGCTCGCGCGGGAGCATCCCGAGCAGCGCCGTCCCGTTCTCGATGGTCGTGATACGGCCCTGGTCGATCCCCCACCGGCGGATGAACTGCTCGCGCCACCCGGCGCCGGCGGACACCACGTGCGCGGCGCGCCTCACCGCCATCCGCGCCAGCGCCAGCGACAGCCGGCGCTGCAAACCCTCCGGGGCAATGCCCTTGGCCTCCAGGTCGAACAGGTGGTCGCCGTTGTCCTCGAGCACGAGCGGAATGCCCAGCCGGCGCGCGGCCAGGCCGGAGCCGTAGCCAGTCCACCCGAAGCGCTCGTACAGCAGGTCGTACCCCTGGAGTTCCTGGACGCACGCCTGCGAGAACCGAAGGCTCTCGAATGCCGCGGCGTAGGGCAGCTCGAGCTCCCACTGCACCCGGCGCACGGCGCGCTCGACGAGCCGGAGCGGCCCGCGATCGAACCAGCGGACGTTGACCGGCACGAACGACGACAGATCGTCGGTTCGCCAGATGCGCCCGTCCACGCGGACGAGCACGCGCACCTCGTGCCCTCGGCGGCCCAGCCATTCCACGACCTCGCGGACATGGTTGGCCGGTCCGTTGAAGGGTGGGCGGCGAATCTCCACCCCTTCCTGCATCACGTAGCCGATTCGCACGGGGTTCTCAGGCGCCCGCGCGGGCGTTGGCTTCCTCGATGACGCGCCGGATGGCGACCTTTGTCACGTCCACATCGAACCCGTCGCAGACAATGGCGCGCATGCGCTCCCGATCGCGGGCGCGCTCGACCTCGCTCTTGTCGGCGTGGCGCAGGAGCTGTTGAACCAGCTCGGTGTTCGTGAAGTACAGGTTTTCCGCGGGCACGAGCTCGTCGGCGCCCTCCCAGTTGTGGGACAGGCAATAGACGCCGGCGGCCATGGCCTCGAGGAGCGACACCTGCAGCCCCTCGGAGTATCCGTTCGAGATGAAGACATCGAGGCGCGGATACCACTCTTCCGGCTTCGTGACGTGCCCGTAGAACGTGACCTTGTCGGCCAACCCAAGCCGCTGCACCAGCTGGCGCACCGCATCGTCGTACTCGCCGAAGCCCCCGGCGCGCCCGCCGCCGATGTGCAGGTGGAAGCCGGGGCGCTGCTGGACGAGTTCGTGAAAGGCCAGCACCAGCTCGTAGACGCGCTTGCGCGGCCGCATGTGGCACAGGATGCCGATATCGCCGCCGAACAGCTTCTCCACGGGCCGGAACCGCTGGACCGACACGGCCTCGGGGATCATCACGACCTTGTGCGTCTGCGCCGGGAACGCCTCGGCGAACTCCCGGACCTTCGCCTGGCTCACGACGATGAGGCGGTCCACGGCATCCCAGTTGATGCGATCGGCCCACTGGTACAGCTCGTACCGGTGCAGGCGGGCGACGATGCCGGACGTCTTCGGCAGCGTGGAGGCGGTCGCCAGCAGCTCGCTCGCCCACTCGAAGAACACCGCGTCCTGCCGCTTCAGGAAGGCCTGCATCTCGCGGCGGGACCAGTACGGCGCGAGCCGGCGGCCCAGCAGCGGCAGCCGGAGCGCGTGGCGCTCGAACAGCGTCGTGTCGTGGTGCGCGCGCAGGTCCGCGTAGACCTCGTGGAAGAAGTCCCACGTTTCCTCGATGGCAATGCCCAGTCGCATGGCGTCGTGTCCGGAGCGTCAGTCGAGGAACTGGCGGTGCCAGAGCTCGATGGTCAGGAGCCCGCCCAGCCGGACCGCGTGCCGGGCGCCGTTCATGTGCGACTCGACGAGGCCACGGACGTAGTCCGGCCGGAAATAGCCGCGGTCCAGCGTGCGCCGGTCCAGCAGAATCCTCTCGACCCACGGGTGGAGCACCGTGCGGAACCAGCCGTCGTAGTCCTTGTACGGCCGCCGCTCGGCCGGCGCCAGGCGGCCGAGCCCGCGCTGCTTCAGATGCCAGGACAGCAGGCTCTTCGCCTGCACGACGAGATCGCGCGCGTTGGACTGCAGTGGGCGGCCGGTACCGGTGACGGGGATGCCGGCCAGCTTCGGAAAGCGGGCCACGAGCACCGCCTTCGAGAGGTGGCGCTCGAACAGGAACCCTGGGGGCACCGTCAGCACGAAGTCCAGCAGGTCGTTGTCTGCGAACGGCAGCCGCACGACCGCGTGCGTGCGCGCCACCTCGACGCCGTTGAGCGTCATCCGGGGGACGCGCTGGGTCAGGTCGAAGTACAGCCGCTGGTTGCCGACCTGGTGCGAGCCCGAGCGGTCCATGCCGTCGCGATAGGCACGGTAGAGGCCGTCGCCCACGCGCGCGGCGAACGCGCTTGTGAAGAGTCTGGCTTCCTCTGGTGGCTCGTAGTTCAGCACCCCGTGGAAGCGGTGCGCCGCCCGATGGACCTCGTACCGGTCGGCGTCCGCGTAGTCGCCCCACATCTGCCGCCGGAGGGCCCATCCCAGCAGGGCATCGCCGAGGAACCCCTTGAAGAGCACGCTGGCGTGGCGGCTCTGCGCCTCGACGTTGGCCATGGCATGGAGGTTCACGATGTTGCCGAGGCCATCGGTCGCGCGGACGGCGGCATCCGCCATGCCGGCCAGCCAGTCCGGCTTCAGTTCGTGGAAGCGATGGGTGGTGCCGCACGCGCGCGCCACCTCGGCCGCCACGACGGCATCGTCACAGCCGGGAACACCGAACGTGAAGGTCTGGAGGGGCGCTCCCTCCTCGCAGAGCAGGCCGAGGATGAGGCGCGAGTCCACGCCGCCGCTCAACAGCATGCCCACGGGCCGGCTGTCCGGCCGCTGCCGCCGCACGGCCTGTCGCAAGTGGTGCTCGAGCCCTTCGACGTAAGCCTCTTCAGCCTGGGGTTTGTACCGTTCGGGATAGCGGAGCTGCCAGTACGGGCGGATGGTCAGCTTCCCATCCCGGAAGGTCAGCACCGAGGCCTGCGGCAGCAGCCGCACCGACTCGAGGAAGGTGCGGTCGTCGAGCACGTGGTCGTGTACCAGGAACTGGTTGAGCGCCACCAGGTCCACGGCACGATTCAGGGCGGGATCGGCCAGCAGGGCCCGCACGCCGGAGCCGAACAGCAGGCCTCCGTTCACCTGCGCGTAGTAGAGCGGGTGCAGGCCGAGGCGATCGTTGAACAGGGTGAGCTGTCGTTGGTTGCGGTCCCAGGCGGCGACGGCAAACGCGCCATTCAGCCGGGCAAGGCCCGCCTCGCCACCGCGCTCGTACACGCGCAGCACCAGCTCGGCATGGCTTTCAGCCGGAGGCTCGTGCCCGTTCGACGTCGCGCGCTCGACCGCCGCCGCGTCGAACAGCTCGCCTTCCATGGCCAGGGCGAGCGTCCGATCGCCGTTCCACGCAACCTGGCCAGCGGATCCGAGGGACTCCAGCCCCACGTGCGCGAGACCGGCTCCGGGCTCGCTGTGGAGCGTACGCGTGAACCGAGGTTCCGGCTCGAGCGCCGCAGCCATCCGCCGGAGCAGGTCGTCCTCACCACCGTCGCGACGACCGGGCGTCGCGAAACCGACTAGGCCTGGAATGACGGCGTCCTTTCCTCGAACATCGTCTCGTAGCGCGTGCCTGCGTACTTCCGGCGCAGTTCGTCGAAGTTGAGGATGGCGGTCTTCAGGTCGTCACCCGTGTTCTT
>JBFWQE010000217.1:0-7754 GCA_050249615.1 Vicinamibacterales bacterium
GTTCGTCGGATCCGCGGTGGCGTGCGCGGGACCGAGGGCGGTGTGCCCCTGGAAGGGCACGTCGTAGTCGGCCTCGATCACGCGGGCAGCCCCGGCGCGCGCCGCGTCGGGATCGCCCACGACCACCGGCGTCGCGCTCGACGTGGGCGTGGCGCCGCGCATGTGGGTGAACAGGTCCTCGGAGGTTGGGAACGGCGCCGCCGCTGGCTTCTTCCAGGTCACCTTCAGCTGGCGCGCCGCGCGCACGGCCTGCTCCTCGCGCTCGCAGACGACCGCGACGTAGTTGCCCCTGCTCACCACCTTCACGAAACCCGGGATGCCGCGCACGGACGACTCGTCGATGCTCACCAGCGTGGCCCCGGCGACCGGGGGCTTCACGTTGCGGGCGTGCAGCATGCCGGGCAGCTTCACGTCCACGGCCCACTTCGCCGTGCCATCCACCTTGGGCGGAATGTCGTAGCGCTGTGGCGAGGTGCCCACGATCTTCAGCTGCTGCACTGTCTTGATGGGCGCCACGCCAGTGGTGGCGTCCACGTTCCGGCCGCTGAGCGTGACGTTGAAGCGCCGCCCGCCGATCAACTCCCCGTAGGTGACGCGCTTCGAGGGATCCGCCACAGCCGAGACCACGCCCTCGGCGACGACCAGACCAGCGACGGGCACGCCCAGGCGCGACGCTGCCAGCTCGAGCAGCACACGGCGGGCCTCTGCCGCCACGCGCCGCATGGGCCAGCCGTCGGTCTGGAGCGCATCCGAACCGCCCGAGCCGCCCTGGTCGACCGTCACATCGGTGCTGCCCATCACGCAACTGGTCTTGTCGTATGCGAGGTCCAGCTCGTCGGCCATGATCTGGCGGAACGCGGTGCCAGTGCCCTGGCCCAGGTCCGTCTTGCCGACGTAGAAGGTCGCCGTTCCGTCCGCGCGCACGACGATCCACGAGTCCAGCTGCCGGAAGTCCACGTCGGGATACGGCCCGGGCCCCTGGGCCCCTGCGGTGCCCTGACCGGCGGCCACGCCGAGGGAGTCGGCGCCGGCCACCGACGCGGCGCTGATGCCGACCACGAGCATCCCCGAGGTCTTGAGGAAGTCCCTGCGGGAGGGCGCGCTCATCGCCGCACCTCCTGGTTGCCGGACCGCATGGATTGCATGGCCGCGGCCGCGCGCTTGATGGCCGCCTGGATGCGGTAGTACGTCATGCAGCGGCAGAGCGTCCTCGACATGCCCTCGCGGATCTCTGCGTCGGTGGGATTGGGATTCTTGTCGAGCAGCGCCTTCGCGGTGAGGATCTGGCCGTTCTGGCAGAAGCCGCACTGCGGCACCTGCTCGTCGATCCATGCCTGCTGCAGCGGGTGCAGCACGCCGTCGCGCGCCAGGCCCTCGAGCGTGGTGATCTCCGCGCCCTGCACGGATGAGACCGGGCGCACGCACGAGCGCACCGCTTCGCCCTTGATGAGGACCGTGCACGCCCCGCATTGCCCGAGGCCGCAGCCGAAGCGCGGGCCGCGCAGGTCGAGATCGTTCCTGAGGACGTAGAGGAGCGGCGTCGATGGCTCCACCTCGACGGTCCGCGCTTCGCCGTTGACGGTCAGTCTGATCGTGCTCATCGCGGAGCAGTCTCGCACCGCACTGACGCGAACTCAAGGGGCACGCTGCACGGAGCGCCGGGACTTCAGTCCCGGCGTCCCCGGCGTGTCGTTCGCCGAGGCCGAAGCCTCGGCGCTCCGTACCCGGACGGGATCGTCCGTCCTTCGTACTCGTGTGCTTCGTGTTTCCGTGGACACCCGCCTTACTGCGCGATGCGCACGACCTGTCCCGTCCCGGCCGACGCGCTGTTCACGGTGACGTAGACGGCGTTGTCCGGGCCAATCGCCATGCGGCCGGGATGCATGAGCTCGCCCGCCGCCAGCTCTTCCCGGAAGCCGAACGGGCCGATCTTCGTCAGCCGACCGGCCGTCCCGGGTCCCAGCAGGCCATCCGCGTCGAACTCGAGCACGTAAGCGGAGCCATCCGGCCCGATCGCGATGTCGATGATGTTGGTGAAGCCATCGGCCACCACCACGGGCGTGCCACCCGCGGCCGGCACCCGGTAGACGCGGGCGTCGCCCACCGGGAACGGGAAGCCGGTGAGCTCGCCGACATAGAGGCTGCCGTCAGGCCCCTCCACGACGGATGTGGGCACGCTCTGCATGTCCACGGGGCCGCCGGGCCCCGTGGCCGTTCGCGTCGGGAACGTCGCCAGGGTCGTGACGTTGAGCCCCACGTCCACCTGCAGCAGCGAGTTGCCGCCCGCGTCGGTGAACACCCCGCGGTCGGAGAGGATCGCCATGCCGTACAGATTGGAGTCCACCGCGCCACCATCGGGATTGGCCGCGGTCTCGTGCGCCGCGATGTCCACCATGGGCGTCACCACGCCCTGGAGCGAGACGTGCAGCAGCATGCCGAACGGGTGGCCGGCGGCGCGGAGCGGCGCGAGAGTGGCCGGATCGCCGCCCGAGCCCACCGTGATGAACGCCGAGCCAAAGCCGAAGTCGATGTCGTGGGGCCCGGTCGCCTCGTTCCCTGACTGAGACTGATCCGCCAGCGACGGCAGACCGGTCAGCACGCGCAGCTGCCCGCCCGCAGGCGTGACCCGCGTCACGGCCCCGCTCGGCCCGTAACACCGCTCGCCCGGACCCGTCGGATTCGGCAGGCAGAGCGTGCTGGTCCCGCCTCGCCCGGCTTCGACAACGTAGAGATTGCCGTCGGGCCCGAACGCGATGCCGCGGGGATTGTCGAGCCCGGTCGCGATCACCTGGGCCTGCTGGGCGCTCGCGGTGGAGAACGCGCCGGCCAGCACGACCAGCCAGGTGGTCAGGAACGACGCGCGATTGAACACAAACATGGTTCCCCCCTTGTTCGCCGGAAGCTGGACCATTGACGCCTGTTGCGCCCCAACGGTCCACGATCAAACAGTGAGGATACACCCGGCCGTGACCTTCGCCATCGACCGGCCTGCCCAACACGAAGCACGTCGGTGCGTGTGCTCCGTCAGGACGTCGGTCTCCCTGCGTCCGTGTGCGCGCCGGTCACCTCGACAGACCGTCCGGTCGTGTCGCCTCCCTGCGCCGTCCTCAGCGTGTAGGAGCCGGGGGGCACGTTCAGGATGGCGAAGTTGCCGAAGCTGTCGCCGACCGCGTAGTACGGGCTGCTCACCACCACCACGGTCGCGAGCATGCCGGGATGGATGTCGCACGCGACCTCGTACACGCCGGGCTGCTCGAACACGTGCGTGTGGCCCTGACCGGGATCGGTGCCGACGTTCAACACCTCGGCGCCGGTGGACCGGCGCGTGACGTAGACGTTGTGGACGATGGACTCCCCGTTGCGGAACTCCACCGGCAGCCGGCCCTCGCCACCAGCAGCGCCGGGATGAACTGCTGCCCGCGCTGATCCATCACGGCCGGGCCGGGGATCGGTGGATACTCGTGCGGCGTGGCCGGCTCGAGCACCACCACCGCGCCGCTCGCCGCCGTCCCGGTCACCGTCGTCAGCCCGGCGGCCGACACGGGCACTGACGGTGGCGCAGCCGCCGGCGCGGCTGAAGGCTCCGGGCCCGGCCTGGAACATCCCCCGACCACACTGGCCACTATCGCGACCGTCAGCAGGAGGACCAGCGTACCAACGCTCCCACCTCTGGCTTCAATCTTCGTCACGCGTTCCCCCGTTTTCCTTTCTCACTTCCCACTTCTCACTTCTCACTTCGCGCTAGCGCTGTTCCAGCTCCCGCTGAATGGCGGCGAAGAACGTTTCCGCGATCCTCCGATACCCCGCCTCGTTCGGATGCCGCCCGTCGTCGCTGTTGTAGGCGTTCGGGCTCTCCGCGAACGCCTCGTAGACGTCCACCAGCACGGCGTTCTCGCCGCGCGCGACGTCGCGAAGCTTCGCGTTGTAGCGCGTGACGGTGGTGTTCGAGAGCCCGCGGTTGACGCCCACCGGCGGCGGGGTCAGCGTGCCGATGAAGACGCGCGCGCCTCGGAACCTGGCATCCTTCGCAATGGTCGTGACGGCGGCGATGGCCGGGTCGATGCCGGCGTCGCCCAGCCCGAGATCGTTGTAGCCGTCCAGGATGAGCACCACCTCGGGCCGGTTCGCGTTGATCACGCTCTGCGCCCGGCCCACGCCGTCCACCACCTTCTCGCCGCCCTTGCCCTCGTTCAGCACCGTGATGGGCTGCGACGCGTAGCGCGCCGCCAGCAGCTGCTGCAGGACCCTCGGATACGCCGCCTCCGGCACCTCGCGCAAGAGGTACGGCGGCGAGCCCGCCGGGTTGTTCGTCGCCACGATGCCCACCGTGACGCTGTCGCCGAAGGCGAGGAAGCGTGTCTTCGAGAGCATCGGGTTACGCGACACGCTCACCGCGAACGTGCACGACGCCGTGCGGCCGCCGCGATCGGTGGCCGTGCAGCGGACCTCCGTCGTTCCCAGCGGGAACGACTCGCCCGGCGCGGGCGTGCAGGCCACCGACACCGGCGTGTCGCCGCCTTGCGCGGCCGGCACCTCGTAGCTCACCGTCGCGCTGGCGCTGCTGGTCGTCGTCGAGACCGGGCCGGGGCACGTGAGCGTGGGCGCGGCCGCGGGCGGGGGCGCCGGCGCGCTCGGGGCCGTGGGCGAGGACGAGCCGCCGCACCCGATCGCGAGGATCGCAACCGCCAGCAGTGCCGCGCGCAGGGTCGTTCCAACGCTCGACACGCCGGTCCTCACCGTGCCAGGTAGGTCCGGACGCCGTTCATGAACATCTGCACCGCGATCATCACGAGCAGCATGCCCATCAGGCGTTCCAGCGCCATCAGGCCGCGCTCGCGCAGCACGCGGTAGAAGAACGTCGACGACAGCAGGATGGCGCCCGAGAGGGCCCAGGCCACGGTCACCGCCAGCAGCAGCGGCCCGGTCTGGCCCGGCGAGGTGCGCTGCAGGAGCAGGCACGCCGCCAGCGTGGACGGCCCGACGAAGAGTGGAATGGCCAGTGGCACGATGAACGGCTCGCCCTCGGGCGCGTCGGTCGCGTGGCCGCCACCGGCGGGGAAGATCATCCGGAGCGCGATGAGGAAGAGCACGATGCCGCCGGCGATGCTGATGGTGGCTTCGTCGAGGCCGAGGAACCGGAGGATGTGGCCGCCGAGGAACACGAAGGTGAGCAGCACGAGGTACGCGATGGCGATCTCGCGCACGAGCACGCGCCGCCGGCGTCCCGGCTCCACGGGCTTCAACACCGAGAGGAACAGCGGAATGTTCCCGATGGGATCCATGATCAGGAACAAGGTGATGACGGCCGAAGCAACGTCCACCTGTGGATCTTATATCGGTCAGTACTTCAGCCCTTCGAGCCGCCAGGCCACCTTGCTCGCCTGGCTGTAGTAGACGCGATAGCGGCTGCCCCGCATGGCGCTGACGTGTGCCTGCCCGATCAGGCGAAACCGTCCCAGCCGCTCGAACTCGACGTAGTGGTGCCGGTCGCCAAACATGCGTTCCACGCGGTCCTCGGCGACGAGCGCCACGCCACTGGCGAGGTCGCGCAGGCGGTTCCTGGCCTGGACGATCGCGGCGATCACGAACACGCCGAGGAGCCCGCGCACGATGAGCCGCTGCTCGCGGAGCACGCCGGCCAGCAGCAGCTCGAAGGCGGCGAACGCGGCGATGGACGCCACGAGCGGCGCGCATTCCAGCAGCAGGCGCACCCGCTGGCCGGCTGTGAGGCGCACGGCAGCCGGCAGCGCCCGGCCCGCCCCGGACGGTGGCGTCGTCATCGGGGCTGGCCCTCGCACGCGCGGGCCCGCTCCAGCAGCAGTTCCCGCTCGCGCGCGTTCCTGGTCAGCGCGGCCGCGCGCTGGAACTCCGCGCGGGCCTCCGCGCGCCGCTCCAGCTTCTCGAGCAGGTCGCCACGGGCGGCGGGCAGGTAGTGATAGGCCTCGAGCGCCGGCTCCGCGGCCAGCGCGTCGACGAGCGACAGGCCGGCCTGCGGGCCGTGCGCCATGGCCACCGCGACGGCGTGGTTCAATCGGACAATGGGCGACCCGGTGATCCGCGCCAGCTCGACGTACAGGCGGGCGATCTCGTCCCAGTCGGTGTCCTCAACCCTCGACGCGCGCGCGTGACACGCGGCGATGGCAGCCTGCAGCGCATAGGGCCCGCGGCCGTCTCCGAGGGCATCGGCACGCCGGAGGGCCGCCATCCCGCGCCGGATCAACACGCGATCCCACCGGGCCCGGTTCTGATCCATCAACCGCACCGCCTCACCCCCCGGCCCCACGCGGGCACGCAGGCGCGACGCCTGCAGCTCCATCAGGGCCACGAGGCCGTGCACGTCAGGCTGGTCCGGCATCAGCCCGGCGAGCACGCGCCCCAGCCGCAGGGCCTCATCGCAGAGCGCCGGGCGCACCCAGTCGTCGCCGGCGGTGGCCGAATAGCCCTCGTTGAACACGAGATAGAGCACGTCCAGCACCGACGACAACCGCGCGTCGCGTTCGGGCCCGCGCGGCACCTCGAAGGGGACCTGCGCCTTCGCCAGCGTCCGCTTGGCGCGGACGATGCGCTGCGCGATGGTGGGCTCGGGCACGACGAATGCGCGGGCAATCTCCTCGGTGGTGAGCCCGCCCAGCAGCCGGAGCGTGAGGGCCACGCGCGCCTCGGTGGCCAGCACCGGGTGGCACGCGGTGAACATCAGCCGCAGCAGATCGTCGCCGATGTCATCGTCCATGGCGGCGTCGAGGTCCGGCGGGGCGGTGGCGCCCGAGGCGTCCAGCTCGTAGGTGAGCGTGTCGTGCTTGCGATCCACCAGGGACCGCCGCCGCAGCTGGTCGATGCCACGGCGCCGGGCCGCGGTCATCAGCCATGCGCCCGGGTTGGCGGGAATGCCGGACCGGGGCCATTGCTCCAGGGCCGCCACCAGCGCGTCGTGCGCGAGGTCCTCGGCGGCGCCGATGTCGCGCACCAGGCGGGTCAGGCTGGCAATCAGGCGTGGGGACTCGATGCGCCACACGGCCTCGATCGCACGGTGCGTCTCGGAGGTCGTCACGACCCCCGATCACACCACTCCGCCGCTCTGGCCGCAAGGGGCCGCCGCGTGCGGCCCGCGGCCGCACCGCGTGAGGTGCGCCGCTACTCCTTCCGCTGCTCGACCTCGGCGCGCAGCCGCTCCTCCTGCTCCCGCAGCTCCGGTGTGAGGGCCTCGCCGAAATCCTCGGCCTCGAACACCTGGCGGATCTCGATCTCCGATTCGCTCTCCATGAGGTTCGGGCAGCGCCGTACCCACTCGATCACCTCTTCCTTCGAACGCGCCTGCATGAGCCAGAAGCCGGCAATCAGCTCCTTTGTCTCCGTGAACGGGCCATCGACCACCGTGCGCTCGCTGCCCTTGAAGCGCACGCGCGCGCCCTTCGAGCTGGGGTGCAGCCCCTCGCCTGCCAGCAGCACGCCCGCCTTCACCAGTTCTTCGTTGTACTTGCCCATTTCGGCCAGCATCTGCTCGCTGGGCATCACGCCCGCCTCGGACTCCTTCGTCGCCCTGACCATCACCATGAAGCGCATGCCGGTTTCTCCTGTTCCTGGGCCGCCCGATCTCGGGCTCCTGCTCGGACGTCGAACGAGCGTGGCTCGGATCGACACGGTCGTGCAGAGAACGCGCACACGGCAAGCTCCGCGCGGCGCACCTGGCGCCTTCTCACCACCGGCGACTGACCCGCACGCCCACACCAGTGCGCGTCAGCACGGGCAGCACGGAG
>JBFWQE010000218.1:0-7674 GCA_050249615.1 Vicinamibacterales bacterium
ACGAAGCAGGGCTTCGCGTACGTGTTCAATCGCGAGACCGGCAAGCCCATCTGGCCCATCGAGGAACGCGCGGTGGCCGCGTCCGATCTGCCGGGGGAGATCCTGTCCCCCACACAACCGTTCCCGACCAGGCCGAAGCCGCTCGAGATCCAGGAGCTGACCGAGGACGCCCTGATCGACTTCACGCCTGAGCTCCGCAAGCAGGCGCTGGAGATCGTCAAGAACTACAAGGTTGGGCCGCTGTTCAACCCGCCGATCCAGGTGGGGCATCCGTCGGGGAAGCGGTCGTTCGTCAGCTGCCCCGCCGGCGCCAGCAACATCAACGGCCCCACGGTGGCCGATCCCGAGACCGGCGTGCTGTTCGTGACGACCCAGCGGTTGTGCCGGTCCGAGAACATGGTGCCGGGCGAGAAGATGGACGAGCCCGACGATCCGAAGACGACGGGCCGCACGGTCGCGCGCTGGGTCGTGGCCAACCGCGGGGACCTGCACGGCCCCGAGGGGCTGCCCATCTGGAAGCCGCCCTACAGCCGGATCATCGCGATCGACATGTCCACGGGCGAGTTCCTCTGGGAGGCCCCGAACGGCGACACGCCGGAACACATCCGGAACCATCCGGCGCTGCGCGGGTTGGACCTGCCGCCGACGGGACAGATGGGCCACGCGGTGATGCTGCCGACGAAGACCTTGCTCGTCACGGCCCCGGGCGGCGACCCCGTCCTGTATGCGCTGGACAAGAAGACCGGGCGGCGCGTGGGCACCGTGAAGCTGCCTGCGCCGGGCCAATACGGGATGATGGGCTACCTCCATCGCGGCACGCAGTACATCGTCGTGCAGGTGGGCAGCCCCACGCACCCGGGATCGCTCGTGGCGCTGCGATTGAGGGGACGGGCGTAGGGGAGTCGGGAGTCGGGAGTCGGGTGACATCGAAGGGGGCTGTCATGAGTCCACGCCGGAAGCTCACTGCCATCGCGTGCACCGTCGTCGCGGGATTGGGCCTCGCCCAGTTGTGGATCGAACGCTCGATGGCCGTCGAGGCCCAGGCGGGCGTCCAGGCGCCGCGCTTCGAGGTGGATCCGCTGTGGCCGAAGCCGCTCCCGAACCACTGGGTGCTCGGCAACGCCATCGGCGTGTGGGTGGACGAGCGCGATCACGTCTGGATCGTCCATCGCGGCTCGGACACGCTGAACAACAACGAGAAGGGGCTGGAGCTGAAGTCCGCGGACTGCTGCGCGGGCGCGCCGCCGGTGCTGGAGTTCGACGCGGAGGGCAACCTCCTGCGGCACTGGGGCGGTCCCGGGCCCGGCTACGACTGGCCGGCGTCGAACCACGGCATCTTCGTGGATCACACGGGCAACGTGTGGATTGGCGGCAACGGCCCCGGCGACTCGCACATCGTGAAGTTCACGCGCGACGGCAAGTTCCTGGCGCAGTACGGCAAGCCCAACGCGCGGATGAGCGGCAAGACGTCCTCCGGCCAGCCAACGTTCGCCCGCGGCAGCTCCGACCCCGACAACTTCGGCCGG
Organism: Vicinamibacterales bacterium; assembly: GCA_050249615.1. Classification (GTDB taxonomy): domain Bacteria; phylum Acidobacteriota; class Vicinamibacteria; order Vicinamibacterales; family UBA2999; genus VFZN01. The sequence continues at coordinate 1,527 of JBFWQE010000218.1, forward strand.
GTGGCGAAGGTCTTCGTCGAACCGAAGGCGAACGAGGCGTTCGTCGCCGACGGCTACTTCAATCGGCGCGTCGCCGTGCTCGACGCGGCCACGGGAAAGATGAAGCGCTTCTGGGGCGCCTACGGCAAGCCGCCAGACGACTCCGTCGAGCTCGGCCCTTACGACCCGGCCGCGCCTCCCGCCACGCAGTTCCGCTCGCCCGTGCACTGTGCCGACGTCTCGAATGACGGTCTCGTCTACGTCTGCGATCGCGTGAACGATCGGCTCCAGGTGTTCAAGCAGGACGGCACCTTCGTGAAGGAGGCGTTCCTGGCGAAGAACACGAAGCTCTCGGGCTCGGTGTGGGACGTGGCCTTCTCGCGGGACCCGCAGCAGCGCTACTTGTTCGTGGCCGACGGCATCAACGACCGCATCTACATCCTGCAGCGCGACACGATGGAGCTGCTCACGAGCTTCGGCGACGGCGGGCGCCAGCCGGGGCAGTTCTACGGCGTGCACAGCATCGCCACCGACTCGCAGGGGAACATTTACACGACCGAGACCTGGGAGGGGAAGCGCCTGCAGAAGTTCGTCAACAAGGGCCTGGCGCCCGTGACGACGATGCACCAGGGGACGGTGTGGCCGCGGCCGGCGGGAGGGCGGTGAGAAGTGACGTTGATATGGTTGTATGGTTGGCTTAGTTGTCAGTCGTGAAGGGGGCGTCGACCCGTGCGACTGCTGCTTCGACCGAATGCTGGTGGCACAGGCCCTCGTCGGCGCCCTCGTGCTGCTGACGCCGGCGAGGCCATTCGTCAGTATCCCGAGCGGACACTCTGGTAGCGGCTGGCGGAGCGAGATTCCACACCTCTCCTGTATAGTCTCGGTGCACGACTCCAGGAGGCCACCATGACGGGTCGGACCCTGATCGCCGCGCTGCTGCTGTTCGCCTCGCCTGCCTGGGCCGAGGTCGTCCGGATCGACGTGAAGTCACGCGCCGACGTACTGGCCGGGAAGGCCTTTGGCGCCACCGGCCCCTACGAGAAGCTCACCGGCACCATCCACTTCGCGGTCGATCCGCAGAATCCGGCCAACCAGATCATCACCGACCTCGACAAGGCGCCCCGGAACGCGGCCGGGCTCGTCGAGTTCTCGTCCGACTTCTACCTGATCAAGCCGAAGGATCCGGCACGAGGGAACGGCACGCTGCTCTACGAGGTGTCGAACCGCGGCGGCAAGGGCATGATCGGGTTCTTCAACTTCGCGTCCGGGAGCCTGGATCCGGCCACCGCTGCCGAATTCGGCGACGGCTTCCTGCTCGAGCAGGGGTTCACGCTGATGTGGATCGGGTGGCAGTTCGATCCGCCGGCACGCGAGGGTCTCGTGCGGGTGTTCGCGCCGGTGGCGCGCGAGCCGGACGGGCGCGCCATCACGGGACTGGTTCGAAGCGACTTCGTGGTCATCGAGACCGCGAAGGAGGCATCACTGGCGGATCGCAACCACCAGGCGTATGCCGTGGCGACGCGCAACGACCCGGCAGCCGTCCTCACCGTTCGCGATTCCGTGGAAGGCACGCGCCGGACCATCCCGCGAGCCGAATGGCGGTTCAGCGACGACGGGAAGAGCGTCGTGATGGCCGCGGGCTTCGAGCCGAAGAGGATCTACGAGGTGGTCTACACCGCCGCGAACCCGCCGGTGGTCGGCGTCGGGCCGGCGGCCGTGCGCGACACGGTGTCCAGGCTCAAGTATGGGTCGGCGAGCGAGCTGGGAATCGAGGCCGGCGCCATCAAGCGCGCCATCGCGTTCGGGATCTCCCAGAGCGGCCGGTTCCTGCGGACCTACCTGTACTACGGGTTCAACGAAGACGAGTCGCATCGGACGGTCTTCGACGGGGTGATGCCGCACGTGGCGGGCGCCGGCCGCGGGAGCTTCAACCACCGCTTCGCGCAGCCCTCGCGCGACGGTCACCCGTTCATCAACTTCTTTTACCCGACCGACATCTTCCCGTTCACGGACGAGCCGCAGCAGGATCCGGAGACCGGCATCACCGACGGGCTCCTCACGCATGCGACCAAGCCGGAACATCGACCGAAGATCTTCTACACGAACTCGTCCTACGAGTACTGGGGCCGGGCGGCGTCGCTCATCCACACGTCCGTCGATGGCACGCGGGACGTGGCACCGCCGCCGGACACGCGCATCTACCTGCTGTCGGCCGGGCAGCACGGCGTGGCCTCCTTCCCGCCGTCGCGGACCATCGGCCAGCAGCTGAACAACCCGCTCGACTACCGGTGGGTGATGCGGTCGCTGCTCGTGTCGATGAACCGCTGGATCACCGACGGCACGCCTCCCCCAGAGAGCCGGTACCCGCGCATTGCGGATGGCACGCTCGTTCCGCCCGCGAAACTCGCGTTCCCGAAGGTCCCGGCGGTCAACGTGCCCACGACGCCGCACCGCGCGTATCGAGCTGACTACGGGCCCGCGTTCGGCACCCGCGGCATCGTTTCGCAGGAGCCGCCGACGATCGGGTCGGCCTTCCCGATCCTCGTCCCGCAGGTGGACGCCGACGGCAACGAGCTCGCCGGCGTCCGGGTGCCCGAACTGGCCGTCCCGGTCGCGACCTACACCGGCTGGAATCTCTTCAACGAGCGCTCGGGCCCGACCAGCGTCGTGTCCAGCATGCAGGGCTCGTTCATCCCCTTTGCACCGTCGAAGAGCGACCGCCAGCGGGCCGGCGACCCGCGGCCCGCCCTCGACGAGCGATACCAGGGCCGCGTCCAGTTCCTGGAGCGGGTCGCGGCTGCCGCCAACGATCTGGCCGGGAAGGGCTACCTGCTGAAGGCCGACACCGCCCGCATCGTCGAGCAGGCTGCCACGCGATGGGATCTCGTCGCGGGCGGCCGCGCCACGTCGCAGTGAGGTGGGTCGTCCCCATGTCCCCGGTCTCGATCGGCCATTCGCGAGTAATCTACGACGCGCTCAAGGCGTGCGGGATCCGCCTGGTGTCGGCGCTGCCCGAGACGTGGCTCGTCCATCTGATCCGCCTGGCGGAGGACGACCCCGACATGACGCTGGTGCGGCTGGCCAGGGAGGAAGAGGGCGTGGGCATCTCGGCCGGCGCGCACCTGGCCGGCGTGAAGTCGGCGATGCTGATGCAGAACCACGGCTTCCTTGCCTCCATCAACGGCATCGTCTCCGGCGCGCAGCTGTACCGGATTCCGCTGCTCATGCTGATCAGCCATCGGGGCGACATGGGTGAGCGGGACCCGTGGCAGACCGAGGGCGGCGCGGTCACCGAACCGCTGCTTCGCGCCCTTCGCATCCCGTACGCGCGCCTCGAGCGCCCCTCTCACGTAGCCACACGAATCGCGCAGGCCCAGACGCTGGCGTATTCGTCCAACAAGCCGGTGGCGCTCCTGCTCTGTCGGGACCTGATGTGGGAGGAGCCCTCGTGAAGGCGGCCAGGATGACCCGCCTCGATGCGCTCCGCGCCATCTACCCGGGGCTGGACCGGCTCGTTGTCGTCACGATCATGGGTGCCGTGGCGGCGGAGCTCCAGTCCCTCGGCCACCGGCCGAACTTCTTCTACCTGCAGCACGCGATGGGATTGGCTTCGTCGCTGGGGCTGGGCATCGCGCTGTCGCGTCCCGACCTGAAGGTCGTGGTGCTCGATGGCGACGGGTCGCTCCTGATGAACCTCGGCACGCTGACGACGCTGGCGCGCTACCGGCCGGGCAACCTCGTGCACGTTGTCTTCGACAACGAGAGCCTGCTCTCGGTGGGCGGGTTCCCGACAGCCACGTCGGGCGGTACCGACCTCGCCGGGGTGGCGGCGGCGGCCGGCGTGCCGGAGGCGTTCACCATCGACACGCTGGACGCTTTCCGGGCGGCGTTCGACGTTGCGGTGACGGGCGATGTGCTGACCACGATCGTGGCCAAGGTGGACGCCAGCGGGCCGACGCAGTACGTCACCGACCTGAACCTCCTGGAGAACCGGTTCCAGTTCCAGCGGCACCTGCGCCCGCCCGTCACGGCGCGGGCTGCCCCCGGGTGAAGCTCCTGATGGCTTCGTCTTCCGACTCGAAGATCTCGAAGACGCCGGCGAGCTTCGTCACGTGCATCAGTTCGTCGGCACGGGCGGTCAGGTGCAGGAACTTCACGGTGCCGCCCTTGCGGCGCGCCGTCAGGTACTTGCTGACGAGCATCCCGACGCCGGCACTGTCGAGGCGCGTCACCTTGCGGAGGTCGACCACGATGTTCACGCGCCCCTCCCCCACGAGGCGATCGACGCAGTCGCGCAGGGGGAACTCGCCTTCCTCGAGGATCAGGCGCCCCTCGAGCTCGAGGATCGTCACGTCGCCCACACGGCGTTCGGTGATGCGCATGGCGCTCACGGAGATGCCTTTCTTCAGACGAAGGGCCTGATGGCCCCCGCCTCGTGCCGGGCCGCGACGGCGGCAACATCAGGCCGAGGCCGCCAGGCGCAGGCCATGCTCCTCGACACGCGGCTACCGGCCCGCGCCGCCCCTCGCCGGCTTCGCCAGATACGCCTTCGACGCCGCCTCGTCCTTGAGCGGCGTCACTTTGTCCGGGTCGATCCGCACCATCACGTAGTCGATGTGGTCGTCGATCTTCGTGAACCAGTGCCCCGTGCCCGCGGGGATCACGACCACGTCGCCCTTCTTGATGTCGTGCGCGACGCCGTTCCGGATCTCCGACCCGTTGTTCCCCGGCCCGTTGAACTCGCGCACGGTCTGGAGCGTGGCGGGGCGCCGCTGGCGATTGGCGATGTCCGGCCCGAGGACGAGCGTCGCCGAGCCGTCCAGGATGTAGTAGACCTCGCTCACCAGGTCGTGCTCGGCCACGGAATTCGGCAGCGGCGCGTCGAGCTTGCCCCGGTGCACCATGCCGATGCCGATGTGCGCCTTTCCGATCTCGACGTCGCGCACCTGCTGATCGGTGAGCTTCTCGGCGATGGCCTTCTGCCGGTACGCCTCCAGCTCGCTGGCCGGGATGTAGTAGCCCGGGCACATCGCGCAGGTGGGCTGCGGATCCGTTGGATTGATCTTCGCCTGCGCCGCCATGGCCGCAACGCCGCACAGCACGCCAACGAGCAGGGTCGCCATCGTCTTCACGCTGAACCTCCCTCTCCAGTTGTGGACCTTCCTGGTTCAGTTCATCTGCGGCCCTCGGCGCCATCCCTCCGGGCACGCGGTATCGAGGTTCGCTCTGCGTCACTTGCTCCAGGGCGGCACGATCTGGTTCATCCGCGCGTAGGCAATCATCTGCCCCAGGTGCTCGTGCAGGTCGCCGCCCACGAGCAGCGCCACCTGCGCCGCGGAGCGCTCCTGCCCCATCACGGTGCGCTTGCCGGTCAGCGTCGCCGGGTCCAGCGCCTCGAGCGCGGCCTTCGCGTGCGCGAAGCCCTTGTTGATGTGATCGATGATCTGGGCCTTGTCGGTGATCGCCCTGAGCTTGGCCATCTCCTCGCGGCTGCCGAGCGCGGCCGGCTTGGCGCCGAAGGAGTTCGGCACGAACGAGTAGCCTTCCATCGCAGCCAGCATCAGCACCTCGCTCACCGAGCGGACCCCCTCCATCGGGCGCCAGGTGTACTTCTCCTGGGGGAACGCCTGCGCGAGGCCGACGAACTTGCCGCGCATGACCTCGAGGTCCGCGAGGAACGACGTCCGCAGCTCGGCGACGGACTCCTTGGTCATCACGTCCTGCGCCCGCGCCTCGGAGGGCAGCGCGGCGATCCCGGTGAGCACGGTAACGAGCGCCAGGCCTGCAAGGGCGCGGCGCGTGGTCTGGAAAGAGCGGCGGGTCATGGGACCTCCTTGGTTCGGCAAGGGTGGAGTCTACGACAGTCTTGAGGTCTTGAGGTCTTGGGGCGTGGGGCTTGGGCGGTCAGAACAGCTTCCGGTAGTCCGCGTAGTTCACGGGCACGGCGATGACCAGGCTGCGTCCTTCGGCCAGGGCCAGCGACGCTGCCGAGGCCAGCTCGCCCGGGTCGCTCGTGCGGAGCGCCTCCACGCCGCACGCCTGCGCCATCTTCACCGTGTCGATGGGCCCGAAGTCCATGCGATAGGGCTCGAGCCTGCGATTCTCCTGCGCCAGCTTGATGAGCGAGTAGCTGCCGTCCTCGAGGACGATGGTGACGAAGCGTGCGCCG
>JBFWQE010000219.1:0-7668 GCA_050249615.1 Vicinamibacterales bacterium
ACGCCACGTCGATGGACCGGCTGAAGGAAGGCACCGACCGGATCCACGCGTTCATCGCGCGACGCACGGGCCAGGCCGCCGGCGCGGCCACAAGCGGGAGCTAGCGGGCCGTGGACCTTGCCGCCGACGTGAAGGCGGCCCTCATCGCGGCCGTCGGCGTCGCACACGCGCGTGAAGACGTCGATGCACGCCTGCAGTACGGCACCGACGCGCTCCTCCGGGGCGCGCCGGCCGACCTCGTCCTCATCCCCGGCACGGTCGAGGAGATCGCGGCCATCGCGCGGCTGTGCAACGCGCACCGCGTGCCACTGGTCGTCCGGGGCGCCGGCACCGGCTATACGGGCGGCGCCGTCCCGGTCAGGGGCGGGGTGCTCCTCTCGATGGAGCGCTTCGATCGCATTCTCGAGATCGACGATGAGAACTTCCTCGCCGTCGTGCAGCCCAACGTCCTCACCTGCGAGATCCAGGACGCCGTCGAGGCGCGCGGCCTCTTCTATCCCCCGGACCCGGCCAGCCTGAAGAAGTCGGCGCTGGGCGGCAACGTCGCCGAGTGCGCGGGCGGGCCGCGCGCGGTGAAGTACGGGACGACGAGGCGCTACGTGATGGCGCTGCAGGCCGTGCTGCCGACGGGCGAGGTCATCCGCACGGGATCGAAGGCCGTGAAGAACGTCGTGGGGTACGACCTGACGCAGCTCCTGGTCGGCTCCGAAGGGACGCTGGCCATCCTCACCGAGATCACGCTGCGCCTGATCCCGAAGCCGCCCGTCGCGGCCACGCTGCAGGCGACCTTCGCCGAGGTGGGCGCGGCGGTCCGCGGCGTCACCGCGCTCCTGGCCGCGCGCGTCCTCCCGTCGACCATCGAGCTCGTGGACGCAGGCTCGCTGCAGGCGGTGGAACGGTACCTGAAGCGCTCCGTGGCGCCCGCCGGCACGGGCGCGATGCTGTTGATCGATGTGGACGGCGTTTCCGGTGGCGTCGCCGAAGAGGTTGTGCTGGTCGAGCAGGCGTGCCGCGCGGCTGGCGCGCTGGAGGTGCGCCGCGCGGCCACGGAGGCCGAGCGCGCAGCCCTCTGGGAAGCGCGGCGCGAGCTGTCCTACGCGCTTCGCGCGTCGGCGCCGCGGAAGATCAACCACGACGTGTCGGTGCCGCGCGGCCGCGTGCCGCAGCTCTTCGACCTGCTCGCTCGCCTGGAGCGCGAGCACCGCCTCTGGATTCCCAGCTTCGGCCATGCGGGGGACGGCAACATCCACGTCAATCTGATGGTGAACCCTGACGACGAGGACGAGATGGCACGCGCGGATCGCGCGGCTCAGGAGCTGTTCGAGGGCGTCGTCGCGCTCGAGGGGTCGATCAGCGGCGAGCACGGCATCGGCTTTGCGAAGGCGAAGTACCTGTCGCTGGAGTTGGCGCCGGAGGTCATCGCGCTGATGCAGCGGGTGAAGGCGGCGTTCGACCCGAACGGGATCCTGAATCCCGGGAAGATTTGGGAGTAGTTGGGAGTAGATCGTGTCGGGAACCGGGAGTCGGGAGCCGGGAACCGGGGCGGTGGCGGGCTTCGGGCGCCGGGTGCGCATCGGGCACTGGGGTGGGGGACCGGGGGTCGGCCATTGGGAGGTCCGGACCGAGGTCTGCGACTTCCCGCGGCCACGCGCCCTGAACGCCGGCCGCGCATTGATCTAGCCAACCAGCTCCATCAGGCCATCGGCCACTCGCCCCAACTCTTCCTCCGATGCGCGGCCGAGTCGCTTGCCGATGCGTTCGGTTGAGAGCGTTCGAATCTGACTGATCTTGACCCACGACCGTTTGGGCAGGCGTGCAGCGGTGAGTTCGAGGGTCAACGGGTAGCCGGCGCGCGGCTCCTGGCTGGTCAGGGCGACGGCGATGACGGTGCCGGAGCGCTCGTTGAACACATCGTGGCTGAGAATCAAGACGGGCCGCTGGCCGGCCTGCTCGTGGCCGCGCACCGGGTTCAAGTCAGCCCAGCGAATCTCACCCCTCAGTATTCGGGCCATGATTCCGCCGTCGCGGCCATCCCTTCTTCGGCGAGGCGCCGTTCTTCGGCCGGGTCCAACTTGGCGCACTCTTCGGCCAATCGCGTCCGCGCCAGCCGGGCCAGCTTCTCGGCCAGGGCCGATTCGACCGCCTGGCTCCGATTCTTGAAGCGATGCCGGGCCACGAGTTCGTCCACACGATCAAGCAGCTCGGCGTCGAGCGTCAGGGCAACCTTGGCCTTGGGCATGGCGGTATGACAAAACATCATACCATAGAAGGCGCGTTCGTTACCCCGACAGACGAGCGCCGACGGCATGCGACAATTGTCGGATGCCTGAGCTCTCGCGCTTCTTCGGCATCATCATTCGGGATGTTCGCGGAACTGGGCGCGCCCCATCACCGGCCGCACTTCCACGCAGCCTACCAGGACTCGACGGCAACATTCGCCCTCGATCCGATCGAGTGCATCGGAGGCGCGTTGCCCCGCACGCAGCAGCGGCTGGTCGAGGCGTGGGCCGAAATTCATCACGAGGGACTCCTGGAGGCGTGGCACCGCCTGCAATCCGGCCAGGCGCCACGCAAGATTGATCCATTGCAGTAGAGGAGCACCGTCATGGGTCACGCCATCCATCGAGTAGAGCGGTTCGAGATCGTCGCTCCGTATACCTTGGCCCTGCAGTTCAACGACGGCACCGAGCAGACGATCGATTTCCGCCCCGTCCTGGAGGGCGAGTTGTTCGGGCCACTTCGTGACCTCAGTCTGTTCAACCGCGTCGAACTCGACAGCGCGTTCGGCGCGATCCAATGGCCGACCGGAGCGGATTTCGATCCGGAAACGCTGCATGACTGGCCGAAGTATCGAGAGGGGCTCGTCGAGATGGCGCGGCGGTGGGCATTGGCCGACACGCCATCCGAGAACCGGGCGGGCTAACCTCCAAATACAGCCGACGCGCCGCATGTCGCGTGGCGGCGCGCGGCTGATTGAGGGTCGTCAGGCCCCGCGGATCTCCGCACGAGGAACGATCATGAGAAAGCTCATTGGTCTTGGATGCCATCAGGCTCACCGCGGTGACCTCGGCTCTGGTCAGTCTCATGCGACCGGACGCCGGGGCATCTGCGCGGGTGTGCGTCATCTTTGAAGATCCGGCAGACCTCCATGAGTTGAGCGAGCTGGTGTTCCGCGGGACTGTTCTGAGTGTGGAGCCGACGGGGGTGGTTGGCGAGCACGTGATCACTCATGTCGCGCGCTTTCAAGTTGATCGTGTGTGGAAGGGCACCGTCGCCCGGGTGTTCGATGTGGGAACGACCGAGGCTTTCGCACCGGGCCAGGAATACGTGGTCTTTGCCGGCGGCGCGCCGCGCGTGGAGGCGCCGCTCGGAACTTAGACCAGTCCGCCGCTCGGAAAGTGATCCACCGGAAGGATGTTCATTCCACGCTGCTTCTCACTCCGCCGCGTACAGGCGCGGAGCGCTGGCCCACGCGCGTCTGCCGCACCGTGTGCCGATACGGGAACCGGTAACTGCCGCCGACGGGATCGGAGAGTCGGCAGTCTGGAACCGGGAGTCGGAACGTCGGTGGCAGAGCCGCGGTGGGATGGCCGACAGATGAACTACGAAGGACCGACCTCCAACTCGGTGGAGCAGCCGTCAATCGGGCCGCCATCAGACTGCAGCCTCAGGCGATAGCGCCCCGCTTCCTTCGGCAGTGTCAGCACCGACTCGACGCGCCACCAGTCGCGGCGCACTGGCGAGATACTCACCGGAACGCTCGACGTCTCGTCCCCCTCCCGCCCCAGCACCGCGGTGAGAGAGGCGCCCGCGAATCCCCTGGATGCCGAGACAGTGGCGTGCGCACGCACCGTGACGCCTCCGGGAAACACGTGCGTGGCGCTCGCCGGCTCCGCTCCGGCCTGCTCGAGGTGCATACCGCCGCAGACGGTGGACGAGCTACCGCCTTTCGGCACGCTCAAGTCGCTGAACACCGTCCCACCGGTGCCTGCGCCCTGCACGATGAGCCGAATCTGGTAGCGTCCGGCCGGCAGCGACAGCCGCGGCGCGCCGACGATTGCGGATGTTTCCGAAGGCGCCAGGCGTCCGGATTGACGCGCGCGCATTCGCCCCTTCTCATCGACCGCCATCACGAGATAGGTGGCGTCGCTCCCGTCCGGAAGCCCGTTCGTGATCGTGAACGGCACGATCACGGACGGCGAGCGGGACAGGTGGCTGACGAGCGCGGGCGCCATCGCCAGGCGCAGACCGCGGATGGGCAGCGGTGCCGCGACCGGCACGAGCCTCGGCGCCGGAGGCGTCGCCATGGGCACGAACCCGGTCCGGTGCCGGACGGTCACGCCGGGTCGGCGCACCCGGACCTCGATGGACTGCACGCGCCACTTCCGCTCGAGTGGCGCGGTGGGCACATAGCCGAGCAGGTAGTACGCGCGGTTCTCGCGAGCAACCTGGCCGAGCGCCTCCGCGAGGTCGTTCGTGTTGACGATGGCGCGGCCGCCGGTGATACGGCCAATGTCGCGGAGCGCGTCGAGCTCGGCGCCGTTCTCCGGGGCCTTGTGGAAGCGCGAGAGGTTCGGGCCGGAATAGAGCCCGCGCGGATCGACCGGATAGATGGCGACGTTGCCCTCGAAGGCAGCCCGGATCACCTCCCGGAGCTTGTCGCCCGTACGGTCCGTCGGGTTGGCGATTGCCTCGCGCACGTCGACGAACAGCCCTTCACTGAACCAGAGGACGGCCTTGCGCCGGGAAGGGATCGCCCCGAGGCGCTCGACTACCAGCCGGACCATCTCCAGGCCGGCGGCGGGATCGAACGGCGAGCCGCCGCCACCGGCGTCGGCCGGATCCATGCCGTCGGCGCTGGTCAGCGCGCTCGCCTCTGCTTCAGCCGACTCGATGACAGTTGCCGCACCCTGGGGAATCCCGCCGCGGCCGGAGGTCCCGCGCGCGATGGCGATGAGACGATCCCGGTCGTTGCTGAAGAGCAGCGCCGCCGTGCCGCCGGACCTGAGAACGGCCGCGTAATCATGCGGCTGCAGCGTGTTGTGGATGAACTCGATGGCGAGACGGCGGGCCTGCAGGCCGCTCCGTGTGCCGAGATTCAACTCGTCGATGACCAGCGCAAACACGCCGCCCGGCTCCGCCGCATTCGAGGCCACGCCGTCTGGCGTGTCAGCCTCCGGCGGCGCCAGGCTGGCGTCCACGAACCGGAACTGCTCGATCGGCATTCGGGCGCCGTCCACCAGCAGTTCGAAATCGTCGACGGTCAGGTCGCCTACGACGGCGCCATCAGCCCCCGTGACGGCCGCATCGACAACCACCAGCGTTGTGCCGGTTCGAAATTGTGGGGACGGTTGAGCCGAAGCTGCCACCGCGCCCAGCAAGGCAACAACGGCCATCGACGACGCATGGGACAGGGCGCCTCGGAGCGGCATCGCGCGGATGATCGCACATCCCGCCGGCCGTCGCCGATGTTCGATATCATCGGGCCGAATCCCTGGTCCCGTGAACTCACGAGCCCTGCATTCCGCATGGAGGCGTCAGCATGGAGAAGCCGAAGTCCCGTGTCACCATCCACATGGTGGCGAGTCTCGACGGGTTCGTCGCCCGGAAGGACGGAGGCGTGGACTGGCTGGAGACCTCGGACCACTTCGACGGCGGGGAGACCATGGCCCCGGAGGTCGTCGCGGCGTTCCTGAAGACGATCGACTGCTACGTGATGGGCTCGCGGACCTACGAGACTGCCCTGGAGTTCGAAGCCAGGGGGCTGGGGTGGGCCTACGGCGACAAGCCAACCTTCGTCCTCACCCGTCGCGAGCTGCGGAAGACCAGGGACTCCGTTGAGTTCTACTCAGGCGACCTGACGCGCCTGGTCAACGAGCGCCTGAGGCCCACCTTCCACAGTACCTGGTTCGTCGGAGGCGGACAGGTGTCCGGTGAGTGCCTTCGTCTCGGGCTGGCCGACGAGGTCCGCTATTCCATCGTGCCCGTCCTGATTGGCGACGGCATCTCGTTCTTCGACGGGCTCGACAACGACGTCGCCCTGCACCTGGCCGAGGTGAAAGCCTACGTCAGCGGCATGGTCGCGCTTCGCTACGAGGTGCGACGGTAGATTCACTGTCGAAACCGCGACACGCCCCCACCGCGGCGGCATCCAATCCCGATGTCGCCCGGCAGTCACTGCCGAGGCCTCACAGGGAGACCTACGCGTGATCGATGCCGCCACGCTCCTCACCTTCATGCTCGCCGGCGCCGCCATCATCGTCGCGCCGGGACCCGCCCAGGCCCTGGTCCTGGCCCGGACGCTGTCGGACGGGCGCCGTGCCGGGCTGCTGACAGCCGTGGGGCTGAACGTCGGCACGCTCGTCCACGCGGCCGCCGCAGGGCTCGGCGCGTCGGCCATCCTGGCCACGTCCGCGCTGGCGTTCGACACGGTCAAGTTCGTCGGCGCGGCCTACCTGGTCTTCCTCGGCGTGCAGGCGTGGCGGCAGGGCAGCCGGCCGCAGGCCGCACCATCCGTGACGTCGCAGCAGGCGCTCACGCGCGCCATCACCACCGGGATCCTGAACCCCAAGGTCGCGGTCTTCTTCCTCGCGTTCCTGCCGCAGTTCGTGAATCCCGCGCGCGGGCCCATCCTCGCGCAATGCCTTTTCCTGGGGACGGTGCTCGCCGCGATGGATGTGGTGTACGAGGGCGGGCTCGTGTGGCTCTCGGGCACATTGTCTTCGACCTTCAGGCATCCGCGTGTGCAGCGATGGCAGCACCGCTTCACGGGCGGCGTCCTGATCGGCCTCGGTGCCCGACTGGCGCTGGTGGAGCGCAAATAGGGTGCGGGAGGGTGCGAACGGGTGCGGGCAGGTGCGAACAGGTGCGGGCGGGTGCGGACCGGTGCGGGCGGGTGCGAACAGGTGCGGGCGGGTGCGAACGGGTGCGGGCGGGTGCGAACGGGTGCGGGCGGGTGCGAACGGGTGCGGGCGGGTGCGAACGGGCATGCCGCGCTGTAGCTCGCAGGGCGAAGGCGGGCGAACGGTGGTAGGCTGACGCCGTTCGACGTCACGTCGTCCCCATAGCCCAGGAGGCTAGTCGTGAAGTCTTCGCGCATCTCACGCCGGCGGGCGCTGGCCGCCGGCACGGCCGGAATCGTGGGTGCGGCGCTCCCCGCATCGGCCCGGCAGAACCCTGACACGACGAAAGTGCAGGGCCAGCCCGGAAGGGAAGTCGGAGCGCGGTCACCCTTCGAGAAACCCGTGCGCACGGCGTTCAGCCCGGCCCGCACGGCGACATTCACGCCGCTGCAGGATCTGGACGGCATCATCACGCCGTCGGACCTCCACTTCGAGCGGCATCACGGCGGCGTGCCGGCCGTGGACCCGCAGCAGTACTCGCTGCTCATCCACGGGATGGTCGAGCGGCCCACCATTTTCACGCTTCCGGAGTTGAAGCGATTTCCCGGCAGGTCGATGATCCGCTTCATCGAGTGCTCGGGCAATGGTGGCCGCGCCTATCGCCTGACCACGCCCACGGCTGAGCTCACGCCGCAGCAGACCGACGGCCTGACCAGCACGAGCGAGTGGACCGGCGTGCCGCTGGCCACGCTGCTGCGTGAAGTCGGCGCATCGCCGAAGGCGCGCTGGCTGCTGGCGGAAGGCATGGACGCGGCGGTGATGACGC
>JBFWQE010000220.1:0-7629 GCA_050249615.1 Vicinamibacterales bacterium
CACGTCATCAGTCCAGATTGGCCGCCGCCTCTTCGTGAGCGGTGGCTTCAACCGCCTCTCGACACCCACCGGAAACGCCGTGATCGTGAACGCCGCAGGCGCGCATGTGCCTGGCGCCTTCCCGCGCGTCACCGGCCCCGTGAGCCAGGTCGTGTCCGACGGGCTGGGCGGCTTCCTGTTCGTCGGTGACTTCACCAGCGTCGGGGGGCAGCCCTTCGCGCGTTTTGCTCGTGTAGGCCCCGACCGCACGGTGGATCCGCGCTACCGCGTGGCGGCCGATGGCCCTATCTATCACGTGGCCCTCGCGCACGGCCGGATCTACCTGGCGGGGGAGTTCCAGACGCTGAACGGTGCGGCCCGCCATGGCCTCGCGGCGCTGGATGCGGCCACCGGGCGCACGTCGGCGTTCGGCCATGGATTCAATCCCGAGGGCCGTCGTGTGACCCAGCTGTCGGTGTCGTCGATGGGCATCTACGTCGCGGGGCTGGGTCGCCTCTGGGGCTTCAGCGCTGCGACGGGTGGGATGCTGTTTGAGCGCGAACTGTGGGTGAACACCATCGCCGCCACGTCCGCTCGCGTGTACCTCGGCGGATACGGGTACCAGCGTCCGGTCTGGGCGGTGGACCCCTTGACGGGTCAGGACACGGCCTGGCAGATCGGATTGACGTTTCTGCCCATTTCCGGCACGTACAGCGAGCACACGAGCATCACGGCGCTCCTCGTGGACGGCGGGCGCCTGTACTTCGCCGGGGTCTTCAGCACGGTCGATCAACAATCCGGCCTTGCTTCCGTGGACGCCACGTCGGGGTTGCCGACGTCATGGCGGCCGTGGCTGTTCTCAGTCCCGTCTCAAATCACCCGGTTGATGCGCGTGGGTGTCGCCGTGGCGGCCATCACGGACTACTGGAGCGGGCGGGGCCTGCACGCCTTCGATGTGGCCACCGGCGCCCTGCTGGCTTTCAACCCCCAGACCTTCGGGCCCATCAGGGCCATCGCGGCGGCGCCGGAGGGGGCTGTGGTGGGCGGCGAATTCGACGGCATCGAGGGCGTGGCACGCGCGGGCATCGCCTCCATCGATCTCGACACGAAGGCGATCGAGCCGTGGACGGTCACGCTGCCGCCGTTCACGGCGCTGAGCCTGGCCACCGACGGCACGTGGATCTTCGGTCGCACGTCCGACTCCCGCTTCTTCAAGATCGATCCAGTGTCGGGGGCGATCGTGGGCGAGCACCGCGTCTCGTCCGGGGACGTGGTCCTCGCCGACATGCGCGTCGCGGGCAGCGAGCTCATCACCGCGGTGAGCGAGCGTGTCGCGCCGGCTCAGTTGGGCGCCCTTTCCATTGCCGACTGGTCGTACCGTGCGCTTCCGGTGACCCTCGCCGGTGGCATTGGCCAATCCGTCGGCGGGTTCGACGTGGCAGGAGACACCATCTATATCGCGGGGCCATTTGCGACCGTGAATGGCCAGAGCCGGCCGTACCTGGCCGCCGTTCACCGCGTGACGGGTGAGGTGCTGCCGTGGCGGCCGTCGCCGGATGCCGAGGCGCGCGACGTGGCCGCGTCCGGTGGGCGGGTCTGGGTCTCGGGCGGCTTCCTGCGTGTCGGCGGCCTCCGCCGGCGCGGGCTCGCGGAACTGGACCCGGTGACAGGGCATGCCCTCGCCTGGAACCCCGACGTCCCGGTGGGGTGGGGCGCGGACCCGACGCACGTGTCGGTCGGCCGGATCGAGATTGGACCCGATGGCCTGCTTTACGCCGTCGTCGACGGCTATCCCCGGCCGTTCGTGAGCGGACAGACGACCCCACATAACATCGTCTTCTCACCCCTCACCGGGCGACGCCTCCCATGGCGCCCGGCGGCGTTCGGCTGGTCCGGGATGATGGCGGACTGCATGCTCGTGGCGGGCGGGTGCCTTCGTCCCGCTATCTCGTCACCAACGGATCTCGTGGCGGAGCAGTCGGGCACATCGATCACGCTGCGATGGACGCTGCCGACGGATGGGCCGCCGCGCTCGGCTATCCGACTCGAGGTGGGCTCGGCGGCAGGGCGCACCGATCTGCTGCGGCTGGACCTGGCGCCAGACTCCTCGTCCTACACGGCGGCGGCCCCGTCGGGCAGTTACTTCGCGCGCGTGCGATCCCTCGCCGGCATCGACGAGAGCCTGCCGACGCCGGACGTCTCCTTCGCGGTGGGGCGACCCGCCGCGCCCCTCGACGTTACGGCCGTGACCGAAGGCACGCATCTCACGGTGCAATGGACACCACCGTCTACCGGCGCACCCGCGGCCTACGTCCTCGAGGCCGGGAGCGCGGAAGGCGCGCGAGACCTCGCGCAGCTGCCCGTGTCGGGTGGCGCCACCAGCCTCACGATCGACGCACCGGCCGGGCGGTACTGGAGCCGGCTGGTGTCGGTCGATGCGGCGGGTGCGCGGACGGCAGGCAGCGAATTGTTCATCGACGTTGCCGCCACCGCGAACTTCTGCGGCAGCACGCCGCCCGAGGCGCCACAAGGGCTGAGCGCTTCGGTGACGGGTAGCACCGTGACCCTCACCTGGCAGCAGCCCTACGACGGCCCGCTTCCCATCACGCAGCGCGTCGTCGCCGGCACCGCGCCAGGGCTCGACAACCTGGGCGCCATCCAGGTCGCGTCCGACGTTATGGCCTTCACGACGACGGCGCCGCCGGGCACGTACGACGTGCGGGTCCTTGCGCTGAACGGCTGCGGGGGGAACTTCAGCAACGAAGTGCAGGTAGTGGTGCCGTGAAGCAGCAGGGCTAGCAAGCTGAAGGCAGGAGGCCCCCGGCACAAGGCGGAAGGCACGAGGCAGAAGGCAGAACGGAGACGAGCCGCTATGACGATGAAGCGACGTGCGGGCGTGGCTGCGATGTGCTTCGTAGTGTTGGGGCTGCTGGCCCCTCGCGACGTCGCCGCACAGTACGCCGACTCGCCGCGAACGCTGGCGGCGGTGGATCAGTTCGTGAGCGGCGCCGCGCAGATCGGCCGGCGACTCTTCATCGGCGGGTACTTCACGCGTGTGAGCCTGCCCACCGGTGGCGCGGTCGTCGTGGACACCGCCGGCGTCTACGTGCCAGGCGCATTTCCGCGATTCGACGGGCCGGTGGACGCCATTGTCCCCGACGGCTTCGGCGGCTGGGTCGTCGTCGGCGGGTTCACCCGCGTCGCGGCGGTCACCGAGGGCACACTGCTGTCGCTGCAGTGGCGAGCGCCTTCGACGGGACCACCGCCGACATACGTGATCGAGGCCGGGACGGCGCCGGGCCTCAGCGACGTGGCTCGGCTGCCCGTCAGCGGTGCGGCGACAACGTTCACGATCGACGCGCCGCCCCGCCGGTACTGGGGCCGCGTGCGGGCGCTGAACGGTGCCGGCCCGAGCGAGCCATCCGGCGAACTGATTCTCGACGTCGATGCCACCGACTCGCCATGTTACGAGACGCCACCGCTCGCGCCGTTCAACCTCGCGGCGAGCGTCGCGGGTCGCTCCGTCACCCTGACGTGGGAGCAGCCCGACGCCGGGCCGGTCGCCAACACCCAGCGCGTGGTCGCCGGCTCCGCGCCCGGCCTGGACAACCTTGGCGCCATCGGCGTGCCGGGGCCGGCCACGAGCTTCACGACGACGGCGCCGGCGGGGACGTACTACGTGCGGGTGATCGGCTTCAATAGTTGCGGCGCCAGCCCGTACAGCAACGAGGTGCAGGTCGTGGTGCCGTGACCATCTGTTGATCTCGAGGTGTGGTGATCTGGCGAACGATTTGGTGAGATGAGGATCCGGCGCGACCCATCTGGTGAGCGCCATCGCTGCGGGCGCGAGGGAAGGAGGCGTGTCATGTGGGCGAGAACGACGTGCACGGTGCTGGGGTGGTGTGCCCTGGTCCTCCTGTTGCCGCAGCCCGCGCGCGCGCAGTACGCCGAGACGCCGCGCGCCCTGGCGGCGGTGGATGGCTTCATCAACGCGGCCACGCAGATCGGCCGCCGCCTGTTCGTCGCCGGCCCATTCGGACGGGTCAGCGCACCCACCGGACGCGCGATCGTCGTCGACGTCGGCGGCACGCAGGTGCCCGGGGCCTTTCCGTCCTTCGACGGGACGGTTCACGAGATCGTCGCGGACGGGTTTGGCGGGTGGGTCGTGGTCGGCGCGTTCGACAACGTGAACGGCCAACCTTATCCGAGCTTCGCGCGCGTCCAGCCCGATCGGACCGTCGATCCGCGCTATCGCATCACGACCGACGGCTCGATCCGCCACGTGCGAATTGCGCACGGGCGGGTGTACCTTCTGGGGGACTTCTCCGTCATCAACGGCAGCCGCCGGTTCGGGCTCGCGGCACTGGATGCCGCGACGGGCACGCTGTCGTCGTGGGGAAGCGCCTTCGACCCCGGCACCGACGAGTTCACTGGCACGCGGCGGGTCCTGCGCAATCTGTCCATTTCCTCGACGGCCGTGTACGTGTCGGGTGGTGGGCTGGAGACGCGGTTTCCGGAGTCGGCCGGGGCCGGACGGCTCTGGGGACTCGAGGCGGGCAGCGGCAACCGGCTCTTCGAGCGCGCCGCGTTCATTACCGCCATCGCCGCCACGTCCACGCGCGTCTACGTAGGCAGTTGGGGCTACCAGCGGCCGCTCTGGGCCGTGGACCCGCTGACCGGCGCCGAGACGGCATGGGCGCCTGGTCTGACGTTCCTGCCGCAGGGGTCGCAGGACGCGCGTGTCAAGTCGCTGCTCGTCGACTCGGGACGACTCTACGTGGGCGGCTACTTCCGGACCGCGGACAATCAGTTCAGCGTCGCGGCCGTGGATGCCGCTACGGGGCAGGCCTCGAGCTGGCGGGTCAGCGAGCCCCCGACACCGCCAAACGAGGTCATCGGCCTGACACGGGTCGGCCCTGCGGTCGTCGCGACGTATTTCTTGGCGTCCGGTCGCCACGTCTCCGCGTACGACGTGACGACGGGGGCGCTGCTCGCGTGGGATCCGCAGACCTACGGCTCGATCCTGACGGTCGCACCCGCGCCGGAGGGAGTTGTGCTCGGCGGGAACTTCGACGGCATCGACGGTGTGGCGCGGCCGGGCACGGCGTCGATCGATCTCGACACCGGTCAGCTGGAGCCCTGGACGGCGGCGCTGCCAAGCACCCTCTGGCTCGAGCACCTCGAAACCGATGGCGCCTTCCTCTACGGCATGACGAGTGCGGCGGAGTTCTTCAAGATCGATCCGGCCAGCGGCGCCGTCGTCGGGAGCGTCGATCTCGGCGACGGCCTCTTCTGGGTCACCCAACGCCTGGCGGGTGACCGGATCGTGGTCGTGGCAGGGCATGCGCTGCTGGCGGCGATCGCGACGGCGGACGGCGCCGTGCAGTCGATGCCGCTGGTCCTGGACGGCTTCGACTCGAACGTGGTGCACGAACTCGAGGTGATCGCGAACACCGTCTACCTGGCGGGGCGGTTCGGCACGGTCAACGGCGTGAGCCGGCCGTTCCTGGTGGCCATCGACCTGGGGACGGGCACGATCCTCCCGTTCGACGCGTCGCCGGATGCGGAGGTGGAGTCGGTCCGTGCGGTGAACGGACGCCTGTTCGTGAGCGGGAAGTTCCGCCGCATCGGCGGCGCCCGTCGCCGCGGACTGGCCGAACTGGATCCCGATACGGGGCAGGCGCTGGGTTGGAATCCCGACGCGCCGGGGGGCGTGACCCTCGAGACCGGCAGCGACGGCACGCTCTTCGTGGCGCCGTCTTCGACCATTGGCGGCCGGAGCCGCGGCCGCGTGGCCGCGTATTCACCGTCCGCCGACGTGTGGCTGCCGTGGCGGCCCGACGTCGGTGACTTCGCGTTCTACCTCTACGAGTACACGCTCTCCCGTCGGGCGGTGTTCCTGCCGGACTGCTTCATGCCCATGGTCAGGACGATCGCGTGTCATCCCGCCGCGCTGCCGGCGCCGACCGGCGTCACCGTGACGCAGTTCCAGGGCCCCAACTTCGTGACCCTGTCGTGGGCGCCGCCGATGCCGAGTGCGGGGGTGACGGGCCTCCGGGTGGATGTCGGCAGCCGTGAGGGCGCGAGCAACCTGGCCAGCGTGAACCTGGCTGCCGACGTCACGTCAACGTCAAGTGCGGTGCCTGCGGGCTCCTATTTCGCGCGCGTGCGCAGCATCGGCCCGGCGAGCGCCAGCCTGCCGACGCCGGATGTCTCGTTTGCGGCGGGGCTGCCCTCGGTTCCCGCGCCGCCACTCGACCCGACGGTTTCGAGCGAGGGGACGATCCTCACGTTCCGATGGCAGCCGCCTTCGACGCACACCCAGGCCGGCTACGTGCTCGACGCGGGCACGGTGGAGGGCTCGAGCAACATCGCGTCGCTGCCGCTCGACGCCGGGGCCACGAGCTTCACGATCGACGCGCCGCAGGGGCGCTTCTTCGGACGGCTCCGCGCCGTGAATGCCTCCGGCACGAGCGCGCCCTCTACCGAGCTCGTCATCGATGTGGATGCCACGCCCTCGCCGTGCTACCGGATGCCACCCCTGGCGCCCCTGAACCTCGCGGCGAGCGTCGCGGCGCGGACCGTCACCCTGACGTGGCAGCAGCCCACCACGGGGCCGGTGGCCAACCTCCAGCGCATCGTCGTCGGCAGCGCGCCAGGCCTGGCCGACCTGGTGACCATCGACGTCTCCGGGCCCGCGACGCGCTTCACGACGACCGCGCCGGCGGGCACGTATTACGTGCGGGTCTCCGCCATCAACTCGTGTGGCACGAGTCCCGAGAGCAACGAGGTCCAGGTCGTGGTGCCGTGACGCGCCGCAAAAAGGAAACGCCGGGACTGAAGTCCCGGCGCTCCATTGTTTCGCCGCTGAGTTGCCGACTACCGAATGACGCCATCACCCAATGATCAAATCACCCAATCCAATGCCCCAATCGGCAATCTCCGAATCATCAATGAATCGCTCAATCAGCAATCGGCAATCATCAATGGACGTTACTCAGCACCCCCGGGCCGCTGCCGTGGCGGCGCGGGCAGCGTGCCCTTGTTCGCGATGGCCTTGTTGATGGCCTCGATGGTCTTCTCCGTGCGGAAAGCGACGATCTGCTTCGCCCACTCGGTGTTCTTCGCCCGGTTCGACACGTCCACGCCGTTGATGGTGGCCTTGCCCGCCTTGACGCGCGCGTCGTAGCGGACCGAGTCCGGGTCGTCGATGAACATGTTGAGCGTGATGATCGGGTCGTCGTGCATGTTCTCGGACCTGGTCTCCTTCAGCCCGAACTGCTCCATGTGCTTCGCGACGCTCGCGTAGTCGTAGTACTCCTGGATGTGCGCGACGAGCGCCTTGCCGGCGTACTTCGTGTTGAGCGCCTCGGCCACGGCGCGCTGGCCGGCCTGGTTGCCGCCGCTGTCGCCGATGAAGAAGACCTGCTTGAAGCCGTGCGCCACGAGCGACTCCGCCGTGTCGGTCAGCAGCGCGCGGAACGTGTCCTCGCGCAGGCTGATGGTGCCGGGCGAGGTCATATGGCCGCTGGGCGGATCGATGTTGCCCTCGGGCACGTGCTTGATGACCGGCGCGCAGAGGGCGTTGCCCATCTTGCGGGCGATGGCGTCGCAGTTGGCCGTGAGCACATAGTTGTGCTTGCCGAGCGC
>JBFWQE010000221.1:0-7442 GCA_050249615.1 Vicinamibacterales bacterium
CGCCGGGGTTCTTGTCCCGGCGTCCGCTACTCGATCTCGAACGACAGGAACAGCAGCTGCCCCTCGCGCTGCACCTGCAGGGCGCAGGAAGAGTTCGCCGGCAGGCGGCCCACCAGGCTGCGCAGGTCGGCCAGACTCTTCACCGGCGTGCCGTTCACCGAGAGGATGACGTCGGCCACCTCGAGCCCGTACTCGGCCCCGGTGTTGAGCGCTGGCGCCGCCACGAGGACGCCGCCGGCCCCGCGTACGCCGCCCACCGCGCCGGCCAGCGTCGCGTCGACGTCCAGGCCGAGGATGCCGAGGCGCTCCACCAGGTTGCGCTCCGGCGTCACCAGGTCCGAGAACTTCGTCGGGTCGCCCTCGCGTTCGGCGATGGCCACGGGCACCTTCATGAGCTTCGCTCTGCGCAGCACCTCGAGCACCGCGGTGTCGCCGGCGGCGCGCCGGTAGAGGTTCACGTCGAACTGCCGCCCGTTCTCCATGGGCTTGCCGTCGAGCGTCAGCACGATGTCGCCGATGCGCAGGCCCGCGGCAGCCCCCGGCTCCTCGGGGAACACGTCCGCCAGGATCACGCCCGAGTCCCGTGGCAGCTTCAGCGCCTCGGCCAGCGTCGGCGTGATGGTCTGGGCGGCCACGCCGATGGTGCCGCGCTTCACGCGGCCCCATTGGCGGATCTGCTCGAACACGGTGCGCACGATGTTGCTGGGCGCCGCGAAGCCCAGGCCCTCGTTGCCGCCGCCCTGCGACAGGATCAGCGTGTTGATGCCGACAACGCGTCCCTGCACGTCCACCAGCGCGCCCCCGCTGTTGCCGGGATTGATGGGCGCGTCGGTCTGGATGTACACCATCGGATCGTCCGCGGCGAGCTGCCGCCCCACCGCGCTCACCACCCCCATCGTCATCGAGTTCTCGAGGCCGAGGGGGCTGCCGAAGGCGCAGACGATCTGTCCGGCCCGCAGGAGATCCGAGTCGCCGAAGGTGGCGGCGGGAAGGCCCGTGGCGTTCACCTTCAGGACCGCGAGGTCCGTTTCCTCGTCCACACCGACGATGGTGGCGTCCAGCGTGCGGCCGCGGGGCCGGACGATCGAGCTGTCGGCCCCGGCGCCATCGACGGGCGGCAGGACGACCTGGACGCGGCGGGCGCCGGACACCACGTGGTAGTTGGTGACGATGAAGCCGCCGGCGTCGACAATCAGGCCGGAGCCTGTGCTCCGCTGGCGTTCGAGCAGCGTGTCGGCGGTGCTGGACCCGGCCGCGTCGGCCAGGGCGTAGCCCGAGACGTTGATCTGCACCACGCTGGGCCCGACCTTCTGGACGAGGGCCTGCAGTTCACCACTGAACGCCGCCAGGGACGGCGTCTGGGCACTCGCGCTGGTCGCGGCCAACGTCAGAAGGACGATGATCGACAGGGGCAGGGACCGTGACATTGGGAGACGGGGACGGTCCCCGCGACAGTTGTCGAGGACGGGGACCGACGATCCAGCAGGGTAGCAGATTCTAGTACGATGCTTGGCCAATGGCGTCCCTGACCTTCCTCGGTGCCGCAGGCACCGTCACGGGCTCTCAATACCTCCTCGAAGTCGATCACCACCGGATACTCATTGACTGCGGGATGTTCCAGGGGCTGAAGCCGCTCCGGCTTCGAAACTGGGCCAAGCTGCCGGTGCACCCGGGATCCGTCCAGTCGGTGGTGCTGACGCACGCGCACCTCGACCACACCGGCCTGCTGCCGCGCCTGGTGTCCAATGGCTTCGGCGGCCGCGTGTTCTGCACCGCCGGAACGGCAGATCTCTGCAAGCTGGTGCTGCCCGACGCCGCGCGGCTGCAGGAAGAGGACGCCCAGCGGGCCAACCAGGGCCGTTATGCGAAGCACACCCCGGCGCTGCCGCTCTTCACCGAGAACGACGCCGCCGAGGCGCTCAACCGGCTGCAGCCCTTCGGGTTCAACCGCCCCGCCCCGGTTGCGCCGGGCATCGAGGCCGAGTTCATCAACGCCGGGCACCTGCTGGGCTCGGCATACGTCCGCGTGCGCCGCACCAACGCCGACGGCGGCACGCTGCTCTTCGGCGGCGACCTCGGCCGCTACGACCGTCCCGTGCTGCCCGACCCCTCACCCGGCGTCGCGTGCGACGTGCTCCTGGTGGAATCCACCTACGGCGACCGCGCGCATCCGCCCGAGGACCACGGGGCGGAGCTCGCGCGCATCGTCAGGGAGACGGCGGATCGCAACGGCAAGCTCATCATCCCGTCCTTCTCCATCGGGCGCGTCGAGGAGGTCCTCTACTGGCTGAAGAAACTGGAAGACGAAAAGGCCATTCCGGTCCTGCCCGTCTACGTGGACAGCCCGATGGCCGTGCAGGCGCTCGAGTACTACCGCCGACACGCGGCGGAGCTGGACCCTGACGCGCGGCCCGCGCGCGGTGAGGTGTGCGCCTTCTGCACCGAGCGCTTCTCACCGGTGGGGTCTGCCAGGGAATCCCAGCAGGTGCTGGACGCCAAAGGCCCGTACATCGTCATATCGGCCAGTGGCATGGCGGTTGGCGGGCGGGTGCTGCACCACCTGGCGGCCGGCCTGCCCGATCCGAAGAACACCGTGCTCTTCGTGGGGTTCCAGGCCGCCGGCACGCGGGGCCGGGACCTCATCGAGGGCGCGCACCAGGTGAAGATGTTCGGCCAGTGGGTCCCCGTGCACGCGCGGATCGAGAAGCTGAATGCCATGTCCGCCCACGCGGATGCCGGCGAGGTGATTCGCTGGCTGCGCACGTTCCCGAAGGCACCGGGCATCACCTACCTCGTCCACGGCGAGCCGCCGGCCCAGGTGGCCCTGAAGGCCCGTATCGAGCGGGAGCTTGGCTGGAACGTCCACATCCCGGAGTACCTGGAGAAGGTGGACGTGGCACTCTAGAGAACTGGGATCTGGGATCAGGGATCAGGGATCAGAACCTCGGAACCTGAGAACCCAGAACCCCAGAACCCCAGAACCCCAGAACTTCAGAACCCGAGAACCCGAGAACCCGTGCCAGATCTCCTGACTCCTCCAGACACCCGTCCCTACCTGCTCGAGCAGGTCGACGACGCGGCCGTGGTGCAGCTGTACGCCGATGGCTTCCAGGCATTGCCGCTGGCTGAGAAGGTGCTCGTCTGGCACCTTTACCAGGCGGCCCTGGCCGGCCGCGATATCTACTACGACCAGCGCTACCGCCACAACCTCGCGATGCGGGCCATCCTCGAGGCCGTCATCACGCACCCCGACGGGATACGCGAGGACGTGCTGGTGGAGGTCACGCGCTACACGAAGCTGTTCTGGTTGAACACCGGCCCGTACAACAACCTGACGGCCCGCAAGTTCGTGTTGCGGCTCACGCCCCGCGCCTTTGCGGACGCGGTCGCTCGCGCGCACGCGAACGGTGCGGCGCTGCCGCTTCAGCCCGGCGAGTCGCCCGAGGAGCTGGTGACGCGCTTTGCGCCGATGTTCTTCGACCCGGCGTTCGATTCCATGGTGACGAACAAGACCCCCGGGGGCGGGCGCGACATCCTCGCGGCCAGTGCCAACAACCTCTACGACGGCGTGACGATGGCCGATCTCGAGGGTTTCACCGAGCGTCACCCACTGAACTCGCGCCTGGTGAAGCGCAACGGGCGCCTGGTCGAGGAGGTCTACCGTGTCGGTGGCCGCTACCACGAGCAGATCGTGCGCATCATCGGGCACCTGCGCGACGCCGCGGCGGTGGCGCCGCCGGGCTTGCGCGCGGCGCTCGAGGCGCTCGTCCGGTTCTACGAGACGGGCAGCGAGGACGACCGGGCAGCCTTCGACATCGCCTGGGTCGAGAACCACGACACCACCGTGGACACGATGAACGGCTTCATCGAGGTCTACATGGACGCGCGCGGCATCAAGGGCTCGTGGGAGGGCATCGTCTACTACAGCAACCCGGAGAAGACGGGGAAGATCCGGACCCTGGCGGCGCATGCGCAGTGGTTCGAGGATCACATGCCCATCGACCCGCGATTCCGGAAGCCCGTCGTGCAGGGCGTCACGGCCATGGCGATCGAAGTCGTGGTCGAAGTGGGGGACTCGGGCCCCATCACGCCCATCGGCGTGAACCTGCCGAACGACCAGCGCATTCGCGAGCAGTACGGCAGCCGGTCCGTCACCCTCTCCAACGTGCTCGAGGCCTACGACAGGTCGCAGCCCGAGAGCTTCCGTCACGAGTTCACGTGGGACGATGCGGAAGCCGATCGGGCGCGGGACTGGGCGCCGTTTGCCAGCGAGCTGACGACGGAGATACACGAGGTGCTCGGCCATGGCTCGGGCCGCATGGCCGACGGCGTGACGGCGCAGCCGCAGGAGCTCCTCAAGGAGCAGTACTCGGCGCTCGAGGAGACGCGGGCGGATCTTGTCGCGCTGTACTTCGTCGCGGACCCCCACCTGGCTGCGCTGGGCCTGGTGCCGGCCGACGAGCAGGCCACCATCGTGCGCGCCGAGTACGAGGCCTACGCCCGGAATGCGCTCGTGCAGCTGCGCCGCGTGCGCGAGGGCACCTCGATCGAGGAAGATCACATGCGCAACCGCCAGGCCATCGTGCACTGGCTGATGGCCAACACCCGCGCCATCGAGCGGCGCCTCCGCGACGGGAAGACCTATTACGTCGTCGTGGACACCGGGGCGTTCCATGACGGCGTGGCGCGCCTGCTGCGCGAAGTGCAGCGGATGAAGTCGGAGGGCGACTACGAGGCGGCGAAGGCGTTCTTCGAGCGTTACGGCGTGCACTTCGACCCCGCGCTCAGGGACGAGGTGGTCGCGCGGGTGGATCGGCTCAGGCTGCCGTCGTACACCGGTTTCGTCATGCCGGAGCTGGAGCCGGTGCGGGATGGGGCCGGCGCCATCGTGGACGTGGCCATCACCTATTCGTGCGACCTGACCCGGCAGATGCTCGGATACTCCCGGATCTGAAGGACAGTCCCCGTGACACATGCAGAACGGCGACCGAGACTACTGACTTTGTTCGCGTGCCTCGCGCTGGCGCAGGCGCCGGCGCTGGCGCAGCCCGGCAGATCCGCCCAGGCGCAGTCCGCCGCGCTGGAGAAGATCATCCAGGGCGAGGATGCGCGCAACGCCGAGATGATCCGCGAGGCCATGCAGGGCGGCGCACAGCGTCGCGCGGGCATCCGCGCGCTCGGCCGCCTCGAGCAGCCGGACCAGATTCGCTACGTGGCGCCGGCGCTTGGCGACGGCGTCGGCATCCGCGCCGAGGCGGCGTGGTCGCTGGCGCAGCTGGCCCGCACGCCGGAAGCGGTGACCCAGGTGCAGGGCCTGCTCATCGAGCGCGCGGCCATCGACGCCGAGGCCGGCCTCTGGGAGGTGTGGGGCGAGCTCGCCGCAGCGCTCGGCCGCCTGTCGTACACCACCGCGGAGCAGGTGGCACGTACCGAGGCTGTGCTCGTCGAGCAGCTGCCGTCACCTGAGTCGTTCGCCGAGCCCGAGACGCCCGCCATCGCTGGCGCGGTGCGCGGCCTCGAGGCCTTGACCCGCATCAGCCGGAAGGTTGGCACGCTCCAGCCCCGGACCTGGGACCGCCTCCGATGGTCCGCGACGGCGCAGCGTCCGCCGGCCGACCCGCGGTCCGCCTGGATCCGCCGGCTGGCCATGGCGGCACTGGTCACCGGCGGCGAGGCAACGCCGTCCATCGTCGAGCGCGCGCTGGGCGATCGTGACAGCGAGGTGCGCCGGCTCGGCGCGATGGCCGCCGGCGCCGACGTGACGATGACCGATCGCGAGTCGTTGCTGCGCGCTGCCCTGAAGGACCCCGACGCGCCGGTGCGACTCGAGGCGCTGCGCTCCTGGGGACGGCGACTGCAGGCCACGTCGTGCCAGCCCATCCGCGCGGCCGTGAAGGACCCCGATCCCCACGTGATGCTGCAGGCCATCGACCTGCTGGGCGCGGCGTGTCCCGCGGGGGAGAGCGCGGTCACCGATCTGGCGACCATCGTCGAGGGACTGTCGGATCGCCCGCGCGAGTGGCACGCGCCGGCGCATGCGCTGGTCGCCCTGGCCCGTCAGGACCCGGCCCGGGCGAGGACGGCGCTGCCGCGCTTCGCGACGCACGCCACGTGGCAGGTGCGAATGTACGCGGCCCGCGCCGCTGGCGTGCTGAGCTCGGTGGACGCACTCACCGCGCTCGGCGCCGACGCGCACCCCAACGTGCGCGAGGCGGCGCTTGCCGCGCTCATCGAGACGAAGCGCCCGGAGGCCGTGGCCGTCGCGCTGGCCGCACTGGCCAGTGACGATCACCAGCTCGTGCTCACCGCCACGCGGGCCTTCGGGGATCCGTCAACGGCATCCAGGGCCGTGCCCGCACTGGTGGCGGCGCTCGGCCGGCTCACCAAGCAGAACAAGGACACATCGCGTGACCCGCGCATGGCCATCCTCGACCGGCTGCAGGCGCTGGACGCGCGGGCGCGGGTCTCGGACCTCGAGCCGTACCTCGCCGACTACGATGCACGAGTCGCGGCGAAGGCGGCCGAGATGCTGACAGCCTGGTCGGGCCAGGCGCGCACTGCGGCGCCACGTCCCCTGACGGCGCCCACCGTGACGCTCGCGGAAGTCCAGGCCCTGCGCGGCCGGCGCCTGCGGGTGACAATGGCGGGGCGTGGCGCCTTCGACATCTCACTGGACCCCGACTTCGCGCCCCTCGCATCGGTCCGCATCGCACGGCGCGCCAGGGAGGGCTATTACAACGGCCTCACGTTCCACCGCGTGGCGCCGAACTTCGTCATCCAGGGCGGGAGCCCGGGCGCCAACGAATACGCCGGCGATGCGCTCTTCATGCGGGACGAAGTGGGCATTCACCGGCGCGGCACCGTGGGGATCTCCACCCGCGGGCGCGACACGGGCGACGCCCAGATCTTCGTGAACCTCGTGGACTCGCCGCGCCTGGATCACCAGTACACGGTGTTCGGCACGGTGGTGTCCGGCATGGACGTGGTGGACGGCATCCTCGAAGGCGACGTCATCGACCGCATCGAGCTGGTCGGGCCGTGAGGCCCGCGCGCCTCTCATGATCTCGTCGCGCCTTCCGCGGGACCTGTCCCCGAACGCGGTATCGCGCGCGCTCGCGACGCGCCGCGCGTCCGGGGCGCCCATCATCGACCTCACCGAGTCGAATCCGACACGCGTGGGCATTCCCTACCCGCCGGACCTGCTGGCGCCACTGGCGGATCCGGCCGCGCTCACTTACGATCCCCAGTCCCTCGGCCTGCTCGCAGCCCGCGAGGCCGTGGCGCGCGAGTACGCCCGTCACGGCCTGGCCATCAGCCCGTCGAGAATCGCGCTGACGTCGAGCACGAGCGAGGCCTATGCCCTGCTCTTCAAGCTCTTCTGCGATCCCGGCGACCAGGTGCTCGCCCCCGAGCCCAGCTATCCACTGTTCGTTCTCCTCACG
>JBFWQE010000222.1:0-7434 GCA_050249615.1 Vicinamibacterales bacterium
AGCCGGCCAGCCCGGGAGGAGTGATGTCAGCCATGGTGACGCTCCGTCGCCATCAGCCGGGGGGAGAGGGGACTATGGCACGTAGGCGATTGCGGCTCAAGAGAGCGAGAAATTAATTATTTCAATAGTCATGATAAAATAAAACACATGTTTACGAGGGCGCTCCGCCTGCCCCCGCCGGGCCGGGAGACGTTCTTTCTCTGGGGACCGCGACTGACCGGGAAGACGACGCTGCTGCGCGAGGCGTATCCGGACGCCTTGTGGCTCGACCTGCTGAAGGCGGACGAGTATCGCCGCTACCTGGAGCGCCCCGAGTTGCTGCGCGAGGAGATTACGCGAGGCAGCCGTCCGTCGCAGGTCGTCATCGACGAGGTGCAGAAGGTCCCGGCGCTGCTGGACGAGGTGCACTGGCTGCACGAGCACAGGAAGATTCGCTTTGCGTTGTGCGGGTCGAGCGCGCGCAAGGTTCGCAGGGGCGCCGCCAACCTGCTGGGCGGGCGAGCCGTCCGTTACGAGCTGCACGGGCTGACGGCGGAGGAAATCGGACCGGACTTCGACCTGGTCCGAATGCTCAACCACGGCTATCTCCCGAGCCTCTACGAGGCGGACCGTCCCGAACGCCTGCTCGCGGCCTACGTCGGGGATTACCTGAAGGAAGAGGTGGCGGCGGAAGGCCTGGTGCGGAACCTGCCGGTCTTCTCCTCGTTCCTGGGCGCCGCGGCGCTGTCGGACGGCGATCTGGTGAACTTCGCCAACATCGCGCGTGAATGCGGGGTTTCGGGGCCAACCGTGAAGGGTCACTTCGGCATCCTCGTGGATACCCTGCTCGGCCGATGGCTGCCCGCCTTCACGCGGCGGCCGAAGCGCCGCGTGATTGGCGCGCCGAAGTTCTACTTCGCGGACGTCGGCGTGGTGAACCACCTCGCGCGGCGCGGCCGGATGGAGCCTGGTGGCGAGCTGTTCGGGAAGGCCTTCGAGAACTGGGTGCTCCACGAGCTTCTGGCGTTCAACGCGTATCAGGAGCAGTTTGCCGAGCTTGCGCACTGGCGGCTGGCCAGCGGGATCGAGGTGGACTTCATCATCGGGGACATGAAGGTCGCCATCGAAGCCAAGGCCACGCCGCGCGTGACGTCGGACCATCTCAAGGGCCTTCGGCATCTCCGCGAAGACCATCCCCGCGCCCGTCGCGTCGTCGTCTGCCTCGAGCCCCGGCGCCGGACGACCGAGGACGGCATCGAGATCCTGCCGGTGACCGCCTTCGTCGGGGATCTGCCGGGCTTCTTCTCGACGTAGGCGCAGCGACATTCGCAGACATTCGCACTGCCCACGCCGCCTGTGGTATCTGTGACGCTCACGCACTTCCCGATGACAGACGCCAGAGGACCCTCATGATCACGCCGTTCGTCCGAATGGTCGCCCGCACGCCCGGGGCCATTGCCCTGTTCTCGTTCGCGATCACCGTTTCCGCCTGCGCCCAGGCCACCTCTCAGGTCGCGACCCAGCCCGCGGCCGCGGCGCCATCGCCCGCCACGCAGAAGCCGGCGGCGCCCACGGCCGCCGCAGGCGGCGCTGCACCGGCTGCTGCAAAGGCACCCACCGCCCTGATCGCCACATCGCCCGACGGCACGAAGATCGCGTACGAGACCGCGGGCACGGGCCCCGCGCTGATGCTGCTGCACGGCGGCGGTCAGACGCGCCGCTCCTGGAACGAGCGTGGGTACGTGGACCGGCTGGCGAAGCGCTTCACCGTCATCACGCTGGACCTGCGCGGCAATGGCGAGAGCGACAAGCCCGACACGCCCGAGGCGTACGCGCTCGATGCCGTCCTCGCTGACGTGCTGGCGGTCGCCGACGCCGCGGGCGCGAAGCGCTTTCATCTGTGGGGCTTCGGCCACGGCGCCAGCATTGGGCGATATCTGGCGGCCCGGTCGGATCGCGTGATCTCGGCGGTGCTGGTCGGCGCCGACATGGGGCCCACGATCAGCGGGCCGGTCAAGGACGCCATCAACGGCATGCGTGCGAAGTGGCAGCCGCTGCTCGAGGCGCAGAAGGCGGGAACGCTGGACCTGAAGGGCATGTCCCCGGGTGATCGCGACGCCTGGAACAGCGGCGTCGCGCGCCAGGCCGTCGCGCTCGGCGCGCTCGTGGACTACCCGGCGCTCGAGCCGGCCGAGATCAAGGCGCCCACCCTCTGGTTGATCGGGGCCGCCGACGAAAGCGGCCTGGCGAACGCGAAGGCGTACGAAGGCAAGCTCGCCGGCACGAAGGTCACGCTGAAGCAGGTGAGCGGCCTGAGCTACTCGGACACGTTCGCGCGCATCGACCCGATGCTGGCCGAGGTCGAGCCGTTTCTGGCGGCCAACCCCGGCACCAACTGATGAGCGCCGGCCAGGGCCACGCGCCGAAGGCGGTCAACACCCCGCGGCAGATCCTCTTCGCTAGCCTCATCGGCACGGCGATCGAGTTCTTCGACTTCTACATCTACGCCACCGCGGCGGTGCTGGTCTTCCCGGCGCTGTTCTTCCCCTCGTCCGACCCGGCGACGGCCACCCTGGCCTCGCTGGCCACGTTCGCCATCGCGTTCCTGGCGCGTCCGGTCGGCTCGGCGCTCTTCGGCCACTTCGGCGACCGCGTCGGCCGCAAGACCACGCTGGTGGCGGCGCTGCTGACGATGGGGCTCTCGACCGTGGCCATCGGGCTGCTGCCGCCGTACGAGAGCATCGGCATTGCTGCACCCGCGCTCCTGGCGCTCTGTCGCTTCGGGCAGGGCCTGGGGCTGGGCGGCGAGTGGGGGGGCGCGGTGCTCCTGGCCACGGAGAACGCGCCGCCCGGACGGCGCGCGTGGTACGGCATGTTCCCGCAGCTGGGCGCCCCGGTCGGCTTCTTCTGCTCGGGCGGCATCTTCCTGCTGCTGTCGCGGACGCTCACCGACGCGCAGTTCTTCGCGTGGGGCTGGCGCGTGCCGTTCCTCGCCAGCGCCGCGCTGGTCCTGCTCGGCCTCTACGTGCGGCTGTCCCTCACGGAGACGCCGGTCTTCGCCGCGGCCGTGGCACGCCACGAGCGCGTGCAGGTGCCGATGCTGGCGGTCTTCAGGTCGCACATGGGCACGCTCGTCATCGGGACGTTGATCGGGCTCTCGGTCTACGTGAACTTCTACCTGATGACCGTGTTCGCGCTCTCATGGGGCACGAGCCAGCTCGGGTTCACGCGCGAGCAGTTCCTCTTCATCCAGCTCTTCGGCGTGCTGTTCTTCGCCGCGACGATCCCGTGGTCCGCCATCCTCGCCGAGCGCGGGCGGCGGCCCATGCTGATGTGGGTGAACCTTGCCACGTTCGCCTTCGGCCTGGTGTTCGCGCCGCTCTTCCACGCGGGCACCATCGGGGCCACGCTGGTGATGGTGGCGGGGCTGGCGCTGGTGGGGCTGGCCTACGGCCCGCTCGGCACGGTGCTGGCGGAGCTCTTCCCGACGGCGGTCCGCTACACCGGCAGTTCGCTCACCTACAACCTCGCGGGCATCTTCGGCGCGTCGCTGGCGCCGTACGCGGCCACGTGGCTGGCCACGAATCTCGGCCTGCAGTACGTCGGCTACTACCTTGCGGGGTCGACGGTGCTCTCCCTGCTGGGGTTGTGGATGTCGGGGGAGACGCGCGACACCGCCCTGTGACGCAGATGGCGTAACGCAGATGGCGTAACGCAGATGGCGCAGATTACGCAGATGGCGCAGATGGACCCTTCGATTCCTGCAACCGCTTCTCCATCTGCGTTCGGCTTCGAGGGCGACTGGCCGCGGCCCCGGCGGCGGGCTCCGGGACGCCTTCACTCCGCGCGCATGGTAATCAGCGGATCCACGCGCATCGCGCGCCGGGCCGGCACGTAGGACGCCAGCGTCGCGACGACCAGCAGCAGGGTGGACAGCACGACGAACGTGGCGGGATCGGTCGGCTCGACCCCGTAGAGGAAGCCGGCCATCGTCTTCAGCAGGACCAGCGCCAGCGCGCTGCCGATGACGATGCCGAGCAGCGTGATGCGGAGGCTGTGCCCGAGGATCAAGGCGCACACGCGCCGCCGCGGCGCGCCGAGCGCGAGGCGGACACCGAGCTCCCGGGTACGGCTCGTCACGGCGTACGAGACGGCGCCGTACAGCCCCACACACGCCAGGAGGAGCGACAGCATCCCGAATGCGCCGACGAGCATCGTCGCAAAGCGCGGTTGCGCCATCGCGTTGTCCACGATCGCGTCCAGCGTGGTGACGGCGGCCAGCGGAACCTGCGGATCCACCGCCTGGATGGCGTCCCGGACCGCGCTGGTCATCGATGCCGGATTCGCCCGCGTCCGCACCACCACGTGCATCGTGAGCATGGACGGATAGGGCCTCTGCGTATAAGGCACGTAGATTTCGGGGCCCGGCTCCTCTCGAAGCGACTGGTGCTTCACGTCGGCCACCACGCCCACGACGACCATGTCGAAGGGGCGGATGGGCAGCCCGACGCGTTTGCCGATGACGTCCTGTCCGGGCCAGTAGCGCTTCGCCATCGCCGCGTTCACCAGGGCGACCGGCAACGAGTCCGCGGTGTCGGATTCCTCGAAGCTGCGGCCCCGAAGAATCGGAGTCCCGACGGCGTCGAGGAAGCCGGGCGACACGATCGTGTAATTCGCGTAGGGGAGTTCCGCGGCGTCGGCCGGCGAGCGGTGGGGGATTCGAAGGCCCGTGCTCTCACCGGCGCCGCCCATCGGCACCGTTTCGCCGATGCCCGCCGATGCCACGCCCGGCAGCCCGCGCACGCGCTCCAGCATGGTCCGATAGACGGCAGCGATGCGGTCGGCGTCCCCGTAAGACGACGAGGGGAGGGTGAGCTCGAACGTCAGGGCGCGCTCCGGGTTGAAGCCGGCGTCCACCCTGGCCAGGTGCAGGAAGGTTCGGACGAGCAGCCCCGACGCAATGACGAGGACCAGGGCGAGCGCGACCTCCAGGACGAGCACGGCGCTGCGTGCCCGCGACGAGCCCGCGCCCGCCACCGAGCGATTCCCCCCGGCCTTGAGCGACGACACGAGATCCTCGCGCGCCGCGGCCCACGCCGGCGCCACGCCACAGGCCAGCCCGGACACGAGTGTCATGGCGATCGAGAAGAGGAGGACCGTCGTGTCGAGGCGCGCCGAGGTCAGTCGCGGAACGTCCGCCGGGCCGAACGCCCTGGCGATCTCGAGGCCGGCCCACGCGAGCGCAAGACCGCCCGCGCCGCCGAGCACGGCAAGGAGCAGGTGCTCGGTGACCAGCTGCCGCACGAGACGCGTGCGGCTCGCGCCCAGCGCGCCCCGGAGTGTCAGCTCCTGCGATCGCGCCATTGAGCGCGCCAGCAGCAGGCTGGCGACGTTCGCGCACGCGATGAGCAGCAGGACGCCGACGGCGCCCACGAGCAGCAGGAGCGGACGCCTCGTGTCTCCCGCGAGCTGCGCCATCATTGGTGTCGCGCGCGACTGGAACCAGCCCTTCCCCTGAGGGAACAGATCGTCCATCTGCCGCGAGAAGACATCCAGCTCGGCCTGCGCGCTCTCCAGGCTTTCGGTCGGCGCGAGGCGGCCGACCACCGCAAGCTCGGCAGGCTCTCCGCGGACTCTCGGACCCCGCGAGAGGGCGAGGGGCACCCAGAGCTCGGAATCGCGCGGCAGGACGAACACGCCCGGCATTCCCGCCGACTGCGGAAACGCGAACCCCCGGGGCATGACGCCCACGACGGTGTGTGGCGTGCCGTTCAAGTCAACCATGCGCCCGATGACGCCGGGATCCTCGTCGAAGCGATCCCGCCACAACCGGTCGCCGAGCACGACCACCGGTGGGGCCCCTGGCCGGTCCTCGTCTTCCGTGAACGTTCGGCCCAACCGGGGCTGGACGCCGAGGACCTGGAAGAATCCCGCCGACACGCGGGCGCCGTCGAGGCGCGCCGGCTCGTGGCGGCCCGTGAGATTGAACGACGCGCCCTGAAACGCGCCCAGGTGCCCGAACGCCCGGCTCTGGCCGGCCAGCGTCAGGAAGTCGACCCGTCCCCAGGGGTACTCGTCGAAGCCCACGTCGATGTTCGGCGGCGACACGCGCCACGGAAACACGATGCGGTCGGCGGCCTCGTAGGGCAGCGGCTTCAGGAGCACCGCGTCGACAACGCTGAAGACCGTCGTGCTGGCGCCGATGCCGAGCGCGAGCGTGAGCACGGCCATGGCCGTGAACGGGACGTCCCGGCCGAGGATGCGGGCCGCGTAGCGCACGTCGCTCACGATGGTCTCGACGAGCCCGACTCCTCGCGCATCGCGGCACGCTTCCGTCACCTGGTCGAGCCCGCCGAATTCGAGGCGGGCACGCCGGGCCGCCTCGTCCGCCGACAGCCCTGCCTGCTCGTATTTGCGGGTGAGGTGCGCGAGGTGCGCGCGGAGCTCCTGCTGCAGCTCGGTCTCGACGGCCGTGCGCCGCAGGAGGGCGCGGAGGCGGAACCGAAGGTCACTCAGCATGTGGCGCCTAGGCGGGCTCGAGGACGCTGGCCACGGCCGCGACGATCTTCCGCCACGCGGTCTGGCCGGCGTCGAGCCGGCGGCGGCCGCGGGGCGTGAGCGCGTAGTACTTGGCGCGCCGGTTGTGCTCGGACGTGCCCCAGTGCGGCTTGATCCAGCCGCGGCGTTCGAGCCGGTGCAGGGCCGGGTACAGCGAGCCCTGCGGGATGCGCAGTCGATCGCTCGACAGCTGCTGCACGCGCTCGGCGATGGCCCATCCGTGCTGCGGCTCGAGCGCCAGTGTCCGGAGGATCAACAGGTCCAGGGTGCCCTGAGGCAGGGCGAGACGGTCGGCGGTCACCACGTTTCCCCTTTCGCTTCTACACTAGCATCGGCTCTTGTAGAAGCGCAAGCGGAGCGGCCGCCACCCTGGTCCCTCGCCATCCCGACGCCCCCGCCGCACGCGATTCCCCCGACGGCCTGCGATAAGCGTTCGGCGCGCGGCGGCGGCTGTGCTATAAGGCCTCGGTCACCCACGGAGCCCCGACCCCCATATGTGGCAGCACAACTACGAGCCCCTGGGCGGCAGCCTCGCGCTGTCGGCCCCCGTCGCCGCCCTGCCGATCGTCGTGCTGTTCCTCATGCTGGGCGTCTGGCGCACGCCCACCTGGAAGGCAGCCCTGGCGGGGCTGGGCACCGCGTTGGCCGTCTCGCTCGCCGTCTACGGCATGCCCGTCGGGCTCGCCGTGATGTCCACGCTCTACGGCGCGGCGTACGGCATCTTCCCCATCGCGTGGATCGTCTTCGCGTCGATCATGCTCTACCGCCTCGCGGTTCACACCGGGAAGTTCGAGATCATCAAGGACTCGGTGGGCAGCCTCACGGACGATCGGCGCCTGCAGGCCATGTTCTTCGCGTTCTCGTGCGGGGCCTTCTTCGAGGGCGCGGCGGGCTTCG
>JBFWQE010000223.1:0-7288 GCA_050249615.1 Vicinamibacterales bacterium
TCGCATCCTGGAGCTGTAGCAGGTTCCAAGGGTCCGGCTGTTCGCCGGTTAAAGCGGTACGTGAGCTGGGTTTAGAACGTCGCGAGACAGTTCGGTCTCTATCTACGGTGGGCGCAGGAGATTTGAGAGGATCTGACCTTAGTACGAGAGGACCGGGTTGGACGGACCGCTAGTGTATCAGTTGTCACGCCAGTGGCAGCGCTGAGTAGCTAAGTCCGGAAGGGAGAAACGCTGAATGCATCTAAGCGTGAAACCCACCTCGAGATGAGATCTCCCTGGACGAAAGTCCCTGAAGACTCCAAGTAGACCACTTGGTCGATAGGTCGGGTGTGCAAGCGTGGCAACACGTTCAGCTAACCGATACTAATCAGTCGTGAGGCTTGACCATTTCATTTCCCGCTCCGCGGGTGTGTGGTCAGACAACTATCGGGCATTGCAGAGTATTCAGTTGCCAGAGAGACGCTCTTTGACATCACGACATGCTCTGGGACGACTCCCGCCACGCGCCGCAAGGCGCGACGGAGGGAAACCCCAGACACCAAGTTTCCCGGTGGTCATAGGAGCAGGGTCACACCCGTTCCCATTCCGAACACGGAAGTTAAGCCTGCTACCGCCGATGGTACTGCGCGCGCAGGTGCGTGGGAGAGTAGGTCGCTGCCGGGGATTCATCGCACACACCAGAGGCCCGTGGGGTTCACTCCCGCGGGCCTTTCGTGCGTACACCCCAGGGCTCGCCTGGCCCCGATGCGCGACCCGCATGACCACCATCTCGAACATGCTTTGACCACCATCGACATCCTGTCGTATCCTCGTCAATCCGGGTTCAAGCCCCCGGAATTGCGTCCTGTCATCGACCACATGCGACTGCCACTGTCCCGCATCACCGCCCTCGTCGCGCTCTGCGCGGCCATGTCGACGGTGGTCGTGCTGTCGGCCCCGCGCGCCGGGTCGGGCAATCGTGAGCGGGACCGCATCGTCCGGCTCACTCGAGGCGGGCTCCAGCGGTTCGACGCGGCGGACACCCTCGGTCACGACTTCGAGGACATGGAGTCGGTCGCCGCCGACGCGGCTGATGCCCCCCTCGCGACCGACCAGCTGAGCGTCCACGCGCCGCCAGGTGCCGCCGCCATGCTCTCCGCGGGGCCGATTGTCGGCCCCCCCGGGGACTTCGCCCTGCTCCCGCATCAGGCTTCTCCCTCGCTCGTCCTCGCTCGCCCGCCCCACCCACACCGGGGCCGCGCACCTCCTCACACACTCTGACCGGCCGCAAGCCGCCCCCACGTTCTCGGTAGTTCGCCATCAGTGTGTCTGCCCGTGAACCCGCCGACAGGCCAGGGTTTGCGGGAGTTGTGTGTCTTCGCAGGTCTGGAACGCCATGCATCACCACCCGTCCATGTTCGGCCACGTCAAGCAGGACACCGTTGCCGGTGTCGTCGTCTTTCTCGTCGCCCTGCCCCTGTGCCTCGGCATCGCGGTCGCGTGCGGCGTGCCGCCCGTCTCGGGGCTGATTGCCGGCATTGTCGGCGGCATCGTCGTGCCGTTCATCAGCCGTTCCCCCCTGTCGGTCACAGGGCCCGCCGCGGGGCTGACGTCGATCGTGCTCGTCGAGGTGCAGGCCCTTGGCGGCATCCCGCCGTTCCTCACCGCGGTGATGATCGCCGGCGTGCTGCAGTTCCTCCTCGGGGTCCTCCGCTCGGGCCGCTTCTCGGCGCTCGTGCCCTCGGCGGTGATCAAGGGCATGCTTGCGGCCATCGGCATCACGATTGTCTGGAAGCAGCTGCCGGTGGCGTTCGGCGCCAGCGGCGGCCTGATGGACATCCCCTCGCAGCTGCACTCAGGAGCCTTCCTCATCGCCGCGATTTCGCTGGTCATCCTCTTCGGGTGGAAGCAGACGCCCCTGGGCCGGTACCCGACCATCTCTCCAGCGCTCGTGGTCGTGGTGATCGCGAGCCTCCTCGCTGAGTTCCTGAGCGGATCGTCCACGCTGGCGCTCGGGTCGACCCACTACGTCGATGTGCCGCTCGGGGGCCTGAACGCGCTCTATGCGGCGCTCCCGCGACCGGACCTCGGAGCCATCGCAAACCCAGCGACGTGGATGGCCGGCGCCACCATCGCCATCGTGGCGAGCATCGAGACCCTGCTATCGGTCCAGGCAGTGGATCGCCTGGACCCGTTGAAGCGGCACAGCCCGCCGGACCGGGAACTGCTGGCCCAGGGCACCGCAAACGCGGTCTCAGGCGCGCTGGGCGGCCTCCCCGTGACAGCGGTCATTGTCCGGAGCGGCGCCAACGTCGCCGCCGGCGCCCGCGAACGGCTGTCGGCCCTGACGCACGGCGTCCTGCTGCTGGTCGCGGTGCTGTTCGCCGGCGCCCTGCTGAACAAGATCCCGCTTGCGGCCCTGGCGGCTGTTCTCATCCAGGTGGGCCTCAACCTGTGCAAGCCGGCGCTCTTCGCCACGCAGGCGAAGCTGGGCGTCACACAGCTGCTCCCCTTCGCCATCACGATCGCCGCCGTGCTGGCCCTGGATCTCCTGAAGGGCGTCATCGTCGGCATCTTCGTCGGGATCATGTTCGTGCTCTACGAGAACTCGAAGCGCGCCGTCGTCGCGGTGCGCGACGAGACCGGGACCTGGCGCATGCGATTCCGGCGCGATGGCACGTTCGTCTCCAAGCCCGGGATCGTGTCCACGCTGGACGAGATCGACGACGGAGAGCGAGTCATCATCGACGGCTCTGGCGAGTACATCGACCACGACGTCAAGGAGGTGCTGGCGACCTTCTTGGCCGACGCGAAGCACAGGAACATCAATGTCACCCTCGTCGGCATCGACCTGACCCAGGCCCAGGCAGGCGGGGGCCACTAGATGACCCACGCGGTCCACCTGGCGGCGTCGTCGGATCCGATTGAGCGTGCGCTCGAGCGCGCCCGGGGCGTGCTGCCCGATCAGGGGCCCATCGGCGTGTTCATTCACCACAACACCCTGCACGCTTACCAGCACCTCCCGTTCCACGAGGGCGTGCAGGCCGGTGCCGAGGCGCTCTCGGCGCGCCCTTACCTGAGCCTTCGCCAATTCCGCGACGCACTGGCCTCGGGTCGTATCGCCGATGCCGACCTGCGCCGTGAGATCGCGCTCGCACTGGGTCCACTGGGAGCGGAAGCCATCCTTCCGGGCCTGACGCGAGCGGAGCTGTGGCATCAGTTGATGGCCACGGACGCCGATACCGATGACGCCGCCGGCCTCGAGTTCTCGATCAAGGCGGGCATCGCCCGTGAATGCGCCAACGTGCCCTTGTGGGAAGCCTGCCTGTCCCGGGCGCGCCGCGGGCCCGGGCTCGCGCCGGCGGACCGCCGTCGCTTCCGCCGGCACCGTGACGTGCTGGTCGCGCTTGGAGCCGCGGATCCGGATGTCGCCGTCCACGGTGAGCTGATCCGCCTCGGTTCCGGATTCCTCGACCAGGGGCAGGCGCACGTGCCTCTTCCGGGCCGGCACCAAGGGTTTCTCCTGGCCGTGACCGAGTTCTACTCGAACGGCGCGTCGGCACCACTCGATTGCCGCGGTGTGGAAGCGGACATGCGCACGGTCTTCGAGCAGCAGGAGCCTGCGGCACACGTCATTGGTACCGTGCTGGACGACCTCGGCGTGCGAGGTGGCGACGTGGAGGCATTCCTCTTCGCCACCGCGCTGGCGCTCCCGGGTTTCACCGGCATGTTCGCGCGCCTCGAGCGCCACCCGGAGGAGCACCACGTCGACGCACCGGTGACGCTGGTCGACTTCGTCGCGGTCCGCCTCCTGCTGGAGCGGCCGGCCATCGCACGCGCCTGCCGGGAGCTGCATGTCGAAGCCTCATGGCCGGTGCTCCGCGGCCTCGTGCCACCGGTTTCTCCGCGGCCGGCCGTCCTCGATGCCTCGTTGTTGTGGGGCCTCGCCACCGCTGCCGGGCTGGGGCCGCACGAGGTTGCCGCCATCGGGGACGCGACGCTCGAAGCCCTGTGGGCGGAGTGCCGCGCGTTCGACGATGTCCGCCGCCGGGAGCTGTTCCAGGAGGCGTACGAGCGCACGTATCGGGGGTGGATCCTCGATGCGCTCGCGGCGCGCCGCGCGCTGCCTGCCGATGACGCCGGGGCGCGGCCCCGCGCGCAGTTCATCTTCTGCATCGACGAACGCGAGGAATCGATCCGCCGGGCGCTCGAGGAACAGCACCCCGGCTACATCACGTTCGGCGCCGCGGGCTTCTTCGGCGTGGCGATCGATTACCAGGGGCTGTATGACCGTGCGCCGGCGGCTCACTGCCCCGTGGTCGTGACGCCCGGCCACGAAGTGCACGAGCGCCCGGTCTACACCGACCTCGGGTGGCACAGGCTCCGGCAGGAGGCCCGGGACCGGTGGCATGCCTGGGAGCGCCGCGCGGCGAGCTCGTCTCGCACCCTGAGCGGAGGCGCGGGGATGTCCTTCCTCCTCGGTCCGCTCTCAGCCGCCAAGACGCTGGCGCGCGTCATGGCACCCCGCTCCTCCGTCCTGTGGGGCGACCGTGTGCTCTCGCGGCTGGCGCCCCTCCCGAATACGCGACTGTCCACCCTGCGGCAGGAGGCCGGCGCCGGGCCGGCGGAGGGCCGGAAGCCGGTGGGCTTCTCGCTGGAAGAGTCGGTGGATCGCGTCATCTCGGTGCTGACCAACCTGGGTCTGGTGCGGAACTTCGCTCCCGTCGTGGTGGTGCTGGGCCACGGGTCCACCAGCCTGAACAACCCGCACGAGTCGGCGCATGACTGCGGCGCCTGCGGGGGGCGCCGGGGCGGCGCCAACGCACGCCTCTTCGCGGATATGGCCAACCGGCCCGACGTTCGCGACGGCGTTCGGCGGCGGGGCATCGACATCCCTCCCGACACGTGGTTCATCGGCGCTTTGCACGACACGGCGAGCGACGCGGTGCTCTACTACGATCTCGAGACGCTGCCGGCGCCGCACGCGGCCGCCTTCGACGAGGCCTACCAGGCGCTGGAGCGGGCGCGCGCCGAGAACGCGCTCGAGCGGAGCCGTCGATTCGAGGACGCCGCGCTCGACCTCGAGGCGGAGCAGGCCCTCAGGCATGTCGAGGCCCGATCGTCGCACCTGGCGCAGCCGCGGCCCGAGTACGGCCACTGCACGAACGCCGTCTGCATCGTGGGACGCCGGCAGCTGACGCGTGGCCTGCACCTCGACCGGCGAGCGTTCCTGGTGAGCTACGACCCGGCGGTGGACACCAACCACACCGTGCTCGAGCGCATCCTGGCCGCCGTCGGACCGGTCGGGGCCGGCATCAGCCTCGAGTACTACTTCTCGTCGGTCGACAACGAGACCTTCGGGTGTGGCACGAAGCTGCCCCACAACGTGACGGGTCTGATCGGCGTGATGAACGGGCACCAGAGCGATCTGCGGACCGGGTTGCCGCTGCAGATGGTGGAGCTGCACGAGCCCATGCGCCTGCTCCTGATCGTGGATGCCACGCCGGACGCGCTGCTCGCGGTGGCTGGCCGTCAACCCGAGGTGGCCGAGCTGGTGGGCAATGCGTGGGTCCAGCTGGTGTCCGTGGATCCAGCGAACGGGGCCGTGTCGGTCTTCGAGGGCGGGAGGTTCGTGCCCTACGAGCCCAACCCGACACTGCTGCCGGTGGTGCACCGCTCGAGGGAATGGCACATGCGCACGCGCGAGCACGTGAAGCCCGCGCTCGTCCGCAGCGCTCTGCCCGCATCGGAAAGGGAGCTTGGGCAACACCTTGAAGCCGTGACGGGAGCCACGCTCGCATGAGCGGGATGATCCGTGCGGCGCTGGCGCTGGCCACCCTCTCGCCCCTCGCGGGGGTGGCCGTGGTCGGCGTGCGCGTGCTCCTCGGCGGCCGCCGTCCGGGCGAGGCGGCGACGGCCCGGGCGATCGCCGCGGGGCTCATCGTCTCGGTGCTGGCCGGCCTGGCGGTGCTCTGGGCGTTTCTCGGCATCTCGAGCCCGGCCGTCGAGGGAGACATCGAGTTCGGGGACTGGCTGCGCATCGGTGACTTCGTGATTCCCGCTGTGCTGCGCGTCGATGGCATCTCGGTGACGATCTCCCTCTTCGCCTCCGTTCTGACCGCGCTGATTGCCCGGTTCTCGCGCACCTATCTCCACAAGGAGCCGGGATTCGTTCGCTTCTTCGTGTTGCTCGGGTTGTTTGCCACCGGCACGCAGCTCGTGGCGCTGGCCGGCGCGCTGGAGCTGTTCTTCGCGGGCTGGGAGATCATCGGCATCTCGTCCGCCTTTTTCATCGGCTTCTTCCACGAGCGCGGGGAGCCCGTTCGATCGTCGATCCGGGCCTTTGCCACGTATCGATTCTCCGATGCGGGCCTGCTGATCGCCACGGTCGCGACGCTCGAGTTCCTCGGCTCGGCTCGATTCTCGGCGTTCGATCGCGTGGGCACGCTGGAGCCCACCCAGGCCACGGTCCTGGCGCTGCTGTTCCTGCTGTCCGCGATGGGCAAGTCGGCGCAGCTACCGTTCTCCGGATGGCTGCCACGGGCGATGGAGGGCCCGACGCCGTCGAGCGCGCTCTTCTACGGCGCGGTGTCGATCCATGCGGGGTTGTTCCTGCTGCTCAGGGTGTGGCCGGTGCTCGAGGTGTCGCCGGTCGCCCGGGCCGCGGGCGTGATGGTGGGGCTGGCGACCGCGGTCTATGCCGCCGCCGTCGTGCGCGTGCACACCGACGCGAAGGGTGCGCTGGCGCACGCGACGCTCGCGCAGGTCGGGCTCATCCTCGCGGAGATTTGCCTCGGCTGGACGGCGTTGGCGTTGACGCACCTGGTGTGCCACGCCCTGCTCCGCCTCGGCCAGTACCTGAAGGCACCCAACATGATCCACGACACGCACCGCCTCGGGCACGAGCCCCGCGGTCCGAGCCGGCTCGAGCGGTGGTCGCCGAAGCTGGCCGATCGCGTGTACGCGGCGTCGCTGCACCGCCTTCGCCTCGACGACCGCGTGGATGTCGCGTTCTCCCCGGTCCTTGGCGTGGCACGGGCGCTCGAACGGGCGGACCGCTGGGTTCGACGGACCTTGTCATTCGATGGAGCCGGTTCGTGAGCTCGCTGGCGCCCACGCTCTCCGCACCGTGGGAGGCCCTCGTGGTCTGCCTCCTGCTCCTGGTGGCGCCTGCCGTCGCGTCGCAGAAGGGGTCACCGCGCTGGCTGCTCGCCGGGCTTGCGGGTTCGGTGACGGTAGCCCTGTTCGCCTCCGGCGGGATGGTGGCGTACATCGGCCTTTCGGCCGGCGCCGTCCTCCACGCGCTCGC
>JBFWQE010000224.1:0-4061 GCA_050249615.1 Vicinamibacterales bacterium
TCCGCGGGCGCGCGGACGATTTCGGTGCCCCAGAGGACATCGAGGGTGACCAGATCCGTGAGCCGTACGTTCAGCCTGACCCGCTGGTCCGCCTGGACCACCGAGCCAGCCAGCATGAGACGCGCGCCCAGCTGCCGTGCCCCCGCCACGACCTCGGG
This sequence comes from Vicinamibacterales bacterium, assembly GCA_050249615.1. Taxonomy (GTDB): domain Bacteria; phylum Acidobacteriota; class Vicinamibacteria; order Vicinamibacterales; family UBA2999; genus VFZN01. Next base: position 159 of record JBFWQE010000224.1, read on the forward strand.
ATCGGCCTTGTCGCGAAATCGCGCAAGGCCCTCCGATGCCGGGATTTGCAAGCCTTTCAAGCGTGCCAGTTGAGCCACCAGCAGCTCGGTGAGCCCCTGCGCGAGATAGTCCTTCGCCGGATCGCCAGTGAGATTGCGGATGGGCATCACCGCCAGCCGGATGGGTCCGCCCTGCACGCCATCCGCACCGGGCCGGGCTGGCAGCAATGGCCAGAGGAATGCGCCGACGAGAATTGCCGCGACAGCCGCTATCAACGACCCCTTCCATGACACCGGGCGCCGGGCCGGACGATCGGGACTCCTCGCCGCGATGGCGGCGGTCAGACGCTCTTCGACCTCTCCGGCGCTCCCGGGCCGATTGGCTGGGTCGGCCTGCAACAACCCGGAAACGATGGCCGCGAACCCGGGCGGGACATCTGGGCGCGCATCGACGAGGGCACGGCTTCTGTGCCGCCGGTGAGCCTCTCGGAGATCCGTCAGACTCGCCGCCGTGACAGGCATGCTGCCGGTCGTCAGGAAATACAGGAGAACGCCGAGAGCGTACAGGTCGCTCTGAACCGTCGCTGGAGCGCCCTCGAGCCGTTCGGGCGCCATGTAGAGCGGAGTGCCAATCAGACCGTCGGCACTGTCCGCGCAGGGTCCGGCCGGGCCGGAACTGGCCCCGAGATCCATCAACACGATGCGCCCGCCCGACTCCCGGACGACGTTCTGCGCCTTGACATCACGATGCACCAGGCCGACGCCGTGCAGGGCGGCCAGGGCCCGGGCGAGGTCGCGGCCGATCACGCTCGCCTCGTCGGCGCCGAAGGGTCCGTCCTGGCGCACAACCGCATCCAGGCTGCGGCCCCGGACGAGTTCCATCCACAACCCCGGCACACGGCTGTGGATGTCGGCACCGAACACGAGCACGACGTTGGGATGACGCACGCGTGCGAGCCGTCGTCCCTCCTCGATCACGCGGAGCACGTCGGCCGAAGCCGGATAGAGCTTCAGGGCCACTTCTCGATGCAGCCTCGTGTCGAGTGCGCGGTATACGGTGCCTGAGGCACCCTGCCCGATCTGTTCCAGCAGTTCCAGGTGCCCCCACCGCGAACGGGACCCACCCTCGGCGGGCCGTTCCAGTGGCGGGAGCAGGTCGTGGAATTGGCGGTGGGCGTCGGCGATCCGTGCCAGCACGGAGAGTTCCCGCAGCAGCTCACGCTGGGCTTCGCTCGACGCGAGTTCCAGGGCCGGCCAGTCGACGGGCTCGAACGCCGCGACACGATTCGCGGTCTCGATGAGCGGGTCACGCTCCATCGCGCATCACCTCGGCCAGGCGAAGCAGGGACCGGCTGACCATCATCCGGGCGGCATCACTGGACGGCTTGCCAAACATCTCGGCGATCTCCGCGAAGCTGCAACCCATCTCCACACGGGCGACGATCGCCTCGCGTGCCTCGGCGTCCAGCACCTGCAGCGCGCGCTCGTAGCGCGCGAGCGTCGTGGCCCCGATCGTCGCCTCGAGCGGGCCTGGCTCGAGGGCCGGCAGCTCGGCAGGGAGCGTCCCGTGGTCGGGCCGGCGCATCCTCCGCCGCAGTTCGTCCCGCACGCGATTGGCCACGGCCTGGCGGAGATACGCCTGCAAGGCGCCCTCGCCGCGCATTTCGAAGCCGCCGAGCCCCCTCAGCGACCGCATCAGGGTGTCCTGGACCATGTCGTCAGTGTCAGAAAGGTCACGGGCCCACCGGGGGAGCCGGCCGCTCGCCCACCGCGTGAGCCGCGGGAGGTAGCGCGCGACGAGTGACTCCAGGGCCTGCCGGTCTCCTTCCTTGACTCGCTGCAGCAACTCGATGGTCGCGAGAAGGTGGGCGTCGCCGGGGGGCGGCATGATGCGAGGCATTCTAGACCAGCCCGGCTGGCGCTCGACTGGCGCCGCGCAACGCGACAGTCGAGCACCAGGGCTCGCCACCCGCCGCACCGCGGCGCCGAGGGGTCAGAGGGGACCCGCATCCCGGGTGGGCCCGCCGCGGCACTGTGTGTGCTCATCGGCGAATTGGACGGACGTTCCCCGCTCTTTCAAGACGCCGGGGCGTGGCCGTCCCCGCCATCTGCGGGGTGGGCTCCCCGGCAGCAGGCCCGGTGCTACCGGAGTCCCGCTGACGGCCGATCCGTCTTGATCGCCGCAATCACCCGCTTCACGAACTCCGCCTCGTTCCCGCGGTGCCAGCGCCACACCACCACGAGATCGTGGTCTGGTGAGATGGTGATGGTGTTGCTGCCCGCGCCGCGGGCGCCGTAGGCGTTGGTCGGCAGGCCCGGGTAGTTCTTCCCGTTCGTGTTCAGCCACCACAGGTAACCGTAGTCCGGGCCGTGCGCGCTCGGCGACACCGCGGCCTTCACGTAGGCGGGCGGCAGGATCTGCCGGTCGCCCCACTTGCCCCCGCGGAGCCACAGGTAGCCGAAGCGGGCCATGTCCCACGAGTGGATCCACACGCCGCCGCCCCAGCGCGTGCCGCCGCTCACCGACGCCATACGACGGCCGTCGACGTCCACGTAGCTGTTGTGGTACGGCACCCACTTCCACGCGTTCGAGGCGCCGATGACGTCCATCACCTCGTCGCGGAAGACCTCCGGGACGGGCTTCTTGAAGACACGCAGCAGCGACAGGCCCAGGCGGTTGATCCGCACATCGTTGTATTCGTAGTACGTGCCCGGCCGCTGCAACTCGCGCGGCTTGCGCTCGCCCTCGCCAAACGCGTCCTTCCCGACGAAGTCGTGCTTCTTGCCCCACATCTCGCCTTCCCACTCGGTCTCCTGCTGCAGGTGCATCTTCCACGTGACCTGGGAGTTGCGGGGCGAGTCGTAGCCGCCGTCGGTGACGGTCTTGCCCACCGGGTCGTCCACGCCGAGTTTTCCGTCACGCACGGCAATGCCGGCGACCGTGGCCAGCATGCTCTTGGCCACGGAGTAGGTCGGATCCACCCAGGTGGTGTCGCCGAACTCGGCGACCACGTAGCCCTTGTAGATGACGAGCCCGTTCGTCCGCGCGCGCTTCGTGGGAACTGAGCCCAGCAGCGACCCGAAGATGCGCTCCTGGTCGGAGAAGTCGACCTCGCGCGTGGACTCGCGGCTCTCGGCGAACTTGACGGCCTCGGCCAGCAGCCCCGGATCCATGCCAAGCTCCGCCGGCGCCTTCTTCGCCCAGTCGCCCGCGGGTGGATAGTACGGCGCCGTCCCCTGAGCCCTGGCGTCACGGCCAGCTGCCAGGGCTGCAACCGTCATGATGACCGCGACCATGCCCACGCGAAGTGTCCGAGTCGTCATCGTCATTGCCCTCGATCCCCCAATGCCTCAATGCCTCAATGCCGCAATGCCGCAATGCGCCAATCCAAATGCGCCAATGCCCAATCGCCAATCACGAACTGAATCACCCAATCATCAATCGGCAATCATCAATGGACATGTCTCAGTAACCAGGCCCCAGCAGCACGGCGTTCATGAACAGCAGCATGGTGCCCTCGCTGAAGGCGCGGTAGTTGGCATCCTCGGCGAAGGCTATCACGTGTCCCTGCCCGAAGGGCTGGTGCAGCAGGAAGGCCTTCTGCACCAGCAGGTCCTGGTTCTCGGGCCAGATGAGGCCCGAGGCGATGAGGCGGTCCTTCGTCGCGTACGCGCCGACGTTGCGGCCCTTGTCGAGGGTGATGGGAGCGAACACGCGGTTGCCCTCGATCATCGCCTGCGTCTCCCCATCCTGACCGGCCGACAGCCAGTGGTCCTCGTCGATGGTGACCCGCAGGATGGCGCCGGGCTGCGCATCGGGGTGCTCGCGCTCGGGCTGGATGGCCTTGTCGTAATCGAACACCGATGGATCTCCAGATGACGCGGACGCGGACGGGGCCGCAGATGCCGCGGGAGCCGCAGATG
>JBFWQE010000224.1:4161-7267 GCA_050249615.1 Vicinamibacterales bacterium
TGACGCAGAGGGTTTGGCCGCAGATGACGCAGATGATGCAGAGGTCGCAGGCGGCCTGCCCGTCGAGGACGCCGGCGCCGGCGGCTTCGCCCCGGACCCACCTGACGTCCCGCCGGCACCTGGCGCGCCCGCACCTGCCGCATCCGTGGCACCCGCCCCTCCTGCCGCACCTGTCCGGGGCATCCCCGGCGCCGGCTTGTCGCCGGGCACGTCGAGGTTGCCGTTCTTGAGAAGCGTCTTCGTGTCGAGCAGGCCCACGTTCTCGCCGGTGGCCCAGCGCGATGCCTCGGCCAGGGTGATGAGCGTGCCCCCGGCGCGCAGCCAGTCCTTGAGGCGCGTGAGCAGCGCCTCGTTGATGCTGCTCCCGTAATTGCCCGCCGGCAGGACGATGACGTCGAAGTCGGAGAGATCGGCACGGGCGAGCGATGACACGCGGACGGCGGTGACGGGCTGACCGAAGCGGCGCTCGAGGGTGTAGCGCGTCCAGCCCGCCGAGAGCGACTGCGTGGGCGCGTCCCAGGCCAGCAGCACGCGCGGCGCCTTCAGGAACCGCGTCTGGTTGCTGCCGAGCGAAATGCCCGATTCCACGTACGTCGTGTCGATGGGCACGACCTCCGCACCGTGCTTCGTGGCCAGCGCCGAGAGGCGCGCGTGCAGATCCGCGGGGTTGCCGGCGTTCCGGATGACGGCCGTGCCGATGGGGTAGGCGCGCCCGCCCAGGGTGAAGGCGCCGCCCACGCTGTGCATGCGAATGCCCTGTGGCAGCGCCTCGGCGGCGAGCGCCGCGGCGGCGGATCCCCACGGCAGGAGGTACCCCACCGAGCCCTGCGCGAAGGTACGCGGGACTGGCGGCGCATCGTAGGCCATCGGCAGCATCTCCGCCCTCGCCGTGATGGCCGACGGGCTGGTCAGCACCTCCACGTCGTACAGCAGCGGCGGGCTCCACGCCGTGATGTCATAGATCTGGTCCGGCTGCCGGCGGGCGCGCCGCTCTTCCTGGCGCTTGATGAAGTCGTCCGGCTGCGGGATGTGCGGCTCGAGGAGGTTGCGGATGAGCCTGCCCGATGGCTGCGCGTGCGACACCAGATACGCGCCGGCCGGCAGCCTGCGCGTCCCGGCCGTGACGGGCTCGATCGTCCGCCGCACCTCGATCCCCTGCGTGGCCAGGTTCCTCGCCAGCAGCGCCGCGCGCGACGGGTCGTGTCCGGGCACGAGGATGTACTCGCGCACGGGCCCCTTCTCCCCTTCCGCCACGGCCGTCTTCCGGTACTCGAGGAAGCTGCGCACGAGCCGCTCGCGGTTCTTCGCGGCGGTGATCGCCGTGACGATGGCGGCGTTGAAGTGGTGCATGACGCCGTCGCGGAAGGTGAGCGTGGTGCCGTCGCTCCGCGCGAACGAGAGGCTGCGGGCCGAGGCCTGCTCGTAGGTCATCCCGATGGAGCCCTGGAAGATCGGCCAGGACTCCCCGTAGCCCGGATAGAACGAGTCGTAGACCTCGCGGATGAAGTACGGCCAGCCGCGCGCGTCGAAGCGGGCGGCGTTGGCGCGCCCGAAGAGGTCGAACGCGTCGATCTGATCCTTCGTGATGTGCGGGTTCAGCGGATCGGCCGGCGGCGCGAAGTAGTAGGTGTTGTCGCCCCCCTGCTCGTGCAGGTCCACGTTCACGTGCGGCCAGTAGTCGCGCGCCACCTGGATGCGCCCGCGCGTCTCGGGCTGCGTCTGGGCAAACCAATCACGGTTCATGTCGAACAGGTAGTGATTCGAGCGGCCGCCGGGCCACGGCTCGTCGTGCTCCGCGTTGTAGGGCGTGGGATCGGGCACGGCCGCCCGGCCCTGCAGGTTCTGGAACACGAACCGCGCCCGGCCGTCCGGGTTCTGCATCGGATCGATGAGCACGAGCGCCTCGCGCAACACCGTGTCCACGTCCGCGTCTCCCTGCGCGGCCAGGAGGTGATAGGCCTCGAGCATCGCGGCATCGGACGAGGAGATCTCGTTGCCGTGCACGCCGTGCACGAGCCACACGACCACCGGCATCTCCTTCACCAGGCGCTCCTGCTCGGTGGTCGGCACGCCGCGGGGATCGGCCAGCTTCTTCAGGTCGGCCTTGACCCGATCCAGCGTCGCGATCCGCTCCGGGCTCCCGATCACCATGAGCCACAGCGGACGGCCCTCCCACGTGCGCGCGTACTCGTAGAGGCGGGTGCGCGTCGGCGCGGCCTTCTGCAGCGCCTGCAGGTACGCGCCAACCTGGTCGGGCGGCGTGACCTCGGCGCCCGACTCGTAGCCGAGGATCTGGCGGACGGTTGGGATGGCCGGGTCGTACTTCGCGCCCGGCCAGAAGGGCTCGACTTGTGCGATTGCCGAGCCGGCGTGGAAGAAGAGAAGCAGATGCAGGAAGCACGCTGTGACGAGCGAGCGCATGGCGCGAAGTATAGCGAAAGGCAACCCTCGACGCCTGAGCTGCGATCCCCTCCATCCCGCACCTCCAACCCCCCGTGGCCCGCCGTCGTCCAATCGCCCGGGAGGAGAGACGATGGACGGGTTGTTCACCGATCTGCGTTTCGCGCTGCGGCTTCTCAAGTCACAACCGCTCTTCGCGGCTGCCGCCATCCTGAGCCTCGGCCTGGGCATCGGCCTGAACGCCGCCGTCTTCAGCGTGGTGGACGGCGTGCTCCTTCGCCGGACGCCCGTGGCCGATCCCGGCCGCGTGATGATGGTGTGGGAGACGGACCGTCAATCGGGAACCACCAAGGAGCCGGCGTCGCTTCCCGACTATCTCGATTTCCGCGATCGCACGCGCACCTTTCAGAGTCTGGCCGCCGTGATGGCCGCCGAACGGAACCTCACGCCGCCGGCCGGCGAGCCGGTGAGGCTGGCATCCCTCGAGGTGACGGCGTCCTTCCTGCCGCTGCTCGGCGTCACTCCGCGGCTCGGCCGGCTGTTCGAGGCGGGCGACGAAAAGGCCGCGACCGTCGCCATCATCAGCGAGAGCCTCTGGGACCGGCAGTTCGGCCGCAGCCCCGACGTCATCGGCCGGACGATCCAGATGGACGACCGCCCGTTCGAGATCGTCGGTGTCGTCGCCGATACGTCCGACTTCGGCATC
>JBFWQE010000225.1:0-7250 GCA_050249615.1 Vicinamibacterales bacterium
GACAGCGCGCGATCCAGCGGCACGAGCCCACGACGGCTGCCGGGTTTCATGCTACCGCTCGCCCGCACCTGGTCGCACCTGCCCGCACCCGTTCGCACCCGCCCGCACCCGTTCGCACCCGCCCGCACCCGTTCGCACCTGCCCGCACCCGTTCGCACCCGCCCGCACCCGTTCGCACCCGCCCGCACCCGTTCGCACCCGCCCGCACCCGTTCGCACCTGCCCGCACCTGATCGCACCTACCCGAACAGCGCCGCCCCCAGCCCCAGGTAGAAGAGCAGGGTCGCCACATCGGTGCTCGCCAACACCAGGGGCCCGGCGGCGATGCGCGGATCGGCCTTGAGCGCACGAATGACCGTGGGCCAGAGCACGCCGAAGAGGCAAGCCGTGACGATGGACGCGGCGATGGCGCCGCCGATGACGGTTGCCCCAGGCAGGTCTCTCCGCCACGCGATGACGACCATGGCCACCACCCCGCCACACGCCGCCCCGAGCAGGGCGGCCGTGCGTGCCTCCTTCCACAGCGCCGACACGATGCGCCGCGGCTTCAGCGAGTCGTCCGACAGCGTCTGCAGCGTCAGCGTGGCCGACTGCATGCTCACGCTCTCGGCCAGGGCCAGGACGATGGGGATGAACAGCGCCAGCACGACGATGTTGTCGAGCAGCAGTTCGAACTGGGCCGCGATGGCCGCGCAGATGAGGCCGCCCGCGATGTTCGACAGCAGCCACGGGAAGCGGTCGCGGAACGAGGTCCACGGCGTGCGCATGGCCGTGGCGTGCACGCCGAGGAGCTGGAAGATGTCGTCGTAGGTGCGGCGCGCGAGGTCGATGACCTCGTGGGTGAACAGGCTGATGTCCACCACGCCCAGCAGCTCGCCGTTGTCCCGGATCACCGGGAAGGCCAGGAGCTTCCGCGTGGCGAAGTACTCGCTTGCAACGAGCACCGTCGCCCAGCTCGGGATGGCGACAACGTCGGAAATCATCACCTCGCTGATGCGCTGCTCCGGCAACCCCGCCAGCAGGTGGCGTGCCGGCACGATGCCCACCAGCCGCCGATCGTCGTCCACCACGTAGAAGTAGTGGATGTCCGAGGTGGTGATGCTGGCCCGCACGACCGGCAGGGCCTCCGCGATGGTCTGCGTCGCGACGAGCGTGACAGGGACAGGCCGCACCAGCGGCAGGATGGGGTCGTGGAGGTTGGCGGCGGTCAGCGGAGCGGGGCGCATGCGCGGATATTCTGACGGAATATTGCGTGACCGAAACGTTCCTCTACAATGGGACGGCCCGTGCCTTCACTCACGTCCCCCGGAAAGGTTTGTCGAAGATGAGCGTTCGTCGTGTTGTCGCCGCGTGTGCCGTGCTTCTCGCCGCGCTGGTGGGTGTCGTCGTCACCGCCCAGGGGGTGCCTCCAGCGGCCCCGTCCAACCTCACCTATCTGGTCGACGGGTCCAACGTGTGGCTCAACTGGATCAGCAGCCCGGGGCTGGTCGAGGATCGGAACAACCCGAACGCCGGCTTCTACCGGCTCGAAGCCGCGGGCGCGCCGGGGGCGCCGGCCTTCTTCACCTGGGACAGCGCGACGAACGTCAACCCGAACAAGATGCCGCACATGCTGGCTGCGGTGGGCCCCATCGGCGCGCCCGCGGGCAGCTACTACGTGCGCGTGAGGGGCATGAACGGCGGGACCGCAGGGCCGGTGTCCAACGAGGTTCTCGTGCCAGTGACGGGTGGCTGCCAGGCGCCGGGCGCTCCGGCGGACCTGACCGCAATCACGCGCGGCACCAGCGTATTCCTGGCCTGGAACCCGGGGAACGGCGGACGGCCCACGTCGTACACGCTGCACGCGAGCTACACGTCTCAGGGCCCGGCCATTGCGGGATTCGGAACCACCACGCCCTACCTGAACGTGGGAGGCGTGCCGACGGGAACGTACTACGTCGTCGTCTATGCCTCCACCGCGTGCGGAACCAGCGCGGCCTCGAACGAGATCGTGGTCACCGCGCCCGCCAACTCGCCAGCCCGTACGCCCAACGCAGCCTCGGGGAGGCTGCCCTGGTTCGACGTCCGGGACCTGGTCCTGCAGGCGGGCGCAGAAGCGCGCAATCAGGGGCTGCTGAATGGCGCGGTGTCCTGCCCCACCCGTCCGGGATTTCCGGACTCCGAGATCGAGGCGCGGAAGGTGCAGCGGAACCCGTATATCGACTACGTCGTGGCCCGCCTGCGCCAGTTCGACCAGCGCTTCGGCTACAACGCGAAGCCCACGCGCTCGAACTACAGCGCGATCGTCGCCGGTGACGAGATCGCCTACCACTGGGGCGGCGATGCCCCCGAGGGCTCGCCGAACGTGTACCTGATCGACACGCTGGGCGGCCACTGCACCTTCGGCCGCGAGACCGTGGACTTCCGCCCCTTCTCCGACGAGTACGGCCGCTGGACCGCGGCCGGAGCGTTCTGATCGCGCCGGGAGTCGGAAGTCGGAGCCACGCGTCGGGAGTCGGGAGTCGGGAGTCGGACGCGGAACGCCGCGGACCGAACCTACACGAAGAAGTCCGGGATCAGCTCGTCCTCCCTCACGCCGGGGTGGCGGTACTTCGCGAAGTCCGTCACCCCGCTCTTCCTCAGCACGTCTTCGTCGATCAGGAACTGGCCCGTCATCGCCCGCGACGGCTGGCTGAACACCCAGTGGGCGGCGTCGGCCACGATCGCCGGCAGGCGCGACCGTCGGCGCGCCTCATCGTCCAGGATGAAGCCGATGGCCGCGGTATCGATGGCGGTCCGCGGCCAGAGCGCGTTCACCGCGATGCCCTCGGCGCGGAACTCCTCCGCCATCCCCAGCACACAGAGCGACATCCCGTACTTCGCCATGGTGTAAGCCAGGTGCGCGCCGAACCACCGCGGCGTGAGGGTCGAGTGGAGCGGCGGCGCGATGTTCAGGACGTGCGGGTTCGGCGCCCGCCGCAGGTGGGGCAGGGCCTTCTGCGTGCAGAGGAACGTGGCGCGCGCGTTCACCTGGTGCATCAGGTCGAAGCGCTTCATCGGCGTGGCCTCGGTGCGCGTCAGGCTGATGGCGGAGGCGTTGTTCACCAGGATGTCGATGCCGCCGAACCGTGCCACCGCGGCCGCGACGGCCGCCTCCACCTGCGCCTCGTCGCGCACGTCCACGGCCACCGCCAGCGCCTCCCCGCCGGCCGCCTCCACCTCCGCGGCCGCAGTATGGATGGTACCGGGCAGGGTCGGGTGCGGGGCCACGGTCTTGGCGGCAATCACCACCCGGGCGCCGTCGGCGGCGGCGCGGAGGGCGATGGCCCTGCCGACGCCCCGGCTGCCGCCCGTGATGAAGAGTGTCTGCCCCTTCAGCGTCATCGCTCGGTGCCTCCCGCACCCGTGTACGACAAGAACGCCCGGCCCCCATATGGGAACCGGGCGTCTCGAGGTTCAGCCGGCTGCCGCGCCGAAGCTCACGTGCGAAGCAGGTGAGCGAAGGCGGGGCTACTCCACGTAGGAGTAGCCGCAGTTGTCGCACACCCACATGCGACCCTGCTTGTACATGTTGTAGCCGCACTGCGGGCAGATGCGGTACTCGCGGCCGTCCTTGTCGATGAGCTTCTTCTCCCCGTCCTTCTCGCCTTCGGCGAACGGGTCCTTTGGCTCTTCCTTCTTCTCCGGCTGCTGGGGCTGCTGGGCCAGGGCCGGAACGACCGACAGGCCAAGAGCGCCCGCAAAGAGGGCGGATCCACGGAGGAAGCTGCGACGATCGAGGCTCTTCCCGAATTCGTTCTCGAACATGGACGCTGTTCTCCCTTTTTACGAGTGCCGTCGGGGGTCGCGAAAAAGCCGGGTGAGGCGCTGCGGCTCACTGGAGACGCCCCACCCGGTGCTTCCCCTCTGTCGTTGTCTTCAGAGGATACGATAGACGGCTTTCCGGCGATTGTAATCCTTTGTCATCCCGTGGGCCACCCCGGCCTGGCGGTTTCCCGGCACACCCGTCCGCCGCGCCTACTCCAGCATCAGCGGAACGGCACGCTCGTGCTCCATGGCGGCCAGCTCGGGGTGCGCGTTCAGCAGGCGCGCGCAGGCATTCCACCGGAGGCGCGCCTCGTCATTGCCCTGGGGCCGATGGCTCTCGGCCAGCTCGTAGAGCTCCATGGCCTCGCGGAGCCAGTCGCCGGCCGTGAAGGCCCGCCCCGGGCCGCCACGTTCCAGCAGGGCCCGACCCCGGCGCTCGGCCACCAGCCCTCCGAAGTAGGCCCGCTCGTAGGGGGTCAGCAGGTGCGCGGCCAGTTCCTGCGCCCGCGACACCAGGTGCCCGTCGCTGTGGGGGAACCGGTCGGTCAGCGCGAGCAGCAGGATGACGACGGCCTCGCGGTTGGCGGGGTCGGCCGCCAGGATGTCCTCGCAGATGCTCTCGGCCTGCTCCGGCTCGTTCAGCAGCCGGTAGCGCTCGGCCTTGGCCAGCGCGGCGGGGATGGCGTCCTTGGACAGCGGCTTCAGCGGATACATCATCGCCCCCTCCTACCTCAACATGCGCAGCAGGCGCGTCACCGGATCGTAGAACCGATCGACCACGCGCTCCTTGAGCGGGATGATCGCGTTGTCGGTGATGTGGATGTGCTCGGGGCACACCTTCGTGCAGCACTTGGTGATGTTGCAGTAGCCGATACCCTGCGTGTCCTTCAGGTCGCCCAGGCGCTCGGCCGCATCGAGCGGGTGCATCTCGAGCGCGGCGGAGTAGGTGAAGAACCGAGGGCCGATGAACTCGTCGTGCTTGTCGTGGTCGCGGAGGACGTGGCACACGTCCTGGCACAGGAAGCACTCGATGCACTTGCGGAACTCCTGCACGCGGTCGGCATCGCGCTGCGCCATGCGCCACGTGCCGTCCGGCGCGTCGGGCCGGCGCGGCTGGAAGCGCTGGATGCCCTTCTTCACGCGGAAGTTCCACGACACGTCGGTCACCAGGTCCTTGATGAGCGGGAACGTGCGCATGGGCTCCACCGTCACCGGCTGCGTGAGGTCCAGCGTGTTCAGACGGCTCATGCACATCAGGCGCGGGCGGCCGTTGATCTCCGCCGAGCAGGACCCGCACTTGCCGGCCTTGCAGTTCCAGCGGCACGCCAGGTCCGGCGCCTGCTCGGCCTGGATCTGGTGCACGGCGTCGAGCACCACCATGCCCTCCGAGACATCGGTACGGTAATCGGCGAACCCACCAGTCTCACCAGGCTGGCTGCGCCAGATCCGAAACGTCGCCTGCGACATTGTCAGAGTCCCTGTCTACGGGAACACGAAGAACACGAAGGAACACCCACGAAGAACACGACATTCACGGGACGAACCCGAGAACCCGAGAACCTGAGAACCCGAGAACCTGAGAACCTGAGAACCCGAGAACCCGAGAACCCCAGAGCCCGAGTTCGTCACTGCTTCTGCTCCTCGATCACCTGCTTCAGCTCCGCGGGCATCTCCGGGATCGGCACGCGGGTCACCTGCATCGTCCCGTCCGCGGCGCGGCGGGTGGCGATGTTGACCGTGCCGAACGCGGCCACCTTGTCAGGGTGGTCCTCGCGGAAGTGGCCGCCGCGGCTCTCCTTGCGCTCGATGGCCGAGCGCGTGATGGCCTCGGACACGTCCAGCAGGTTCCGCAGGTCCAGGCACGTGTGCCAGCCCGCGTTGTACTCGCGGTGCCCCTCCACGCCGGCACGCGCCGCACGCTCGCGGAACGCCGCGAGCCTCCGGAGCGCCTCCTGCATTTCCCCCTCCGTCCGGACGATGCCGACGAGCGCCTGCATCGAGTCCTGGAGGTCGTGCTGCACCTTGTAGGGATTCTCTCCGCCGCCGCCGCGATCGAATGGCTCGAGCGACGCCTTCATCGCCCGATCGATCGCGCCCTCGTCCAGCCGCACGGGCCCGCGCCGGCGCGCGCTGGCCGCGGCGTACTCGCCCGCGCGCTTCCCGAAGACGATGAGGTCCGACAGGGAGTTGCCGCCCAGCCGGTTCGCCCCGTTGATGCCGGCCGCGCACTCCCCCGCCGCGAACAACCCGGGGATGGACGACTCCTGGCTGTCGCCGTCCACGCGGATGCCACCCATGATGTAGTGCGTGGTGGGCCCCACCTCCATCGGCGCCTTCGTGATGTCGAGGTCTGCCAGCTCCTTGAACTGGTGGTACATGCTCGGGAGCTTGCGCTTGATGTGCGCCTCGGCGTCCGGGAGCTTCTCCTTGATCCACGCGATGTCGAGGAACACGCCGCCATGCGGGCTGCCGCGTCCCGCCTTCACTTCGCGGTTGATGCAGCGCGCCACGTGGTCGCGCGTGAGGAGCTCGGGCGGGCGCCGCGCGTTCTTGTCGCCCTGCGTGTAGCGCCACCCCTCCTCGGGGTCCGACGCGGTCTGCGGCTTGTAGTTGTCGGGGATGTCGTCGAACATGAACCGGCGGCCCTCGCTGTTGCGCAGCACGCCGCCCTCCCCGCGGACGCCCTCGGTCACGAGGATGCCCCGCACGCTCGGGGGCCACACCATGCCCGTCGGGTGGAACTGCACGAACTCCATGTCGATGAGCTCGGCGCCGGCGCGGTAGGCGAGCGCATGGCCGTCGCCGGTGCCTTCCCAGGAGTTGCTCGTGATCCTGTACGCGCGGCCGATCCCGCCGGTGGCCAGCACCACGGCCTTCGCCGCGAACGCATGGAACCGCCCGCGTTCCCGGTCGTACGCCAGCACGCCCGCCGCCCGCCCATCCTCGAGAAGAAGCTCGATGACGGTGTGCTCCATGTGAACGCTGATGCCCAGGTGGATGGCGTGATCCTGGAGCGTGCGAATCAGCTCCAGGCCGGTTCGGTCGCCGACGTGCGCCAACCGCGGATACCGGTGCCCGCCGAAGTTGCGCTGGAGGATGCGGCCGTCCGCGGTCCGATCGAACACGGCGCCGTAGGCTTCGAGTTCACGCACGCGACCGGGCGCCTCCTTCGCGTGAATCTCGGCCATGCGCCAGTTGTTCACGTACTGTCCGCCGCGCATGGTATCGGCGAAATGCACCTTCCAGTTGTCCCGATCGTCCACGTTGGCCAGCGCGGCCGCCATCCCGCCCTCGGCCATCACCGTGTGCGCCTTGCCGAGCAGCGACTTGCAGATGAGGCCCACCGTGACACCGGTGTGCGCCGCCTCGATGGCGGCGCGCAGGCCGGCTCCGCCGGCTCCGACGATGAGCACGTCGTAGGCGTACGAGTGCGCGGCGGGCATCTACAGGATCCTCGGATCGGTG
>JBFWQE010000226.1:0-7037 GCA_050249615.1 Vicinamibacterales bacterium
GCGCCATGCCAGAGGCTAGCACGAAGGGCACGTATTGAGCACGTGGAAGATCGTGCCAAACGTAAGTGCTTTATTTTCAGTGTTTAAGTATTGGCGGAGAGGGTGGGATTCGAACCCACGTGCCCTTTCGGACAAGACGCTTTCGAGGCGCCCCCGTTACGACCACTTCGGTACCTCTCCGCTCTGGGTAGGATGCACCGGTCGCCCGGAACTTTCGATTATATCAGCCCCGCCCGGCCCCGCCCACCGCCGCAGACGACGGCGCGGCGGGCTTCCAGAACCCGCGAACTCCAGAACCCCGAGCTTCCGACCCAAGCGGGGGTATCATGCCCCCGGCCAGGAAGGAGCCGTCAATGGCCCGCCGCACGTCCACCGCGACCTCGCGCCCGGCCCGGCGCCCGGCGCAAGCGACACCCGCGAAATCCGCCCCTGCCGATCGACGTCTGCCGCGCCCGCACGCCGCACCCGGGCCGCGCCCGGCGCCGGCACCGGTCGCGGCCGCCCGCCCCGACGTCATCGTGGACTTCTCCGTCGAGCGAGGCCTGCTCTTCGTCTCCCTCCGGAACATCGGCGCCGCGAGCGCCTACAAGGTCGTCACCCGCTTCGACCAGCGGTTCCGCGGCCTCGGCGGGACCAGGGACATCTCCGCGCTCGCGCTCTTCCGCGCGCTCCCCTTCATGCCGCCGGGCAAGCAGTTCACGCAGCTGGTCGACCCGCTCGCCGTCTACCTCCAGCGCGGGGAGCCGACGCGCCTGACCGCCACCATCACGTACACGGGCCGCGACGGGCACGGCTACTCCGAGACCGTGCCGCACGACCTCGAGGTCTATCGCGAACTGGCCGAGGCCATCCCGCGCTGAGGCCCGCATCCCCCTCCACGAGGAGCCTCTCATGCCTGCATCCAGCCGCCGCGACCCGTTTCATGGCTTCAACTTCCGCGTCGAGATCGACGGCGTCGCCGTCGCCGCATTCGCGCAGGTCTCCGGGCTCTCGAGCGAGACCGAAGTCGTCGAGTACCGGGAGGGAGCCGACTTCCGCGCCCGCAAGCTGCCCGGCCTCACCAAGTACGCGAACATCGTCCTCAAGCGCGGCATCACGGTGGACCGCTCGCTCTGGGAATGGCGGAAGGCCATCACCAACGGCCGCATCGATCGGCGGAACGGCGCCATCATCCTCATGGACGCCGAGCGCAACGAGGTCGCGCGCTGGACGTTCGTCGAGGGCTGGCCCGCGAAATGGGAGGGCCCCGACCTCGATGCCCGGTCGAACGATGTCGCGATCGAAACGCTCGAAATCGCGCACGAAGGGCTGGAGTGGGAAGGCTGAGCACCCAGGTTCGAACGTCGCTCTCGCGGGTCGCAGGCGGTCGTGCGCGGCCTCAGAACTCCACTTGATCCAACTCGCGCTCCAGCCAGACCGCGTTGGGAAACGCCTTTCGCATCTCCTCGAAGAGCTGACGGAATCCACCGGCCCTGCGGACGGTCCCGTCGATGGCCGGTGACGCCGCGTGCATCACCACCACGTGCCGGGCGCCGACGTCCCGCACGGCCTGCCGCCCGTCATCGTGGGTCAGATACCAGTAGGGAACGAAGAAGACATCAACCGGATCGGCCGCCGCGCCGGAGGCGCGCAATTCGGCCGCCGTGGCTTCGGAGTCGCCGATATGCAGCACACGGTAGCCCCCCAGTTCCACGAGCAGCCCGATGTGCTCGATGGGTCGCGTCCGGCCGTGGTGAATGTCGAGGGCGTGGACGCGCACGCCCCGATGCTCCCGCACCGCACGGCGCCCCCCGGACGGCAGCAATCCGTCCGCACGCGCTGACACCTCCGGGCGCGACAACGCCGTCAACCGGGCGAGCGCCTGCGGCGTCGAGAGGAAGCGCGACCCGGGGCTGGCTGTCAAGTACGCCGCCACGGCTTCGGGGTCGAAGTGGTCCGCATGGAAGTGCGTGGACAGCACGAAGGCCGCATCGCCAAACGGGGCCGCCGCGGACTCGAGCCGCGTGCGCGTGGCCGCCGACAACGTCGCGTAACCCTCGACGCCCTGCCGGAACAGCGCGTCGATGAGCACGCGGTGCCCTGCCGCTTCGACCAGGAACCCCTCATTGGCGAGCGCGGTCACCACCAGCGGCGACCGTGGCTGGCCCGCCAGGCTGCACGACACCGCCAGCGCGGCAAGGACCGTCGCGGCCCGGTGCAACCAGGTCATGCGCGGCGCTCCCGAAAGAAGCCCCGCATCAGCTCCCGGCACTCTTCCTCCAGCACGCCGCCCTGCACCGTGAGCCGGTGATTGAGCCCCGGCGCCTCGTGGGCGCGCTGCGCGGACCCGAGCGCTCCCGCCTTCGGCTCGTCGGCGCCGAACACCACCAGCCCGATGCGCGCGTGCACCATCGCGCCCACGCACATCATGCAGGGCTCCACCGTCACGTAGAGCGTGGCGCCCGTCAGCCGGTAGTTCTCGACCTCCCGGGCGGCCGCGCGTATCGCCACCACCTCGGCATGCGCCGTCGGATCGTGCGACGAGATGGGCTGGTTGAACCCGGCGCCGACGATGCGCCCCTCCAGCACGACCACGGCGCCGACGGGCACCTCACCGGCGGCCAGCCCTTTCCGCGCCTCGCCCAGCGCGGCCGTCATGAAATGCTCGTGCGTCACGACGGGAATTGTATGCGGTAGCATGCGTCCATGAGCACCGCCGCCACCGACATCAAAACCGCGCTCGAACGGAACGTGAAGGCCGTCACCCTGCGTCCCTCGGTGGGCCAGGGCACCGCCGTCACGCGCGTCCACCTGCGCGACGGCCTCGCCTGCGACATCACCGAGGGCCCCTGGACCCTCACCGCCGGCATGACGGAGAAATACGGCGGCACCAATGCCGGCCCGAACCCCGGCGTGCTGGGCCGCGCGGCGCTCGGGTCGTGCCTGGCGCTCGGCTACGGCATGTGGGCCGCGCGGCTGGGCGTGCCCATCACCTCGCTGGACGTCGAGATCCAGGCCGACTACGACGTGCGCGGCGAGCTCGCCGTGGACGACTCGGTCCGGCCGGGCTACACGGCCATGCGCTATGTCGTCACGGTGAGGAGCCCCGCGCCGGAGGAGGACGTGCGGCGCGTCATCGACACCGCGGACCGCTACAGCTCGTGGCGCGACGACATCGCGAACCCCGTGCCGCTCACGCGCGAGCTGCACATCGCGAAGGCGGAGTAGAGGAGGACGGCCATGGACCCCGCCCTGCAGCGGCGTATCCAGCGCTACGGATGGGACCGCGCGGCCGACACCTACGAGCACTCGTGGGCCGAGCAGCTGAAGCCCGCGCAGCAGCGGCTGCTCCAGATGGCCGCGATCAAGCCCGGTGAGCGGGTCATCGACATCGCCTGCGGCACGGGGCTCGTGACCTTCCCCGCCGCCGAGCTCGTGATGACCAGCGGACACGTCCTGGCCACCGACATCTCCGAGCGCATGATCGAGCACGTCGCCGAGCAGGCGGCAGCCCGCGGTGTCTCGCACGTCAAGACGCAACGCATGGGCGCGGAGAGGCTGGACGAGGTGCTGGACGAGTCGTTCGACGTCGCGCTCTGCGCGCTCGGCCTGATGTACGTGCCCGACGTGCAGGGCGCGCTCGTCGAGATGCGCCGCGTGCTCCGCCCGGGCGGGCGCGCGGCCATGGCCGTCTGGGGCGCCCGGGCGCGCTGCGGCTGGGCCGACATCTTCCCCATCGTCGAGAGCCGCGTGAGAAGCGACGTGTGCCCGATGTTCTTCCAGCTGGGCACCGGGCCGTCGTTGCAGCTGGCCCTCGAGGCGGCGGGCTTCCTCAACGTCGCCTCGGAGCGCCTGACGACAGCGCTGCACTACGACACCGCGGACGAGGCCGCGGATGCCGCGTTCGCGGGCGGGCCCGTGGCGATGGCCTATTCCCGCTTCGACGAGGACACGCGTCGATCGGCCCGGGCCGATTACATCGCGTCCATCGCGCCCTATCGCATCGGGCACGGCTACGCGATTCCCGGGGAGTTCGTGGTCGCGTGGGCGGAACGGGTGTGAGGATGTCGGGAGCGCAACCGCGACGGGAATCGGGAGTAATGAAGTGCTCAGTCGGGAAGGCTGTCACGGCCGCGGCGCTCACAGCCGCGATAGTGGTCCTGATTGCCCCGGCCGGCGTGCGCTCGCAGGAACCCTCGCGTCTCGCGCTCGTCGGCGGCATGCTCCTCGACGGCTACGACGCGCCGCCCATCCACCACGCCGCGATCCTCATCGAAGGCGACCGCATCGTGCGCGCGGGGCCGCGCAGCGAGGTGACCATCCCGCCCGGCACGCGCG
The DNA here is from genome assembly GCA_050249615.1 of Vicinamibacterales bacterium. Lineage (GTDB taxonomy): Bacteria > Acidobacteriota > Vicinamibacteria > Vicinamibacterales > UBA2999 > VFZN01. Next base: position 4,318 of record JBFWQE010000226.1, read on the forward strand.
TCATCGACACCAGCGGCCGGACGATGATGCCCGGGATGATCGAGCTGCACGCGCACCTCGTGCTGCTTGGACATGGGGACTACGGCCGCTGGTTCCCGTGGATCGCAGAGCAGGGACGCGCGCGCCAGCTGCCGCAGGTGATGGAGATTGCTGCCAGGCAGCTCCTGATGGCGGGCATCACCTCCGCCGTGGACCTCGGCGCGCCGCTCGCGGAGAGTCTCACGATTCGCGACCGCATCGCGAAGGCCGAGATCCCCGGCCCGCGGATGTCGATGAGCGGGCCGTGGCTCACGCGCAACGTCGCGATCTTCCCCGAGGACTACCAGGTCAAGGTCACCAGCCCCGCGCAGGCGGCCACCGAGGTGGACCGGCTCGCCTCGGCCGGCGTGGACGTCATCAAGGCGCACGCGGGCCTCACGCGCGACGACTACAGGGCCATCGCCGACGCCGCGCACAAGCGCGGGCTGCGCGTGCACGCGCACGTGTACGCGGAGCGGGACGTGTGGAACGCGCTCGACGGCGGCATCGACGTCCTGACGCACGCGGGCTCTGCCGGCACGGCGCCGCCCTACAGCCCGGATCTCGTCACCAGCATCGTCAACGCCGGACGGCCGGTGGTGATCACGGCCGCGCATCGCAGCTGGATCTACCCGGACACCGCGGCCTTCCCGGAGCGGCTGCAGGACCCGCAGCTGAAGCAGGACTTCCCCCCTCCGGTCTACGACGAGATTCAGCGGTCGCTCCAGAACTGGCGGGCCCTGGGCTACTTCTCGCGCACGGATCGCGAGGTGTTCTTCCGCGAGCGCGGCCTGAAGCAGTTCATCGAATCCGGCGCCATCATGGGTATGGGCACCGACTCGGGCACGCCCATGAACTTCCACACCGAGGCACTCTGGCGCGAAGCGAAGGCGCACGTGGACATGGGCATGCCTCCGCAGCGTGTGATCTCCGCACTCACCCGCGTCGGGGCCACCATCCTCGGCAAGCAGCGCGACCTGGGCACCATCGAGCCCGGCAAGCTCGCCGACGTCATCGTCGTCCAGGGGAACCCGCTGTTCGACATCACCGCCCTGGCGCACGTGGAGACCGTCGTCAAGGGAGGACGAGTGTACAAGGGGCCGGGAGCCACCAGTGACGCGTCGGGAGCGAAGTAGGGACGCGTCGGGAGAGAAACAGGAAGGCGTCGGAATGAGAGGGCGGCCATGACGACACCACTGGCGAGCGGTTTGCTGACGCTGGTCCTGCTGGGGACCGCAGCGACTGCGTTCGATCGCGAAGCTCCCGGCGGTGCTGTCATCACTCCCGACGGTTACGCCGCTCCCGACGCGGCTCGTAGCGACTGGCCGGTCTACGCGGCTGACGCGGCCGCTACCCACTACTCGCCGCTGGACCAGATTACGCCCGCCAACGTGAACCGCCTCCGCGTGGCGTGGGAGTGGAAGCCGAACGAGGTCCCCTTCGAGCAGTACGGGACGAGGCCCGGCGCGTTCCAGAACACGCCGCTGATGATCGACGGCGTCCTCTACGTCAGCACGCCCTACAACCAGGTGGCGGCGCTCGAGGCCGATACGGGGCGGGAGCTGTGGCGCTACAACCCGGAGTCCTACAAGGACGGCCAGCCCGCGAGCGGGCAGGGGTTCGTGCACCGCGGCGTGGCCGCGTGGCGCGACGGGGATCACCTGCGCATTTTCCTCAACACGCGCCATCGCCTCATCGCGCTCGACGCGAAGACGGGCCGGCCCGTCACCACGTTCGGGAAGGATGGCGAGATCGACCTCACCGAAGGCCTGGTCTGGAACGTCAACCGGAAGCACTACGCGCAGACGTCGCCGCCGGTCGTCTACAAGAACATCGTGATCCTCGGCAACGGCGTCGGGGATCGGCTCTCGTACAAGCAGGATCCGCCGGGCGACGTCCGCGCCTTCGACGCGCGCACCGGCCGGCAGGTCTGGACCTTCCACACGATCCCGCAGCGCGGCGAGTTCGGCAACAACACGTGGGACAACGGCTCGTGGCGCTTCACGGGGCACACCAACGTCTGGCCGCCGTTCAGCCTGGACGAGGCGCGCGGCCTCGTCTACCTGCCGGTTTCCACGCCCAGCAACGACTACTACGGCGGCCGCCGGCCGGGGCAGAACCTCTTCGCCGAGTCCATCGTCTGCCTCGACGCGGCCACGGGGAAGCGCAAGTGGCACTTCCAGTTCGTGCACCACGGGCTGTGGGACTACGACCCGCCCGCCGCGCCCATCCTGGTCACCATCACGGTGGACGGCAGGCGCATCGACGCCGTCGTGCAGCTCACCAAGCAGGGCTTCGCGTTCGTCTTCGATCGCGTGACGGGCCGCCCCGTGTGGCCCATCGAGGAGCGGCGCGTGCCGCAGAGCGACGTCCCCGGCGAGACGTCGTGGCCCACGCAGCCCTTCCCCACGCGCCCGCCCGCGTTCGAGGCACAGGGCGTCACCCTGGACGATGCCTTCGACCTGACGCCGGAGTTGAAGGCCGCGGCCCAGGCCGAGATGAGGAAGTACCGGATGGGCCCGCTCTACACGCCGCCCTCCGCCGAAGGCACCATCGTGCGGCCCGGCGTGTGGGGTGGCGCCAACTGGGGCGGCGGCGCGTTCGATCCCGAGACGGGAATGCTCTACCTCAAGACCGCGCAGAGCCTCGCCGTCTTCTCCATCCAGAAGTTCAACCCGGCCGATGTCCCGCCCGAGCGCAAG
>JBFWQE010000227.1:0-6928 GCA_050249615.1 Vicinamibacterales bacterium
AGCGCGGCGATGGGCTCGAACTACCTGCGACGGCCGCTCCCGCCGGAGGTGCTGATCGATGGCGCCGGCTGGCGCGTGACACGCCGCCGGCAGACGCTGGACGACATGCTGGCGCTCGAGGCGTGATCGCGATTTCAGACCCCGATCCTGACCCTTCCTCCTTGTCCCTGATCCCTGATCCCTGATCCCTGACATGAACGGTCACGTCATCGCCTTCGAAGGCCTCGATCAGAGCGGTAAACAGACCCAGTCGGAGCGCCTCGCCGAGGTGCTCCGCGGCGAGGGGCGGCAGGTGGAGTTCCTGTCGTTTCCGGAGTACCCGACGGCCATCGGCGCCGAGATCGGCCGGGCGTTGAAGGGCGAGCGCGATTACCAGCCGGACACGCTGCAGCTGCTCTACATCGCCAACCGCTACGAGTTCCGCCCGCGCATGCACGAGTGGCTCGCCGCCGGCGCCGTCGTCATCTGCGACCGCTACCTGGCGTCCAGCGTCGCGTACGGCGAGGCGCAGGGGCTGGACCCCGCCTGGCTGCTGGACGTGCAGCGGTACCTGCCGCAGCCCTCGCTCACTCTGGTGCTCGACATCCCGCCCGAGGTGTCGCTCGAGCGCAAACACGCCGCGCGGGACAGGTTCGAGCGTGACCTGCCGCTGCTCGCACGCGTGCGCGCCAGCTACCGGCGGCAGGCCGCGGCGCCGGGATGGGTGCTCATCGACGGGCAGCAGGGCAGGAACGCCGTCTCCACCGCGGTCATCGCGGCCGTGCGCTCACGGCTCGCGCAGCCGTAAGCGCACGCACCTCGCGCGCGCCAGCCTCGGCCAGCACCCGCGCGCACGCGTCAAGGGTGGCCCCCGTCGTCGCCACGTCGTCCACGAGCACGAGCGTCAGGCCGGAGAGGGGGCGCCGGCCCGGGCCGGCCCGGCGTGTCGCCTGCCAGGCGTCGAGGGCGAAGGCGCCCCGGACGTTCGCGTGGCGCCGCGCAGCGGGCAGGTCCGCCTGCGGAGGCGTCGCGCGCACGCGGACCAGCAGGTCCCCCACCGGGTGCCCGAGCGCCGCAGCCAGCAGGCGCGCCTGGTTGAAGCCGCGCGACCATTCGCGCCGCCGGTGCAGCGGCACCGGCACGAGGAGGTCTGCGCCGGCCAGCACGTCGCGGCCCGCCGCCTGCATCAGCGTGCCAAGCCGTGGCGCGACCGAGCGCCGGCCGCCGTACTTGAGCGCGTGGACGACGTCGCGCAGGGCGCCCTCGAAGGGCCCGATGGCAGCGGCGCGCCCGATGACCCGAGGGCCGCGACGACAGCGGGGGCAGAGCACGGCGGCCAGGGTGGCGGCGCGCCACGAAGGCAGGGGCTCGGCGCATCGCGCGCACAGCGGAGGATGGAACTGGACCAGCGACGACCAGCAGACGTCGCAGACGGCGCCATCGAGCGGGCGCGGGACCGGGTTGCCGCACGCCGCGCACGGCGGCTGGAAGAGCAGCGCGAGCGTGCGATTGGCCAGCGCGCGCAGCGTCACGCGCGCCGACGCCGGGGCTGCGGTCCCGGCGCTCCAATTGGCGTGTGCCCGGCGCGCGGAACTTCGCGCCCGGCGCGCCGACCCTTTGTGACGGAGCGCCGGGGCTTCAGCCCCGGCGTAGCCGCGCCACGGTCACGACGCGGGCGCGTCCTCCTCGATCGGGATGTGCCTTGCCGTGGCCCAGAGCCGCTCGAGCCCGTAGAAGGCGCGGGCCGCGGGGGAGAACACGTGCACGACGAAGTCGAAATAGTCCAGCAGCACCCACTCGGCGCGCTGGTATCCCTCGACGTTCGACGGGCGCACGTGCCCCGCCTTGAGTGCCTGTTCCACGCCATCGGCAATCGCGTGCACCTGCCGCGGGTTGGCGCCGGTGGCGATCACGAAGAAGTCCGTGAAGGCATCGCTCTTCCGCAGATCGAGGACCATCAGATCCGTCGCCTTCTTGCCCTGTGCGGCCTCGATGGCCATCTGAATCGCCTTCGGCAGGCGCGGGCGGCTGGCGGTGGTCTTCGTCGCGGTCTTCGCGGCGCGCGTCGTGCGGCGAGGGCTAGGCTGCGTCATGCAAGACAGGCTCCAGGCGAGTTCTCAGGCATAGAGGTGATGCTCGGCGATGTAGTTCGCCACCGCGTCGGGCACCAGCCCGGCCAGCGGCCCGCCGGTGGCGGCACGGCGGCGGACTTCCGTGGATGACACGTCAGGGGTGTCCGCGTTGATCAGGAAGATCGAGGGAAATGGCGCCGCACGGCAGGCGGAGGGCGACGAGACGTCGCACGCCACCATGCGCGGGGCCAGCTGCGGCAGGCGCGCGCGAATCCGGTCGAACGACGTCCCCGGGCGGGCAATCACCACGAAGTGGGCGAGCTCCAGCAGCTCGGCGTGGCGGCGCCAGGTCGCAATTTCCGCGAAGGCATCGGCTCCCGTGATGAAGAAGAACTGCGACGCCGGCTCGTGCTCCCGGAGTGCCGTCAGGGTGTCGAACGTGTAGGAGGCACCCCCGCGGGCCAGTTCCACGTTCGACGCCTCCCAGCCGGGGATGCCCGCCACGGCCAGCGCCGTCATCCGAAGACGATGATACCCGGACGCGCGCGGGCTGTCAGGCCGATGTGGCGGGGCGTTGGAGGGGATGAACAGCAGGCGGTCGAATCGCAGGACCTGGTCGGCAGCGTGCGCCGCCGCAAGGTGGCCAAGATGGATCGGGTCGAAGGTCCCGCCCAGCAGGCCGATGCGGCTGCCGGTCGTCACGCCGGCGCGTCCGCGGCGGCTGCCGCCAGCTCGCGTTCGGCTCTCCGGCCTTCCGCGACGGGCACCCACAGCGCCTCGAGCAGCTGCGCCACGCCCTCACCGGACGCGGCCGAGACCTTGAAGAACGGCAGCTTCAGCCGCTTCGCGCGCTCCTGCAGGGCGGTGACCCGCGCGGCATCGTCCACGGCATCGAGCTTCGTGGCCACAATCACCTGCGGCTTCTCCAGCATGGCCGGGTTGTAGAGCTCGAGCTCGCGGCGGATGGTGTCGAGGTCGTCCACCGGATCGCGGCCCGACTCGCTCGACACGTCCACGAGGTGCGCGAGCACCTTGGTGCGCTCGACGTGGCGCAGGAACTGGTGCCCCAGGCCGTGCCCGGCGTGCGCACCCTCGATGAGCCCCGGCACGTCGGCGACGACGAACGTGCGATCGTCGCTGAGCGTCACGACACCGAGGTGCGGGGTGAGCGTGGTGAAAGGATAGTTGGCGATCTTCGGACGTGCCGCCGAGATGCGCGAGATGAGGGTGCTCTTGCCCGCGTTCGGGAACCCCACCAGTCCGACGTCGGCCAGCAGCTTCAGCTTGAGCTGCAGGCGGCGATCGTCACCCGGCTCGCCGGGCTGGGTCTTGCGCGGTGCGCGGTTCGTGGAGGTGGCGAAGTGCGCGTTACCCAGGCCTCCGCGCCCGCCCTTCGCCACGAGGATCCGCTGGCCGACCTCGGTGAGATCGGCCACCTGGATGGCCTCGCCCGAGTCGGGATCGCGCGACAGCACCTGGGTGCCGACGGGGACGGGAATCTCGAGGGGCTTGCCGTTCCTGCCGTGGCGGTTCGAGCCCTGCCCGTGGCCCCCGCGCTGGGCGGCGAACTCCGGATTGAACTGGAAGTGGACGAGGGTATTGCGGTGGGGATCCGCAACCAGGTAGACCGACCCGCCGGAGCCGCCATCACCGCCGTCGGGCCCGCCGCGCGGCACGAACTTCTCGCGGCGGAAGCTCATGCACCCGCGGCCGCCGTCGCCGGCCTTGACGTGGATTTCGGCTTCGTCGACGAACATGATCAGGAAGAGCCCGGAAACACGAAGGACACGACGGCCACGAAGGAAGAATCACGAAGAAGCTCCTTGGAAGGTCTTCGTGCGTGCTTCGTGATCTTCGTGCCCTTCGCGTTCGCGTGGACTACTCGACGGGTTTGATCGAGATGAACCGGCCGCGCGAGCCGTGGTCCTCGAACTTCACGAGCCCGGTCACCTTCGCAAACAGCGTGTCGTCCTTGCCCAGGCCGACATTCAGGCCCGGCTTGAACCTGCGGCCGCGCTGTCGCACGAGGATCGAGCCGCCGGTCACGAGGTTGCCGTCGAAGCGCTTGACGCCCAGGCGCTGCGCGTTGGAGTCGCGCCCGTTGCGAGAACTGCCCTGTCCCTTTTTTGTTGCCATGGTCCTACGCCTGGATCTCGGTGATGCGCACGCGGGTCAGGAGGCTGCGGTGCCCCTGCGTCCGGCGGTACTGCTTGCGGCGCTTCTTCTTGAACACCCGGACCTTCTTGCCCTTGTCGGTGCGGTCGATGACGCCCACCACCCGGGCGCCATCCACGAAGGGCGTGCCGGTGAGCACGTCGCCCGCGTCCTTGCCGACGAGCAGCACCTGGTCGAACGACACGGGCGCGCCCGCTTCGCCGGTGTGGCCATCGACGGCGATGATCGCGCCGGGCTCGACGCGGAACTGGCGGCCGGAGGCCTTGATAATCGCAAACACGGTTCTTCTCCGCTTGAAAGGATGCGCACTGTGGACCAGCCGCCAGGGCGCAGGAACCTCAGATTGTAGCACGATAGTCAGGCCGGCCTTTTGGCCGGTGGGCTGTCGCCTCGCGCCCGTGGGCCGCCTTCGACAGTGGGACACGGTCGCCTGCTACGGGCTACTCGGCCTGGTTCGAGGACCTCACCTGAGGGGCCCACGGCTTGCAGGCCGCCTACGGGCCGCAGGCCCGCCCTCCTGGCGCCCTACTTCAGCAGCACCCTTGTGCCCCGTATCTTCTGTGCGCTCAACGTGTTGAGGAAGGTCGGGAGCAGCCGGTCCATCAGCTCGAAGTAGGACGACAGGGCGGGTGTCTGCTGATTGGCGTTGTAGAGGATTTCCTCGCGGAAGGTCTCGCTGTAGAGCTGCTCGCCGGTCCGGCCGTCGATGAAGACGAAGGTGGGTCGCAGGATGTAGCCCTTGCGCTCCATGTAGGTGCGCACCGGGACGACCTGGCGCCGGCCGAACGAGTCGTACACCTCCTGCTCCCGCTGGACGAAGCCAGACCGGGCATGGGGAAGGAACACCACCGAACCGGTGACGATGAGCGGCTGCTGGTGCTCCTCGCCGATCTGCTTCCAGAACGCGGTGTCGCTGAACACCCCGGCATAGGGCTCGAGGCTCCGCTCGTCGGTGACCGCCGGGAGCTGCCCGTCCTCTGGCGGGGCCTGGCCCGCGGCGCCGGCTGTGGCCGGCGTATCGCCGTTCTGGGCCGGCGGCGCCTCCTGCAGAGCTCGCTCGGCCAGGGGCACGGTATCGGCGTCCACCACCCGGAGGACGTTCTTGGTCCGGAGCTGGCTGCGGAGCAGCCGCACCGTCTCCATGTTCGCGTCCACGTCGTCACTGGCACCGGCGAGGAAGCCCGCCACGTACACCCGCTGGAATGGCGTGATGTCCAGCTTGGGAGCGATCGGCGTTTCGATGGGGATCTCGGTGTAGCCGCCGCCGCCGCAGCCGGCGAGCGCGCCGACGAAAGCCAGGCTAAGGCTGGCGACCGTCTTTCTGAGCCGCACGATCATTGATTTCCTTGAACAGATCGAAGTTCTGCTTGATGAGCTGATTGTCGGGCTCGAGCGCGACGGCCTTCTCGTAGGCCGCTCGCGCCTTGTCCAGCTGACCTTCCTGCTCATATGCCACCGCGAGGTTGTTGAACGCGGCGGCGTAGGTCGGATCGATCTGGGTGGCGCGCTCCCAGCGGTAGATTGCCTCTCGCCAGAGGCCGCGCTGCGCGACCTGCACTCCGAACTCGACCTGCTGCTTCGCCTCGCCTCGCTGGGCGAACACCGATGGCGCAAACAGCAGGACGAACGTAACCGCAAGCGTCACGTAGCGGGTTGGCATGGAATCTCTTGCCACTATAGTCACGGCCAGAACGTCCAGCAAGCGAATTGCCTTGCGCCTGGCGGCGCGTCCCGGTGTAGGCTGAACACTCGGAGGTCGCGGGCGCCGGCACGGAGTGTCCGGCATGTCCGACGTCTGCGTCTCGCTCGGGGCCACCTCCTTTCCCGAGCGGCTCTCTCACATTCCGACGCCACCTGAACGCCTCTGGATTCGAGGCGACGCCTCGAGCCTGCCGGGCTTCACGACCCCATCGATTGCGGTGGTGGGCTGCCGCGCGGCCTCGCGTGACGGGCTGGAGAACGCCCGCGCGTTGGCCGATGGCCTCGCGCGCGCCGGTGTCGTCGTCGTCAGCGGGCTGGCGCGCGGCATCGACGCGGCGGCCCATCGTGCGGCGCTCGCGGCAGGCGGCTGCACGGTTGCCGTGCTGGGATCGGGACTGGGCCGGCTCTATCCGCCGGAGCACGTCGGCCTCGCCGAAGACATCGCGGGCACCGGGGCCCTTGTCTCCGAGTATCCGCCTCACACCGTACCGCAGCCGCACCTCTTCCCGAGGCGCAATCGGCTGATCAGCGGCCTCGCCGATGTCGTCGTCGTGGTCGAAGCGCCCGAGAAGAGCGGCGCACTCATCACCGCGTCGGCCGCCCTCGATCAGGGAAAAGATGTGATGGTCGTGCCCGGCCGGGTGCCGGGCGGGCCGAACCGCGGCGGGCACCTGCTCATCCGCGATGGGGCAAAGCTCGTCGAGACAGCGGTCGATATCCTTGAGGATATGGGCTGGCTGGGCCGAACACCGCCGGACGGTGCCCCGGCGCGCACGGCGCCGGAACTCGTGGAATTCACGGTGGATGAGGTCGCCAGCGAAACCGGGGAGCCCACCGCCGTCGTGCTCGCGAGGTTGCTGGAGCTGGAACTGGCCGGACAAATCCAGAGAATTGGATGCGCCAGGTTCCGGCGGGTTCGGGGCCGCATGCTAACGTAGGTTGTTCACTAGAACCGAAATGCCCAAGCCTCTGGTCTTCGTCGAATCACCCGCCAAGGCCCG
>JBFWQE010000228.1:0-6877 GCA_050249615.1 Vicinamibacterales bacterium
CGAAGTGGGGCGCGACGAGCTGTTCGGGCGCGTGGGGGGTCTCGCGGGCCAGGGCCCTGAGCGCCGGGGTCCGGCGGAGTCGTCGTCCGCGGTGGGTGGGGTAGCTCATGGAGTGCCCTTCGGGGCCTGGCACGGTCGGCCCGAAATCGACGCAGTCTCTGCACCGCGTGCAGAAACTGCGTCAAATTCGGGCCGACCGTGCCAGGCCCCCAGGATCTCGCCGGCGCCCAGCGCCAACAGGCGCCGGGCGGCGGTCGCGCCCAGCACCGACGCGTCCGTCCCGCGCTCCTCGACACGCACCGCGTGCGACCCGTCCAGCGTGAACACGCCGGCCGCGAGCGTCAGCTGCGAGCGATCGCACACGGCAATGGCGCCCACGGGCACCGAGCACCCACCGCCCAGGACATGCAGCAGGGTGCGCTCCGCGATGACCGCCCGCCTCGTCGGGGTGTCGTCCAGCGCCGCGAGGAGGTGGACGAGATCCGCATCGTCGGTCCGGCACTGGACCGCCAGCGCGCCTTGTGCCGGCGCGGGCAGAAACACGCCGGCTGGAAACACCTCCGTCACGTGTGTGTCCAGGCCGAGGCGCACCAGGCCGGCGCGCGCGAGCACGATGGCGTCCAGCTCGCCGCTGGTCACGCGCTGGACGCGCGTGGGCACGTTGCCGCGCAGCGGGTGAATCTCGACATCGGGACGGCGCGCCAGCACCTGCGCCGTGCGGCGCGCGCTGCAGGTCCCGACCCGGGCGCCGGCCGGCAGCGCATCAAGTGTCAGCCCGTTGCGCGCGCACAGCACGTCCTCCACCGGCCCGCGCGCCGGCACGGCCGCGACCGACAAGCCCGGCGTCTGCTCGACGGGCAGGTCCTTGTAGCTGTGCACGGCCACGTCCACGCGGCCCTCGACGAGCGCCCGCTCGAGCGCGGCGGTGAAGAAGCCGGTGCCCTCCACGCTGGAAAGCGGCACATCGGTGATGCGATCGCCCGTCGAGACGATCTCGACGAGCTCGACGTGCATCCCGTGCGCGAGCACGCCGAGACGCGCCGCGATGTACCTGGTCTGCCACAGCGCCAGCGCGCTGGCCCGCGTGCCGATGCGGATTACGGCCATGACGCCGCCCCGGGCTCGAGCGCGAACAGGCGCCGGAGGTATTGGGCCTGCGTGGCGTCGAGGGGCACGTCTCCGGCTTCGAGCGTCGCCAGCGGGATGGCCAGCACCTGGTCCAGGAGCCGCCGGGTGAGCCGATCCAGCACCGCGGCGTCGGCCGCGCCGCCCTCCGGCAGCTCGTGTCGCGCGCGCTCCAGCTCGGCGCGGCGAATGGCTTCCACCTTGCGGCGCAGATCCGAGGCCAGCGGGCGCAGCGCGTGATGGCGCGCCCACGACTGCAGGTGGTGCATCTCGCGATCGATGACCCCTTCGACCTTCGGCACCTCGGCGGCGCGGCGATCGCGATGCCGCTCCACCTCGCGCTCGAGCACGCCCAGATCCACGCGCGTCACGCCGGCCACCTCGCCCGGTTCCACCACGTGGGGCATGCTGAGGTCCACGACCATCACCGGCCGGCCGTTGCGCGCCGTGACGGCGCGACGGAGGTCGTCCAGGCCGATCAGGTACTCGGGTGCATCCACGGCACACACCACGGCGTCGGCCCGGCCCAGCTCGTCGCGCAACCGGTCCAGCGCCACGGCCTCCGCACCGAGCGGCGCCGCCACGGCCTCGGCCCGGCCCGGCGTCCGATTGGCCACGACCAGCTCGCCGACGCCGAGCTTGTGCAGGTGCCGCGCGGCCTTCACGCCCGTCGCGCCGGCGCCCACGACCAGTACGCGGCACCGATCGACAGGCAGGGCCCCGGCCACGAGCTGCACGGCGGCCGAGGCCACCGACTGCGCGCCCACGCCGATGGCGGTCTCGGCGCGCGCCATGCGCCCCGCCCGCAGCGCTGCCTGCACGACGCCCTTCAGGAATGGGCCGGCGCCCGGGCACGCATCCAGCGCGGCGCGCACCTGCCCGAGGATCTCCGCTTCACCGAGGACCAGCGACTCGAGCCCCGCGCACACGCGGAAGAGATGCTGCGCGGCCGCTCTGCCCGCGAGGTGCGACGCGCTGTCGGGCACGCACACCGCCCGCGCGATGGCCTGGTGCGCCGACTCGTCGTCCCCCGGCACCTGCGCGCGCCAGTAGAGCTCGGTGCGATTGCACGTGGCGAGGACGAACGACTCGACGCCCGCGGCGGTGAGCGCCTCGTGCAGCGACGTCGCGGTGTCGCACCCGACGCTGTGCTGCGGCAGCGCGCCGATGCCGACGTTGCGATGGTTGATGGTGACGGCGCGCAGGGAGGCCAGCCCGCTGTAGCGCGCCACCGCATGGAAGTGCAGCGGGGCGGTGGAGCAGACGCTCTGATGCGGGCAGCTGGGAGATTCGGACATGGACGCCGCTGCCCATAAGAGTAGTCAGCGCCGCTACCTCCAACAATTCGCAACAGTACGGAGCCGCCTCCGTAGAAGTACGGAGGCCTACGGCGCCGGGTCGATGATGCCCTCCCGCATGGCCACCTGGATGAGCACCGCCACGGACTTCACGCCCAGCTTGTGCATGAGATTGGCGCGGTGGGTCTCGACCGTGCGGACGCTGATGTTCAGCTCCTTCGCCACTTCCTTGCTGGAGAGCCCGCGCGCCAGCCAGGTGAGGACCTCGCGCTCGCGGTCGGTCAGCGTCTGGGGGCCGGACGGGGGCTGCCCGCCGCTCCTGACCAGGCCCGCCAGCTGCTGCTGGATGGCCGGGCTGAAGTAGGTCTGGCCCGCCATCACGGCCTCCACGGCCGCCACGAGATCCTGGACGGCCGAGTCCTTCAGGAGATACGCATTCGCCCCGCCCTTGACCGCGCGGGCCACGTACTCCTGCCCCGCGTGCATCGTCAGGATGACGACCTTGAGGTCCGGGCGGACGGCCTTGGCTGCCCGCAGGACGTCGATGCCATCGGTCCCGGGCATCTTCAGGTCCAGCACCAGCACGTCGGCGTCGGTGGACTTGACGAGCTCGAGCGCCCCGGCGCCGTCGGCGGCCTCGGCCACCACCTCGATGCCGGGCTGGCCCTCGAGGATCTTCCGGATGCCGCCCCGCACCAGCGTGTGATCGTCGGCGAGCATCACCCGTGTCCGCCGGTCGCTCACGACAGCTCCCCGATGGGCATGCGCGCGTCGAGGCGCACGCCGCCGGCGGCGCTCCTGTCGATGGCCAGCCGGCCGCCGAGCGCCGTCACGCGCTCGCGCATCCCGAGCCAGCCCATGTTCGGGCTCGCATCCTCGGCCGCGCCGCGGCCGTTGTCGTCCACGTAGAGACGCACCTCACGATCGTCACTCACGATGCGTACCTCCGCCTCGGTGGCGCGCGCGTGGCGGGCCACGTTGGTGAGCGCCTCCTGCACGACGCGGTAGATGACCACCTCCACGTCGGGCGGAAGGCGCCGGTTGGCGCCGTCCAGGTCCAGCGTGACGGCAATCCGCGTCCGGGTGGAGAAGTCGTCCGCGAGCGCGCGGAGGGCGGGCACCAGGCCCAGGTCGTCCAGCACCGAGGGGCGGAGCAGGTTGCTCAGGTCGCGCACCTGCGAGAGCGCGCGGCCGACCATGGCGCCCGCCTCGCGCTTGCCTTCGAGCTCGAGCTCGATCTTCACGGCCGTCAGCACCTGTCCCGCCTCGTCGTGCAGCTCCTGCGCGATGCGCCGGCGCTCGTCCTCCTGGACGCGAAGCATCAACCGCGTGAGCTGCTCGAGCTCCGAGGTGCGGGCCGCGAGCCGATCCCGCTCGTTGCCGAGGACGACGAACAGCAGGCCGAGGCCGATGGCGAAGAGGAACAGCACGTCCGCGAAGACGCCGTAGAGCACCGCCGCGCCAAAGCCGCGCAGCAGCGGGTAATCGAGATGATGCAGCCCCCAGAGGACGAACGCGCCCGCCAGCACGGGGGCCGCCCCGCTCGATACCCGGTCGCGCTCGCGCCAGAACACCACGCCCGTCCAGATGGTCACCGCCGACAGCAGCAGCGTGGCCGTGACGCCCGCCACCAGCATGCTGCCCATGCCGTAGATGGTGATCCAGGCCCACGCGATGGAGAGGGGCACGGCCAGCGCGTGCACCGGTCGGAGCCGGAATCCCCGCGACATCTGCATCGCCGCGGCCAGCAGCAGCAGCGCGCTGATGCCCGTCGCCGCCTGGTGCAGGAACAGCCACACCATGTCGCGGCGGACGAGGAACGCGGACATGCACGCCAGGCGGATGACGTAGACCGACCAGGCCATGGCCCAGGTGAGGAAGTGGTCGCCGCGATGCCGCTGCCACAGCACGTAGCAGGCAATCGCCAGAACCGAAGTGACCACCGACTGGAAGCCGAGGGCGCTGCACTCGACGAACGTGCGGTCGAGCATGTCCAGCACGGGCGCCGCGGTCTCCTGCATGCTCATGGCGCGACCTCGGAGGTCTGGAGCGAGGCCAGCATCGCGGCCACCGCATCGAAGGCCGTCCGCTCGGGCACCACGCACGCGACGCCGAGCGCGGCGAGCTCGCGCGCGGTCGTCTGGCCGATGGCGACGACGGCGCGGAGCGCCGCCACCCTCTCGCGCCCGATGGCCGCCACGAGGGTGGTGGCCGCCCGGGGGCTGGCGATCACCACCGCGTCGGCGCGCGCTCTGGCCCAGTCGTCCCGGATGTCGGCGGCGTCGCGGGGCGCCATCGCGTAGGCTTCCACGACCTCGACCGTGGCGCCCGCCGCGCGGAGAGCGTCGACCAGCGTCGTCCGCCCGCCTGGGGTGGTGAGGACGAGAACGCGGTGGCCGGCCCACGTGTCCAGATGCTCCAGCGTGCTCCACAAGGCGTCGGCGCCGGCTTCCTGGCCGACCGCCGGCGGCGGAGTGGCCCCGAGGGCCTTGAGCGCGCGGGCCGTCGCCTTGCCGACGGCGGCGGATCGTACGCCGGCGGGCCAGGGCGCCGAGCGGGCCAGCTCGAGCGCCCGAACCGCGCGCGCGCTCGCGCACATCACCCAGTCGAAGGTGTCCAGGTGCGTGGCCGCCCGCGACATGGGGCCCGGATCGGCCGGCGGAACCTCGATCATGACCGGGCAGGGCACGGGCAGCAGGCCGTGGCGCCGGAGGGCTTCGCTCAGGGGGCCGGCGGAGGCTTCCTGTCGCGTGACGGCCACGCGCCACGCGTGCCGCTGCGCAGATCGTGTTGATGGCACGTCGGTTGAGTGTACCGCTCAAAACGCTTTTGTGATCGCGCACGGGTCGGCGGCATAATCGGGCAGGCAGGTTCTTACTGGGCTCCCCTTTGACTGCACCCACGTGCCCGAACTGTGGCGCCCCTGCGGCTCCGGCCCACACGTTCTGCCCGGACTGCGGGACACGGCTCAAGCCGGCTGCAGCCGCCTCGCTCCCCCAGGCGGACGATACTGACGAGACGGCGGCCATCGCCCAGGAGGAGATCCGCACCGGGCTGAGGCCAGCCTTGCCCCCCGGTTCGGCGTGGCCCGAGCCCCGGGGCACGATCGTCGTAAAGCCCGCGGCCGACGCCACGGTCATGCCGACGCCGCAGGGGGACGCCGCGACGATCCTGCCTGCGCCCAGCCCTGCGCCTTCGCCCGACACCGACGCGACCATCCTGCAGCCGCTGCCGGATGCGGCCACCATCGCGGGCCCTCCGGCCGCCGAGCCGCGCCGTCCGCCGACGAGCGGGCCTGGGTCCGGCCGGCCGGCCACCGACCGCCCGAAGACGAGCCGGCCCGCGACCAGCAGCGGCGCCAGCGCCCCCACGCAGCACATGTCGCCCGGCGACGCGTTCGGCGCGCGGTATCGCATCATGAAGATGCTGGGCGTCGGCGGCATGGGGGCCGTCTACCAGGCCTGGGACGCGGAGCTGGGCGTCAACGTCGCCATCAAGACGATCAGGCCCGGCGTGGGCACCGACGCGAGCACCGCGCTCGACGCGGAGCGGCGGTTCAAGCGCGAGCTGCTGCTCGCGCGCGAGGTAACGCACCCCAACGTGGTGCGCATCTACGATCTGGGCGAGATCGAGGGCACGAAGTACATCACGATGTCCTTCGTGGACGGCGAGGACCTGGCGACCATCCTCGCCCGCGAGGGCCGGCTGCCCGTGCCGCGGGGCCTGCCCATCATGCGCCAGGTGATGGCGGGCATGGGCGCCGCGCACCTGGCCGGCATCGTCCACCGGGATCTCAAGCCGGCCAACATCATGGTGGACCAGTCGGGCCACGCCCTGGTGATGGACTTCGGCATCGCGCGATCGGTGAACGGCCCGGCCACCGAGCCCACGCCGGCGGCGGGAACACCCGCGCTTCCCGAGGCCATGGCAGGGGCCGCGTTTTCCTCGACGTCCATGGCCACGCACGCGCTCACCGTGGCCGGGAGCGTCATGGGCACGCTGGACTACATGGCGCCCGAGCAGGCCCGGGGCCAGCAGGTGGACCAGCGTGCCGACGTCTACGCGCTCGGCCTGATCCTGCGCGACGTGCTGCTCGGCCGGGCCGCGCGCCCGAAGTCCGGCAACGCGTTCGAGGACCTGAAGCAGCGCATCGCCGAGCCGCTGCCGCCGCCGCGCATGGTGGATCCGGAGTTCCCCGAGGCGCTCGACCAGATCATCGCGCGGGCGCTGGAGCTGGATCCCGCTGCGCGGTACCAGACGTCGCAGGAACTGGCCGACGCGCTCGAGGCGCTCGACGACGAAGGGACGCCGAAGCCAATCCCGAAACTGCGGTCCAACTGGCTCCTGGCAGCGGCGGGCATGGCCATCATCGTCGCGGCCCTGGGCTCCTGGTTCGCGGGGCGCTGGGGCGTGACGCCGGTCGAGGCGCACGAGCCGGTCGCGGTTCTCATCGC
>JBFWQE010000229.1:0-6877 GCA_050249615.1 Vicinamibacterales bacterium
TGCGGTCCAACTGGCTCCTGGCAGCGGCGGGCATGGCCATCATCGTCGCGGCCCTGGGCTCCTGGTTCGCGGGGCGCTGGGGCGTGACGCCGGTCGAGGCGCACGAGCCGGTCGCGGTTCTCATCGCAGACTTCCAGAACCAGACCGGCGATCCGACGTTCGATCACACGCTCGAGCCGGTCATGAGGCTGGCGCTCGAGGGCTCGGGGTTCATCAGCGCCTACGATCGCAGCGCCATCCCGCGGAGCCTGGGCGTGCCCGCGCCGGAGGTCCTCGACGAGACCGCCACGCGCGAGCTGGCCGTCAAGCAGGGCGTGGGCGTGGTGGTGTCCGGGACGCTCACGAAGAGCGGCAACCGCTTCGCGGTCGGGGTGAAGGCTGCGGAGGCCGTGACGGGGAACGTGATTGCCACCGCCGACGACACGGCGTCCGGCCGGGAGGGCGTCCTCGGCGTGGTGACCAGCCTGGCCGACGAAGTGCGCGAGGCGCTCGGCGACGACACCTCGGACACCGCGCAGCGATTCGCGATGGAGGCCCTGTCGGCCACCTCGCTCGATGTCGTGCGCGAATATGCGGCCGCGATGGAGGCGCTCTCGCGCAGCCGGTTCAACGAGGCGCTGCAGGGCTTCTCCAGGGCCGTGTCCCTCGATGCGAAATTCGGGCTCGCGTACGCCGGAATGGCCATTGCCTCGAACAACCTGGGCCGTCCGCAGGACGCCGAGAAGTACGTGAAGGAGGCCATTGCGCTCGTCGATGGCATGACCGAGCGCGAGCGCTTCCGGACGCGCGGCCTCCTGTACCTGATCACCAACGATTATCAGTCGTGCGTCCGGGAGTACGGTGACCTCATCGCGAAGTACTCCGCCGACGCGGCGGCCCGCAACAACCGCGCCCTCTGCCTCTCGAAACTGCGCGACATGCCGACGGCCGTGGAGGAAATGCGGCAGGTGGTGAAGATCCTGCCGAACCGCGGGCTGTACCGGGTGAACCTGGCCACCTACACTGCCTACGCCGGCGACGGGCCAACCGCTGAGCAGGAGGCCCGGAACGCCATGGACCAGAGCCCCTGGGCGCCCCAGGCGCTCGCCTTCGCCCAGCTCCTGCAGGGCCAGCTACCTCAGGCCGCGCAGAGCTTCCAGGAGCTTGGGAAGTCCCGACAGGTGGGACCCTCGTACGCGGCCTCTGGGCTGGGCGATCTCGCCCTCTACGAGGGGCGCTTCGCGGATGCGGCGCGCATCTTCACTGAAGGCGCCGCGGCGGACATGGCCGACAAGGAGCCGGACCGCGCGGCCAACAAGCTGGCGGCACTCGCCTATGCGGAGCTGCTCCGCGGCCGCAAGGCGGCAGCCATCGCCGCGGCGGAGAAGACGCTCGGGACCAGCGAGTCGCGGACTACCCGGTTCCTTGCCGCGCGCGTGCTCGTGGAGGCCGGCGCCCCGCAGAAGGCCAAGCCCATCGCCATCCGTCTCGGCAACGATCTGCAGCCCGAGTCCCAGGCCCTGGCGTCCATCATCGATGGGATGATCGCCCGAACCGACGGCGACTACCGGAACGCGGTCCGGTTTCTCAACGAGGCGAACACACAGCTCGACACCTGGATCGGCCACTACGAGCTGGGGCGGACCTACCTGGCGGCGGGCGCGTTCCCGCAGGCGGACTCCGAGTTCGAGCGCTGCCTCAACCGCCGCGGCGAGGCGCTGGCGCTCTTCCTGGATGAAGAGCCGACGTTCGGCTTCTTCCCGCTGGTCTACTACTACCAGGGCCAGGTCCGCGAAGGCCTGAAGAGCACGCGGATCGCGGAATCGTACCGCGCGTACCTCGACATCCGCGGCCGGTCCACCGACGATCCGCTGGTGCCCGAGCTGCGCAAGCGCGTGGCGGTGCCGTAGCGGACCGCACCCACGAAACGCCGGGGCGGGTACGGAGGCATGGAGCGCCGGGGCTTCAGCCCCGGCGACGTCCGCCTGCCGAATGGCCGGGGCTGAAGCCCCGGCCCTCCAATCGAGCCCCGGCCCTCCTAGGGGGTAATCTGCAACGGGTAAGGCCCACCCGACTGGTAGGCCGGGTTGCCCGGAACGATGGACACCTGGTAGTCCCCGGGCGGGTAGGGGACGCCAGACCGATCCCTGGTCTGCAGCGTGAACAACCACGTGCCGTTCACGTAGCGGAACGAGCTGCCGCCCGAGTCGGTGTTCGTGAGCGTGTCCACGAGCTGGCACCCGCCTGCCACCACGCGGCAGACGGTCACGTTGTGCGACAGCGAAGAGCTGTTCACGACCGTGCTCCCGTCCTGATAGCGCCACTTCATCGACGTGGTGCTCCCCGACCTAGTCGGGCTCGGCGGGAGGTTCCCCAACGCCACGAACGTGTACTGGAGCCTGTTGACGGTCAGCAGGAAGCTCGACTGGGCCGACGCGGCGCCGTCGCTCACGACCACGATGATCGTGGCGGAGCCGTGCTGGCCCGCCGCCGGCGTGACGGTCACGGTACGGCTGCTGCCGCTTCCCCCGAATACGATGCTCGCGTCGGGTACCAGCGCGGCGTTGCTGGACGTCCCCGAGACGGTCAAGCCCGTCAGGCCGTCGATGTCCCCGATGGTGAAGGGGATGGGCCCCGTGCTCGTGTTCCAGTCGATCGTGCGGTCCGCGATCGGCGAGATCGTCGGCGCGTCGTTCACCGCGCTCACCGTGATCGTGACTGTCGCGACGTTCGAGACGGCCCCGCCGCCGTTCGCCGTATAGGTGAACGAATCGGAACCGTTGAAGTTCGCGGCCGGCGTGTAGCTGAACGAGCCGTCCGCGTTCAGCGTGAAGGCCTGCGCGTGCTGCGGGCCCGCCACCAGCGCCGCCGTCAGCGCGTCATCGCCATCGGGGTCGTCGTCGTTCCCGAGCACGCCAGGCGCAGCGACCACGAGCGGGGTGTCCTCGTCCGTCGTGTAACCGTCATCCGCCGCGACGAGGGGATCGTTGACGGCGCTCAGCGTCACCAGGTTCGACGGATCGCTCCTCGTGCCGTCCGTATAGGTCGCGACGACGAAGAAGGTGTACTGCGCGCCGTTCGGCAGCGTGCTCGCGCTGGTGTCGATGAGCGTGTAGACCTCCGCGCCCTCGGGCGCGGTGAGCGAGCCCACCGACTCCCACGTCTGCCCCGGCACCAGTTCCGCACCGGGCACGCGATACAGCGTGTAGCTGGTCACGCCTCCCACGGTGGGCGGTGTGAAGGTCGCACGCACGTCGTGGAAATCGCCGTCGGCGGGTCCGGTTGCGTCCGCGCAGCCCTCCTCTCCGACCACGCACGCCGTGAACTGGTTGGGCGGCGTGTTGGCCAGGTCGCCGGCCGTCGTCGCGTCGATTTCCCCGCCTTCCGGGTTGCTCGGGTCACCCAGAAGCAGGTCGCCGCCGCCGAGGTCGCCCTTGCCGAGGTCGCCCTTGCCGAGGTCACCCTTGCCCAGGTCGCCCTTGCCCAGGTCGCCCTTGCCGAGGTCACCCTTGCCCAGGTCGCCCTTGCCCAGGTCGCCCTTGCCCAGGTCACCCTTGCCGAGGTCGCCCTTGCCCATCCCGATGGACAGCGGGCCGACGCCGAACAGGTTCGGTCCCGACAGCTCGTAGATGGCGCCCACGTTCCGCCGTGACGCGACCTGATTCAGCCGGAGATGGGACCAGTCGTCCGATCCGGCCAGGATCTCGGGTGCCCCACCGCTGTAGTTCACGTCCTGAGACGTGGCGGCGGTGGCGGTGTTGCCATCCGCATCCCAGTCGACGTTGTCGGCGGCCCGGCGCGCGTCGATGCGCACCATCGACAGCTCCCCAGAAGTCAGCGGCGAGCCGTTGCAGTGGCGCCCGGCCGGCGTTGTCCTCCCGGCCAGATAGCTCGTCTCGAGCGGTGCGTACCATCCCAGTCGATAGGGCCCGGCGGCATGGGGAAGCAGCGCCGACTCGTTCACGGTGGCTCCCACCGCGCCCGAGAAGTCCAGGTGCTGCCGGCCGTCGTCGTCGAGCAGGCCCCGGAGCTGGTAGAGGTAGTTCATCACGCTCAGGTACGTGGGCTTGCAGTTGGGCTCGAAGGCCTCGCCGCCGTGCCGGCGCTCGAAGTTGTGCCCGAGCTCGTGCATCAGGGTCGAGGCCTGCATGAAGGGCGTGCCGATGGGCAGGCCGTCCACGTCGGCGAACCCGCCCAGCGTGATGAGGCTGTCGCCGCCCGGGAAGTCGCCAATTCCCGTGTTGGTGCGCGGGATGCGGAACTCGGGATTCTCGGTCACACCCACGCCCGCAGGCGCGCCCGTGCAGGCGCCGTTGGCATCGCCGGGAGCCGGCTCGCCGGTGGCGCTCAGGCACGGGAACTCCGACCTGGGCAGCCCCAACTGGTGCGCGAAGAGCGAGTAGTAGAACATGTCGTGCCGGCTGGGATCGAAGCGGCGCAGGCAGGTATAGCCCGGCACGTCGCAGTAGTCGTCCGCCTCGACGCCTGGCGGAAGGGGATCGGGCGGCGCCGGCGAGATGCTCAGCACCTCGTCGCGGAGGAAGCGGTATCCCGACTTCCAGCCCACGGTGCCCGGGTAGTCCGAGAACTGGCAGACCCAGGGCGGCTCACCTGGAAGCCGCGTGCACACGGTCACGGACTCGTCGATGGCCTCGCCACCGCGGGCCAGGCCCTCTCCCCGGATCACGTAGGGATCGGCATCACCCGGGGGATAGCTGTCCCCCACGTCGAAGTGCACCCGAATCCCCTGGCGATCGAACGCGTCACCGACGCGCTTCAGGGCTTCGTGCCCGGGCAGGTGGGAATGTGCGGACGCGGGCACGCCGCCATAGCTGGTGTCGGCGGTCTGCATGTAGCCGATCTCGATGAAGAGATCCCGCTGGACCGGGCTTGCGCCCATGGCGTTGAGGTTCGGCAGTGCCACGCCGTTCGGGTCGGCCAGCGGCGTCGTCGACTCCTCCCAGGCATCCAGCAGCCCGTCGCCGTCGGTGTCCTCGACTCGGGTGCTGTACACCGCGGCCGCCCAGCTCAGGCAGTCCTTCAACCAGATGCCCTGGTAGTCTCCAGAAACCGTGACCTCGCTCGTGTTCCCCCTGGCGGGTGGTTCCGGGGTCGCCACGTTGAAGACCAGGTTGTCCCACTGCCGGCCCGCGGACGAGCGAAGCGCATTGGTGGCCAGCAGCGCGTTGTTGAATCTGAGCCGTTCGGACAGGAGCGGCTGCGCGCTGCCCACGATGGCGGCGAGCCGCGCCGGGCCGGGCGTACCGTCATAGAAGCCGCCGATGACTTGCGAGAGGCCGCCGGTGCTCGCGTTCATGCTGTACTCGCCGTCGTACAGCACGACGGCCTTGAGCGGCGCCGACGGGTCGGGATCTCTGTAGACGACGACGAGGCTGGCGCCGAGGGGCCGCACATGGGCGTTATTGGGAATGGTGACGGCATGCGGGCCGTTTACCGCCTGCTTGCCGGTCGTGTCGTCCACGTCGAAGTAGCGGAGCACGTCGGCGCGGTAGCCGAACGTCCGCTTCGCGGCTGTCCCACCGCTCAACTGGCACGCGAACGTGCCGGGGCCCAGCGACTTGCCGAAGGGCTCGCCGGCCGAACTGAGCGGGTGGCCCCTGAACATGGCACCGACGCTGCCAGCGGTCGGCGCGCTCCAATCGGCGACGACCTGCCAGTAGAGGAACGCCGCCAGGATGTCCGAACCGGGCGGGACCCCTTCCACCTTGATGTGGCCGGCCCCGCCGGTGTTGTAGAGCCCGACGCCGTTCACGACGAAGTCGCCGGTGACGAAGTAGTTCTGAAAGAACCGCAGGGGGTTGGATCCGGCCTGCGCACCGAGGTGTGTGCCGGCGATGCCGAACAGGCAAGCCAGGGCGACGGCGGTCAGGCCCGATCGGAACAGGCGCCGGCAAAGCGTGGTGGACGACACAGCTGGGGGAGCAGCGTTGGTCACGGGAGCCTCATGAGGGTCTAACGAAGGGCAGGGACTTCGACACCCGGCGCGTCAGTGTGCCGGGGCGTTCGATGACGAACACGGCGACGAAGAAACCGTGCAAGCCCGCCGATATTAGCGGGCCGTGCCTGAAAAAAGCCACCAAATACCTCACAGGCCTGTCGTTGCACGGTTCTGCGCGGCGACACTACCATCCCCGGCTTCACCGGTACGCTCACCGTGGGCGTCGCGATGTCGCGCCCGCCCACATTCCGCGGCGGGCGGCGCGCGCCTCGCGTTCGGCCCGCTGGAAGTTGCCTTTCCTCCGGTAGTCGAAGTTGCGGTAGTGTTCGGCCCACCCGGCGCGGATCATTTCCTCGTTGACCAGCGTGCCGCTCTCCAGGAACACGTAGGCGAGCGTGCGGCTGTAGCGGTCCCTGCGCTCCCCGTCGTACTCGAGGCGCACGAGTTGTCCCTCCGCAAGTTTCTTCAGGTACGCCGTAGCCTGGTCCCCGTAGGGCTCGGCCTCCCGGTAGCCGCCGCGCTTCTCGGGTGCGTCCACGCCGATCAGGCGGACGGCGCCGATGCCGGATACGGTCAGCGTGTCGCCGTCGATCACCTGACGTACTCGGCGAAGATCCGCCCTGGTCGATGGCGCCGGCGCGACCGGGGTCGGTGGCGCAGTGGCTGGCGCCTCGGGCGACGCGATCCCGGCGGCGACCGGCGGGGCGGGCTCTTCGGCCCTGCCGGCCGGGCTGCAGCCGAACACGGCCAGCGCCAGCACCATCGCGGACGGGCAGGGTGATCTCATGACCGGGCGCCCTTCGCGGGCGAGCTGCCCTTCGCGCGGAAGCGGCGCAGCTTTTCCCGGTTGCCGCAGATCTTCATGTCGCACCACCGGCGGCTGCGGTTCTTCGTCTCGTCCACGAACCACCACCGGCAATCCTGCGCCGCGCAGGCCCG
>JBFWQE010000230.1:0-6781 GCA_050249615.1 Vicinamibacterales bacterium
CAGACACGAAGAGCCTGTGGAAATGCCGGCCGCGGACGCGGCCTTGGACGCCGCCCAGAACGCGGCGCCCACATTCCCACAGGCCCTCCAATTGGAGCGTTGACTTACGGTCTTTCCATATCAGAACTTCACGGCGAGCGTCACCGACGCCGAGCGTCCGGCGGCGAGCACCGCGCGCACGTCCTGGCTGGCCAGGTACGTTTCGTTCAGCAGGTTCCGCGCCTGCACGCGGATCTCGAGCGGTCCGGCCACGGTGTAGCCGGCCTGTGCGTCGAGGAGCGTGTAGCCTGGCACCTCCCGCTCGGTCGGCCCTTCGTTCTCGTCGGCGGAGAAGAAGGCGAGCCGCGCCTGCGTGTAGGCCCGGGCGCCGAAGGCCTTGCGCAGCAGCGTGGTGAGGTTGAAGGGCGAGATGTCGTCCAGGTAGGAGCCGGTGTCGAGCGCCACGCCCTGGGCCACCTGCGTGGCGACGTCGAGCGTGAAGCCGCGCCCGAGGTCCGCCTGCGCCTCGACCTCGAAACCACGGACGCGGGCCGAGCCGCGGTTTCGGAAGAAGAAGAAGTCGGTCGCCGCCTGGTACCGCTCGATGAGATCGTTGATGCGGTACTGGTAGTAGAACGCCGCGAGGCGGTAGCGCGGTGCGGTGTAGCGGACCGTCCAGTCCACCTGCCAGCTCGTCTCGGGATCGAGGTCCGGGTTGCCGGTGATGAAGCCGCGCCCCGTCGGTCCCCGATAGTAGCGATCCGAGAGCGTGGGATCCCGGAAGCCGCGCGCGACCTGGAGCGTCGTGCTCACGCCCCGGAAGGCGCCCGCGGTGAGCGCCAGGTAGCCCGAGGCGCCGCCGTTGCTCGTGGAGAGGTCCCCGAAGTAGCCGCCGGTGTTCTTCGTCACCACGTAGTCGGCGCGCCCGCCGGCGCCCAGCGAGAGCACCGGCGTGAGGGCGGTGTCGAGGTTGGCGTAGAGCCCCGTGTCGGTGCGCCGCGCGTTGTCGATGGAGAGGTTCGGCCGGGTGCTCGCGATGGCGCCCTGGAGGTCGTACGCAACGAAGTCGTCGATCGCCTCGAGCCCGAAGCGGCCGTTCAGGTCCAGGCCCAGCTCGAGCCGCGCCTCGCCCAGGAGCTTCTCTCCGAACGCCCGCATGCCGAAGTCCTTCGCTGAGACGTCCGCGCGCTCGATGGACCGTCCCGCGGTGGCGGTGGCGAACCGGTCCTGGTCGGTGCGCTGATCGTAGGAGCCGAGGAACGTGTTCACGCTGACGCGCCTGAAGAAGCCGGCGTCCTGCTGCTCGTACGCCGCCGTGAAGCGGTGCGAGTTCTCGTGCGGGTAGTAGAAGCGGACGGTCCGGGAGTTGTTGCGCGGCCGCTCGATGTCGCGCCCGAAGTCGCTCTGCCAGCCCACGCTGATCATGCCGCGGCCGACCTGCTGCTCCACCCGGGCGAGGAACCCGTGGTCCGCGAAGCCCGAGTTGAACACCGGGCCCTCGGGGCTCTCCCAGTCGTCCGCCGATCGCGTGTGTGCGGCGAACAGCACGCTGCCGGCGGGAAGGCCCTTCGAGACCTGCCCCGACAGCCGCCGATCCGGCACGCCGGTGCCGGCCGTGGCGGAGAATCGCACGGACCAGGGCGAAGCCGGCAGCACGCGCCGCGTGCGGATGGAGACGACGCCCCCGAAGGCGTCCGAGCCGTACGCGACGGATCCCGGGCCGCGTGCCACGTCCACGCTGTCCACGATCGACGGATCCAGGTAGGTGGCGCTCGGGCCCACCCGGCGCTCGGAGGTGACGCGCGCGCCGTCGATGATGATGAGCGTCCGCCCGCGCGCGAGGCCCCGGACCGCCGGCACGGCGGCCTGGCCCTCGGACACCTGGTTGACGCCCGCCACGTTCTCGATGGCCTGCATCAGGTTCGTGGGCTGGCGCACGTCCACCTCACGCCCGCTCAGCGTCGTCGTGCCCGCCGCGGGCGTGGACTCGATGCCCGGTGCCGAGCCAGTGACCGTGACCGCTTCGCTCAGGAGCGATTCGACCGTGATGGTCTGCGGCCCCTCGCCCAGCGCTTCCACGACGACGGGCTTCATGTAGGTGCCGTTGGACTGGATGACGAGGATCTCGAACGGCGGCGCCGGGTCCGGCTGCCACGTGAAACGGCCGTCGGCATCGGTGACCGCCTCGCCGGGGCGTCCGAGAATCGAGATGACCGCGCCGGCAACCGGGCGGCCATCGGTGGTGACGATGCGGGCCTCCCAGGCGAAGGCGGGGGCGGCGAGGAAGAGGACGATTGCGAGCGCGAGCACGAACCGACGGGACATACCTCGCCGTACTGTAGCGAGGCCGAGGGGACTACTACCAGCGCTCGTAGGCGGAGTCGGCCGGCGGAAGGGCCTCGCGCTGCTCGGTAGGCCTCGCTGCGCTCGGTAGGGGCCTCGCGCTGCTCGGTAGGCCTCGCTGCGCTCGGTAGGGGCCTCGCTTGCGCTCGGTGGGACACCCACGGCGCGTAAGCGTCGCCGGCCGCGAAGTGGCACACGCGCCGCAGGCGCGCCTACCGCAGGCCTACTCGCATCAGCGCTTCGAGTGCGGCGTAGGCTGCTGGCATCAGGAGCACAGCCCCTCCTGCGAGGGCGGCGATGGCTACGAGCCGCCCGGTTGCCGACGGCCGCGAGTCGCCGGTTGGCGGGGGTGCGTCCACGAGCCGGCGCACGCGCTCGGCGATGGGCTCGCCACCGTACAGGGCGCTGGCCGGCAGCGGTCCGGCCGGCGTGCTGGCTAGGCGCACCACCTTGACGAGCGCCGAGGCCAGGTGCCTGCGGTCCCTCGGGCACCGGGCAGCGGTCTCGTCGGCGGCCAGCTCCGCCGCCTGGGCCCAGGCGGCCTGCATCCGCCTGCCGGCCGGTGTCCAGCCGAGGATGTCGGGCGAGGCGATCAACGCGATGCGCCGCAGGTTGTCCCGCGACCGCGCGTGCGCCAGCTCGTGCTGCATCACCGTCCGCAGCTCGTCCGCCGTGCACGCCTTCACAACCGCACGCGCCACGAACAGTCGGGACCTGACCAGCCCGACGAGGGCGACGACCGGGAACGAGGTTTCAACCAGGAACGCGGGCACGGGCATGGCCGGGAGCGCCGCGCGCGTGGCCCGCCGCAGAGCCGCGTGGGCACACCGCGTCTGCCACAGTGCCTGCCCGGCGCGGCACGCGCCGGATGCGATGAGGAGAGCGCCCATGCCCGCGGTGGCCAGTGCCACAGGCCCGGCCGCCTCGGCCTCCAGGCGTGGCTCCCACAGCACGAACGACAGCGACATGCCGATCCAGGCGACGGCCAGCGCCGCCAGCGAGGGGGAGAGCCGCAGGAGCCAGAGCCGACCCGCCATCGTTCCCGGCGGTGAGGGCCCCCGCGCGACCACGCGCCTCTCGGCGGGCACGACCGCCAGCGCCACGACGGTGCTGACGAGCGCGTGCGCCGCCAGCACCAGGACGAGACCGCGGGCGAAGAAGTCGAGGCTCATCTCATTCGCCGTCCTTCTTCAGGCGGATGAGGGCCTCGAGCTCGTCGAGCAGCGACGCGTCGCGGCGGCTCACCTCGTCCACGAACATCGAGATGATGGGACGCAGCGCGCCGCTCTCGCCGGGCAGGAGCGTCGCGAGGACGGAGCCCGCCCGGCGGGCGTTCAGCTCGCCGCGGCTCCATCTCGGCGCATACGCGAACGCCCGTCCCTGTTTCTCGCGAGTCAGCAGTCCCTTGCGGAACAACCGATCGGCCGTGGTCATGAGCGTGGTGTACGCCACGCCCGGGAAACCCGGCAGCAGGTCGCGCACCGTCGTGCTCACGCCGCGCACCCACAGCTCGTCGAGCACGCGCGACTCGAGCGGACCCAGGAGGACGTCGAGTTCCGTCCGGATGTGCAGCGGGTCTTCCACCTGGGTGATTATATTCTCCGGTCTCCGGTCTCCGGTCTCCGGTCTCCGGTCTCCGGTCTCCGGTTCCTGATCCCTGATCCCTGATCCCTGATCCCTGATCATGATCGACACCCTCTTTCTCGATGCGGGCGGCGTGCTCGTCCATCCTTCCTGGTCGCGCGTCAGCGACGCGCTGGCGCGGGAGGGGATTGCCGTGGACGCCGCACGGCTCGCGGCCGCCGAGCCGCACGCGATGCGCGCGCTGGACGAGTCGGTCATCGTCGGGACCACCGACGACCAGAAGCGCGGGTGGATGTACTTCAACCTGATCCTCGATCAGGTGGGCGTGCCGCGATCGCCGCGCACCGAGGCGGCGCTGGAGGTGCTGGCCGCCTATCACCGCGAGCACAACCTGTGGGAGCACGTCGAAGACGAGGTGGTGCCCGTGCTCGAAGGCCTCCGGGCGCGGGGCCTGCGGCTGGTGGTGGTGTCCAATGCCAACGGCCGGCTCGGGCACCTGTTCGACCGCCTCGGCCTCGCGCGCTGGTTCGACGTGCTGCTCGACTCGCACGACTGGGGCGTCGAGAAGCCGGACCCGCGCCTCTTTCACCACGCGCTCGCGGCGTCGGGGGCGACTGCGGAACGGACGGCGCACGTCGGCGACCTCTATCACGTAGACGTCGCGGGCGCGCGGCGGGCGGGCCTGGCCCACGCGGTGCTCTTCGACGCGGCCGGCCTCTACCCCGGGGTGGACTGCCCGCGCGTCGGCCGCCTGGCGGAGCTCAGCGCGTGGCTGGACGGGATTGGCGTCCCGGGATGAGCGAGAGCCAGACGCGGAAGCGCGTGCCCTGACCCG
Organism: Vicinamibacterales bacterium; assembly: GCA_050249615.1. Classification (GTDB taxonomy): domain Bacteria; phylum Acidobacteriota; class Vicinamibacteria; order Vicinamibacterales; family UBA2999; genus VFZN01. The sequence goes on from JBFWQE010000230.1 coordinate 4,742, forward strand.
GCGCGCTCGTCACGCGCAGCGCCGCCTGGTGGCTGCGGACGATGCCCCGCACGGCGGCGAGGCCGAGGCCGCGCCCCGTTTCCTTGGTGGAGAAGAACGGGTCGAACATGCGTGCCATGGTGTCCTCGCTGATGCCGTGGCCGTTGTCCACCACGTCCACGAAAACGTAGCGGCCGGGCTCGGCGTCGCTGCCGAACGTCATCTTCGACAGCGCCTCGCGGTCGAGCGATTCCTGGCCGGTGGCGACGGTGACCAGCCCGCCCTCGTCCACGGCCTCGGTGGCGTTCATGATCAGGTTGAGCACCACCTGGCGGATCTGCGTCGGGTCGGCGTCCACGAGCGGCAGCGGGCCAGGGCTGTTGTAGACGAGCGTGCAGTGCTTCGACACCGACGCCGACATGACGTCCACCATCTCCTTGACCAGCGTGTCGAGGTCCACGCGCTCCGACACGACGCGGCCCTCGCCGGCGTAGGCCAGCATCTTCGACACGAGATCCGCCGCGCGCTGCGAGCCGATGACGATGGCTTCGGCGGTGCGGCGCTGCGCGGAGTCGGGCGGCGCCTGCATCGCCAGCAGGTCGGCATTGCCCAGGATGCCGGTGAGCAGGTTGTTGAAGTCGTGCGCGACGCCGGCGGCGAACACGGTGAGGCTCTCGGACTTCTGCTGCTCCTGCACGCGCCGCTCGAGCGCGTAGCGATCGGCCTCGACGCGCCGCCGTGACGTGATGTCGCGCACCGTCACCAGCCAGCCCTCGAAGCGGCGTCCGGGCGTGCGCACCGGCAGCACGCGCACCTCGAGGAACCGCGGGCCCGGTTCGACCTTCACCACCGCGGGGAGCTCCGCCGACGCCCGGCCCTCGGCGGTGGCCTGCGTCCACCAGGGCACCGCGTCGGCGATCCCCCTGCCGACCGACGCCGGCGTGCAGCCGGTGTGGCGCTCGGCCGCGAGGTTCAGGTCGATGATGCGGCGCTCGGCGTCGAGCACCAGCACGCCGTCCTCCATGCTGTCCACCACCATGTCGCGCGCCAGCGGGACGAGGCCGAACAGCCGGTAGCGAAACAGTCCCCACGTGAAGCACAGTCCCGCGACGGCGAACGCGAGGGGCGTGACGTCGAAAGCGCCGAGGGGCCGCAGGTAGGCGAGATAGGTGATGTTGCCCACGATGGGCATGACGAGCCCGATGGCGACGGCGACGAGTTGGGGCCGATAGGGTGGCGGGAACCCCGCCACGCCACGGGCCAGCATCCACGTGCCGATCAGCACCAGGGCATAGGAATAGGCGACGTGGACCCAGTACCACGGCCCTGGCTGGTACACGAGCCGCAGGCCCCAGGGCGTGTTCACGGGGCTCACGTCCTGCCAGACGAAGCCGTGGGCCTCGTTGGTGATCACGGCGGCGAGCGTCAGCACCGGGAGCGCCCAGAGCGCGGTGCGCACGACCGGGTGCGACGGCCACGCCACGCGCGCGTAGCCGCTCGTGAAGAGGAGCCACAGCACGCCGATGCCCGACACCGACAGGTACTGGACCTTCGCGATCACGAGGCGGGACGCGGTGTCCGGGGCCAGGGTATGGAGCGCGCTCGTGAGGCACCAGTGCGCCACGGCCAGCATCAGCCACCCGAACGCGGGGCTCCCCGGCACCGTGCGCCGCGCCCGTGCGAACACGGCGGCCCAGATGGACAGGCCGGTCGCGAGGAACAGCGCGATGGCGTGAAGGGGAAGCAGCCAGGACACCGATGGGCATTCTATCCCCGACGTGGATGGGACGCAGATGAGGCGGGGCCGCCGATGACGCAGATGACGCGGGGGCCGCAGATGACGCCCGGGCCGCAGATGACGCAGATGACGCAGATGGGAGGAAGCCGAGGGAGCCGCAGATGACGCAGATGACGCAGGTGACCACAGATCACACAGAGGACCCAGTTGGGGGAAGCCGGGGGAGCCGCAGAGGCCGCCGAGGGAGCCGCAGATGACGCAGATGACGCAGATGACCACAGATCACACAGAGGACCCAGTTGGGGGAGGCCGGGGGAGCCGCA
>JBFWQE010000231.1:0-6762 GCA_050249615.1 Vicinamibacterales bacterium
CGGGCGCTCAGGGACATGGCGTCGCGGCACGAGGTCGTGATCGCGACGAAGGTGTTCTATCCCGTGACGGATCACCCTAACGGCCGGGGCCTGTCGCGCAAGCACATCCTCGAGGCCATCGACGGGTCGCTCCGCCGGCTGGGTACCGATTTCGTGGACCTGTACCAGATCCATCGCTTCGATCCCGAGACGCCCATCGAGGAGACGCTGGAGGCGCTCCACGACGTGGTGAAGTCGGGCAAGGCGCGCTACATCGGCGCGTCCAGCATGCACGCCTGGCAATTCGCGAAGATGCTCTGCACGCAGGAGCGGCACGGGTGGGTGCGCTTCGTCTCGATGCAGAACCATTACAACCTGGTCTATCGCGAAGAGGAGCGCGAGATGATCCCGCTGTGCCGGGAGGAAGGCATCGGGCTCATCCCCTGGAGCCCGCTGGCACGCGGGTTCCTGGCGGGCAATCGCCGGCGAGGGCGGAAGGACGCCACGCCGCGCGACGAGCACGACACGTACGGGCACACGCTCTACACCGACGCCGACCACGACGTCGTCGACCGCGTGGTGGAGGTGGCCGGGGCCAGGGGCGTGCTTCCCATCCAGGTGGCCCTGGCCTGGGTGCTCCGGCAGCCCGGCGTCACGGCGCCCATCATCGGCGCGTCGAAGCTCGAGCAGCTCGACCAGCTCGTGGCAGGGCTCGGCATCCGCCTGTCAGAAGAAGAGGCGCAGGCCGTCGAGGCGCCCTATCGTCCGCACGCGGTACTCGGGCACTGAGGGCGCCGGCACTCACCGCGGCGCGTCGTCGGCGTCCGCATGAAGGCCACGGCCCAGCTCGAACCAGGTGGTCCGGCCCGCCTGTTCGGCTTCTGATGTCTCGAACACGTCCTGCAGGTCCCGGCCCGGCATGCCGATGGCGAGGTAGAGGGCACGCACCGCCTCATGCGAGGCGGCGCCGGACCGAGCCAGCTCGCAGGCGTGCTGCAGCTCGTGCGCCAGCATCGCGGCTCGCAGCTTCGGCGTGAGAGACGAGGCGAGGTGGACGCGCACGTAGCGTACGTCCTCGATGAGGGCGACAAAGCGTGTGGTGCCCTTGATCCCGGCCGGCATCTCATGCGTCGTCACGACGTGGACGATGACGTCCGACGCATCCAGTTCGGCGACCAGCTGCCGGAACTGCCCGGACCGGCGCTGCCCGAGCTGGTAGGCGGCGTCGGCCAGCCGGTCGAGCGGCCGTATACTCTGCGCCCGCGCCGCGACGGGGCACGTGGCGGCGAGGCAGGCGATGACGAACGGAGACAACATCCTGAGGGCCGCGGTCATGGCCATCGATCATTCAAGGGCCTTGCCATCGCGGTGTCGGCGAAAGGGGCGAGAATGGGCATCACGGTGCCACACCGTGCTGTAGTCCCGGCACCCGAGAACCCGAGAACCCGAGAACTCGAGAACCCGAGAACCCGAGCCGCTCACGCGCCAACCGTGGCCGGGTCGTACGCGAGCACGGGGCGGAGCCATTTCTCCGCCTCTTCCGTCGTGATTCCCATGCGCCGGGCGTAGTCCTCGACCTGGTCCGCCTTCACGCGCTGGATGACGAAGTAGCGTGCGCCCGGATGCCAGAAGTAGAGCCCGCTCACGCTGGCGGCCGGCGTCATCGCGCACGAGTCGGTGAGATCCATGCCGATGGCCCTGGCCCCGAGCAGATCGAAGAGACGGGTCTTCAGGCTGTGATCGGGGCAGGCAGGGTAGCCGAACGCGGGGCGGATGCCCTGGTACTGCTCGCGGATGAGCTGCTCGTTGGTGAGGGACTCGCGAAGGCCCCAGTCGGCCCTGGCGCGGGCGTGCAGGAACTCGGCGAACGCCTCCGCCAGCCGGTCGGCCAGCGCCTTGACGAGGATAGCCGAGTAGTCGTCGTGCGCCACCTCGAACTTCTTCACCAGCTCGTCAGCGCCCAGGCCGGCGGTCACGGCAAACGCGCCGAGGTAGTCCCGCACACCACTGTCGCAGGGGGCGACGAAATCGGCGAGTGAGCGGTTCGGCTTGTCGTCGGCGATCACCTCCTGCTGGCGCAGCATCGGGAACCTGCACGACTCGCGCCGGCTCCCGACTCCCGACTCCCGGCTCCCGACAGGCTCGTACAAGACGATGTCGTCCGCGTCGCTGCACGCCGGCCAGAAGCCGTAGACGCCTCGCGCGCGGAGGAGCTTGCCGTCCACGATTCGCGTGAGCAGCGCCTGGGCGTGCGAATACAGCTCGCGCGCCGCGGCGCCGTGCGTGGGGTCGTCGAGGATGGCGGGGAAACGCCCCTTCAGCTCCCAGGCGGAGAAGAAGAACGTCCAGTCGATGAACGGCACCAGCTCGGACAGGTCCACGTCCACCTGGCGCGCGCCGGTGAACGCCGGGACCGGGGCGCCCGTGAAGTCCAGCCGCTGGCGGTTGGCCCGTGCCTGTGCCCAGGGAAGGGTGGGCCGCTCGGCGCGGCCTGCGTGCTGCTCGCGGAGCGTCGCCTGCTCGGCGCCGTTGCGCGCCACGAAGTCCTCGCGCTGCTCCACGCTCAGCAGGCTGGCCACGACGTCGGTCACGCGCGATGCGTCCGGCACGTGCACGGTGGCGCGGCTGTACTGCGGCGCGATCTTCACGGCCGTGTGCTGCCGGCTCGTCGTGGCGCCGCCGATCAGCAGCGGCAGCTGCAGGCCGCGACGTTCCATCTCCGACGCGACGAACGCCATCTCGTCCAGCGAGGGCGTGATGAGGCCGCTCAGCCCCACGATGTCCACCTTCCGCTCCACGGCCTCGTGGAGGATCCGGTCGCACGGCACCATGACGCCCAGGTCCACCACCTCGTAATTGTTGCAGCCGAGCACCACGCCCACGATGTTCTTGCCGATGTCGTGGACGTCGCCCTTGACGGTGGCGAGCAGCACCCGGCCCTGCGCGCCCGCCCCGGTGGCGGCCTTCTCGGCGTCCATGTAGGGCTCGAGCCAGGCCACGGCGCGCTTCATCGCACGCGCGCTCTTCACCACCTGCGGCAGGAACATCTTGCCGGCGCCGAAGAGGTCGCCCACGATCTTCATGCCGTCCATCAGTGGCCCCTCGATGACCGCGAGGGGCCGCCCGTACTTCACACGGGCCTCCTCGGTGTCGGCCTCGATGAAGTCCACGACGCCATGGACCAGCGCGTGGGCCAATCGCGCCTCGACGGGACCCTGGCGCCAGGCGAGGTCGGCCTCGCGCTTCGAGCCGGCGCCCTTCACGGTCTCGGCGAAGGCCACCATCCGCTCGGTGGCGTCGGGCCGCCGGTTGAAGATGATGTCCTCGACGTGCTCGAGCAGGTCCGGCGGGATGTCCTCGTAGACGACGAGCTGGCCGGCGTTGACGATGCCCATGTCCAGGCCCGCCTTGATCGCGTGGAAGAGGAACGCCGAGTGGATGGCCTCGCGCACCGCGTCGTTGCCGCGGAACGAGAACGACAGGTTGCTGATGCCGCCGCTGACCTTCACGCCGGGGCACGTCGCCTTGATCTGCCGCGTGGCCTCGATGAAGTTCTTCGCATAGTCGTTGTGCTCGTCGAGCCCGGTGGCGATGGCCAGCACGTTCGGGTCGAAGATGATGTCCGACGGATCCACGCCCGCCTGTTCGGTGAGCAGGCGGTATGCGCGCTGGCAGATGGACACCTTGCGGGCGACCGTGTCGGCCTGGCCCTCTTCGTCGAACGCCATCACGACCATGGCGGCGCCATAGCGGCGCACGGTGCGGGCCTTCGCCAGGAAGTCGGCTTCCCCTTCCTTCAGGCTGATGGAGTTGACGATGCCCTTGCCCTGAACGCACTTGAGCCCGGCCTCGAGAACCGACCACTTCGAGCTGTCGATCATGATCGGGAGGCGCGCGATCTCCGGCTCGGTCGCGATGTAGCTCAGGAACGCGGTCATGCACGCCTCCGAGTCGAGCATGCCCTCGTCCATGTTCACGTCGAGGATGTTCGCGCCGCCGCGTACCTGGTCCAGCGCCACCTCCGCGGCGGCGGCCCAGTCGCGCGCCTTCACCAGCCGCTCGAAGCGCTTCGAGCCGGTCACATTGGTGCGCTCGCCGATCATCTGGAAGTTCGAGTCCGGGCGGATCGTGAGGGTCTCGAGGCCGGCGTAGCGGGTGAGCGGGGAGACGGCGTCGGGAGCCGGGAACCGGGAACCGGGAACCGGTTGGGCGCCGGGCGCCGAGACGACGCCGCGCGGGGGCAGGCCCTCGACGGCCTTGGCGATGGCGCGGATGTGATCCGGCGTCGTCCCGCAGCAGCCGCCGATGATGTTCACGAAACCGCTCTCGGCGAAGTCGCGGATGAGCCTGGCCGTCTCATCGGGCAGCTCGTCGTACTGGCCGAAGGCATTGGGCAGGCCGGCGTTCGGGTAGCAGGTGACGTAGCCGGTGGCGATGCGCGCCAGCTCCGCCAGGTACGGGCGCATTTCCCGCGCGCCGAGCGCGCAGTTGAGGCCGACCGAGAAGGGACGCGCGTGCTCCACGGAGACGTAGAAGGCATCGAGGGTCTGTCCCGAGAGCGTGCGCCCGCTGCGATCGGTGATGGTCACCGAGATCATGATCGGCAGGCGACGGCCGGTTTCCTCGAACACCTCGTCGATGGCCACGAGCGCCGCCTTGGCGTTCAGCGTGTCCACGATGGTCTCGACCAGCAGCGCGTCGCAGCCCCCCTCGACGAGCCCGCGCGCCTGGTCGCGATAGGCGTCCCGCATCTGGTCGAAGGTGATCGACCGCAGGGCCGGGTCGTTCACATCGGGCGAGATCGACAGCACCTTGGTGGTCGGTCCCATCGACCCGGCCACGAAGCGCGGCTTGGCCGGCGTCTTCGTGGTCCACTCGTCGGCCACGCGGCGGGCCAGCCGCGCCGCCTCGAGGTTCAGCTCGTAGGCCAGGGCCTCGAGCCCGTAGTCGGCCTGCGACACCGCCGTCCCGCTGAAGGTGTTGGTCTCGATGATGTCCGCGCCCGCGGCGAGGTACTGGGCGTGAATGTCCGCGATGGCGTCGGGCCGCGTGAGGACGAGGACGTCGTTGTTGCCCTTCAGGTCGTGCGCGTGCGCCCGGAAGCGGTCCCCGCGGAAATCGGCCTCGGTCAGTCCCAGGCGCTGGACCATCGTGCCCATGGCGCCGTCGAGGACGAGGATGCGCTGCGCGAGCGCGGCGTGCAGCAGAGCAGTGGTGTCGGTCATGAGGCCTTGTGTCTCCGGCGCCGCGGTTTCGTGCCCACGGCCAGCAGCACGACAAAGGGATCGCCCTGGGTGCGCGCGCCCACGCGGACGCGCACGTCGGTCAGCCCGGCGTCGGTGAGGAGCGCCTCGAGCTGGGTATCGGTGAAGCCCTGCCAGCGATCGCCGAGTGCGTCGCGCACCCAGCCTTCGTCGTGGGAGCGGAGGTCGAGCACGAGCACGCGGCCCTCGTCGCGGAGGATGCGGGCGGCCTCGGCCACCGCGAGGGCCGGGTCCGCGGCGTGGTGCAGGGCCTGCGACAGCAGCGCCACGTCCATCGTCCCGTCGTCGATGGGCACGCGCTCCAGCTCGCCGCGCTTCCACGTGATGTTGCGGATGTGGCGGCGCGCGGCCAGCGCCCGCGCCCGGGCCAGCACCTCCGCCGAGCGGTCCACGGCCACGACCTTGTGCGCCCACAGCGCCGTTTCGATGGAGAGATACCCCTCGCCGCAGCCGAGATCGGCCACGTCGAGCGGCGGCAGCAGCAGGCCGAGGGCGCGCGACCAGGCGGCCCAGCTGCGCCCGGGCACGAGCTGCCGGCCGTCGCGCGTGTCGGGCCCGGCGTGGCGCTCGAAGTTCTCGCGCCGCAGCCGCAGCACCTCCTGCAGCCGCGACTCGTCCGCCTTGAGGGCGGCGCTGCCGGCCGCCTCGTCGAACTGCGCCTCGAGGAGGGGCCACAGGGTGTTGCCCGCCGATCGGAGCGACGGCGAGAGGCGGTAGTAGGTGAACGCGCGGTCCCGGTCCTCGTCCACGAGGCCGGCTTCCTTCAGCAGTCCGAGGTGGCGGGAGACGCCGGACTGGGCCAGCCCCAGGATGCCGGTGAGCTCCTTGACGTTGAAGCGGTCCTTCGCCAGCACCCGGAGCAGCCGCAGCCGGGCATCGTCGCCGAGGAGGCGATAGAGGGCGGAGGCCTCTTTCATATCCATAAATGTAGATGAATAGATAGGCCAGTGCAACCCGGATTGCGCCGGACTGGGGCGCGGGGGATAATCAGCGGTCTGACACGCGCGTGAAACCCCGTGCCGTGGCCCGCGGTTCCCGAACAGGCGATCGGGAGGCGGCCGCGGCCCGGCTTAGAAGTCACTTTTCCGGAGAGGCAGTGCCGACCCTCCCAGGCGGGCGGGGCCGTTGCTGTCTGAAACACCATGGGCATCCTCGACAAGCTCCGTCCCCAGTCCAAGCACTCCCACGCCGATCCGAACGTCCGCATCGAAGCCGTTCACGAGACCGACCCGACCGACCAGGCCACGCTCATCGGCCTTGCGAAAGACGACTCCGACACCCGCGTCCGGCGGGCGGCGGTCAGCCGGCTGACCGACGCCTCCGCGCTGGCGGACATCGCCCGAAACGAGTCGGATGGCGGCGTGCGCGAGCACGCGCTGGCGCAGCTGGTGGAGCGCGCGAGCAAGCACGACGAAGGCCAGGCCAGGCCCGCCGTGGCGGCGCTCTCGTCGCTGGGCCGCGAGCGCGAGCTTGGCCAGATCGCCAAGTCGTCCGGTCCCGAGGTCCTCCGCCGCGAGGC
>JBFWQE010000232.1:0-4419 GCA_050249615.1 Vicinamibacterales bacterium
GATCGCCCGAGGCCGTCCACGCCCGGGAAGAGCGCCACCGCCGTGATGTTCATCCGGCGCAGCTCCGCCAGGAAGTCCGGCTTGGCCGCATGTGGAATCACGATCTTCCTGACGTGGGTCAGGGGAATCTTGGTCGCGATGATCGTGTGGTCCTGGTGGACGCGCAGGCACATGGTGAAGCGCCCCTGCTGCTCGGCCATCCGCGGGCTGGAGAAGAACGGGAACGTCAGCGGCACGACGCTCGGGCGCGTGCGGCGGCTCCCGAGCGCGGTGTGCAGCCGCTTCACCCGCGGATCTTCCTCCGCCGTCCGGACGAGCTCCGGGAGCTCGGCGCCGTATTCCCGCTTGAACGCGGTCTCCAGGCGCCGATGGCAGAAGCACCAGACCGCGCCGTCCCGGTCCGAGCCGTCCTGCTGCGTGGCGAAGTACGCCGCCACATAGGGGGAGGCCGACCAGTCCAGCAGGCGCGTCGGCGCGCCGTGATGCTGCATCAGCGCCCACCAGCACGGGATGGTCTTGACCTTGGCCATGCTGCCGGGATCGATGAAGAGGTGCGCCCGGGACATGAACTCCAGGCGCGCCGCGTCCTCCAGCTGCAGCGCTTCCACGTCCGGCCCGGCCAGGTGGCGCGTCATGCGGAGGAACGACGTCTCGAGGCCCCACGCGGCGCTGGTCTGGCCGCGATACCAGTACTGCCCGCTGACCGGCGTGCCCGAGTCCGGCGCCAGCGGCTTCACGAGGGCCACGAACTCGCTCAGCGAGCCGGCCGTGGCCGCCTGCGCGCTCCAGAGCTCGAACGCGCCGCGGCCGCAGTGCGGACAGGCGCCGGATGCCGGACATTTCGGACAGCGAGGCGTCTTCATGGCGGAGTCATCCTAGGCCGATGCGGGTCGAAGATCGAGGTGCAATTGTGCTTCGGCCCGCCGACCATTGCATTCCAGCCGGCCACCGTTCAAGATCGGCCGACTGAGGCAGACCATGCATCTTCGATCCGCGACACTCCACGTGTTGATTGCCGCCATCGCTCCCGTGCTCGTCGCACCGAGCACACCAGCAGCGGCACAGTCCACCTGCGCCAACGAACCGTTGGCCGTGCAGGTCCTGGGGTCCGGCGGGCCGCACGCCGGAGACACGCGGGCATCGACCGGCTACCTGGTCTGGCAGAACGGCAAGGCCGTCGTGATGGTCGATGCCGGAGGCGGGACGTTTCTCCGGTTCGGCGAGGCCGGTGCGCGGCTGCAGGACCTCTCGCTGCTGGCGATCAGCCATCTGCACCCCGATCACGTGTCCGATCTTCCAGCCCTGTTGTGGCTGAGCGAGACGGCCCGGAAGCAGCCGTTGAAAGCAGCGGGGCCATCGGGCGGTGGGGCGTTTCCGTCCTTTGACAGCTTCATCAGCCGCCTGTTCGATCCGGGCACGGGAGCGTTCCCGATCCTGGCCGGGACGGTCGGAAAGCCCGGCCAGGGAGTCCGCCTCGACCTGACCGTGGTCGACGCCGCCGCCGGCACACCGCAGCGTGTCCCTGCCGATGCCGGCATCGAGGTCAGCGCCATCGGCGTGCCGCACGCCGACGTGCCCTCCGTGGCGTACAAGGTCGTGATTGGCGGCCGCAGCATCGTGTTCGCCGCCGATCAGAACGGCACGGATCCGAGGTTCGTCGAGTTCGCCTCGGGTGCCGACGTGCTGGTGATGCACCTCGCGGTCTCTCAGCAGACGGCGCCATTCCTCGCGCAGGTGCACGCGAGGCCATCGACGGTGGGCCAGGTGGCACAGGGCGCGAAGGCGAAGACGCTGATACTGAGTCACCTCATGAAAGCCCCGCCGGCCTTCCCCACTCCCCAGGTGTTCAGCCTGTCGGATCTGGACGGGGCGATTGCCGAGGTTCGCAAGGCCTACTCCGGCAGCGTCCAGGCCGCCGCCGATCTCCAGTGCATTCCGGTACGGTAGTCGGCTCACACCCGCTTCGGTTCACGTGTCCGCGGGCGGCTAGCGAACCAACGGGCTCTCCCAGACCCGAAGCAGCAGCGCCTTGAGCTGCGTGAAGTGCTTTGGCCCAAGCTCCGCGCTCCACTGGCGTTCGACGTCCCGGAGGATCTCGTGGATCTTCGCGTAGGCGGCGCGCCCGCGCCTGGTCAGGCGGACGATGCGCGCGCGGCCTTCGCCGGGGGCGTCGGACCGGGCCAGATAGCCGAGCGCTTCGAGGCTCCGCAGCAGCTGGTTCATGGCCTGCTTGCTCATGCCGGCGCGCTCGGCGAGCACGCCGGGGCGAACCCCGTCCGGGCCCGGAAACTGCAGCACCGCCATGTGCGGCACGCGGAGCTCCTCGAAACCGGCCGCGTTGAGCTCCGCGATGATCCGGCGGTGAATGGCCTGGGCCGGCACCCGGAGCAGGGCGCCGATCAGCATCTCGTTCGGGCTTGACATAGTAGTAAATCGCATTTACAGTCTACACCAGTAAACGCGATTTACCTTCAGGGAGGCTCGTGATGGCACCGCAGGCGTCCGACGTCCACGTCAATCCCTCCGACGAGAACATCCGCATCGGGCCGCTCGGCGTGCGCTTCCTCATCACGGGAGACGACGCGGGCGGCAGCGTCGCCCTGTTCGAGCTCACGGTCCCGGCCAACGCGCGGCTGGCGGCGCCGGCGCACAGCCACGATCACTACGAGGAAACCATCTACGGCATCGAGGGGGTGCTGACGTGGACCGTCGACGGCACACGGATCGACGTCGGGCCGGGGCAGGCCCTCTGCATTCCGCGAGGTGCCGTTCACCGGTTCGACAACCACGGCAGCCAGGACGTGAAGGCCCTCTGCGCCATCACGCCCGCCGCCATCGGCCCGCAGTACTTCCGCGAGTCCGCCGAGGTGATCAACGCGGCCGCCGGCGGGCCGCCGGACAGGGTCAAGATGGCGGAGATCATGCGCCGCCACGGCCTCACGCCCGCGTCATGAAAGCGGTTGTGGTGGCGCCCGGCGCGGGACGGTTCATTGCGGTCGGGTCGGCCGGAACGGGCGTGACGGTCAAGGCCTCGACGGAGGAGACCGGCGGCCTGTGCACCGTCTGGGAAGGACGAGTGCCGCCCGGGACGGTGGGTGCGGGGCCGCACTATCATCGGACGCGCGACGAGTTCTTCTACGTCCTCGAAGGCGAGGTGGTGCTGCGCATCGGCGACGAGACGCAGACCGCGCGGGCCGGCACCTTCGCCTTCGTCCCGCGAGACACCGTCCACGGCTTTCACAACGCGAGCCAGGAGAGCGCGACCCTCCTTGTGATGCACCATCCCGCCGGTTTCGAGCAGTTCCTGGAGGAAATGCAGGCGTTGGCGGCGCGGCACGGCAGCAAGGAGGAGCGGATGAGGCTGGCGGCTCGCTTCGACATGATCCCCGTGCCGGCGTCCGCAGAGACCTGAGCGTCCGTCAGCGCAGGCCTACAAGCTCAGGACGAGCCGCAGGCCGGAATCGATATCGGACAACACGCGTTCCTTGATGCGCCCGGCGAGCTCGGTCAGGAACTCCTTGTCGAGCGTCACGACCTGGGACACATTCGCGACGGAATCCCTGGGGAGCCCGGCCGCTTTCGCCGGCACCAGCACATTGCCCGGGGCATCGACCAGCCGGAGGTTTGCGGTCAACACGACGGCGATCACGGTGCGAATCCGGCTCCGATTGAAGGCGTCGCTGGAGACAATCAGGACGGGGCGGCGGAACCCCGGCTCGGACCCGTCAGGCTCCCCGAGGTCCGCCCACCAGACCTGGCCGCGCTCGACTACCACGGCTCGCGACCCACGGACCGGGCCTGGCGCCGGCGGAGGGCCGGCTCGAGCCGGCTCTCCTCCTCGGCGTACACGCGGTTCAGCCGCTCGGTCGTCTTGCGGCCCTGGTGCTTGGCCAGGAACTCGGCCAGGGCGGTGGCGTACAGGCGACTCCGGGACACGCCAAGACGCTTGCCCAGGGACTCGGCCGAGTCGAAGAGATCCTCGGGGATCGAAACTGCCACTTTCATACTTCAGTACTACCACAGGTATACTCTCAGGACGCGCGTAACAGGTGTGCGACCCTATGAAGCAGAGCTTCGTGTTGACCATCACCTCCCTGCTCTCGATCCTCTTGATGACGTTTCACCTGGCAGACGACGTCGTCCGCGGAATGGAACCGGGTGGGGTGAGGAACCTGATTGGAGTGCTCATCCTGGTCGTCTGGCTGTACGGAACGCTCGTGCTCGCCCCACGGCGATCGGGGTACGTCATCATGTTCCTCGGGTCGCTCCTGGCGTCGGGTGTCCCCGTGGTCCACATGACGGGGGCGGGACTGGTCGGCGGCAGGATCGCCAACTCCTCCGGAGTCTTCTTCTGGGTCTGGACGCTGCTCGCGCTCGGCATGACCGGGATCTTCTCCGCCATCCTCTCGGCGTGCGGAC
>JBFWQE010000232.1:4519-6748 GCA_050249615.1 Vicinamibacterales bacterium
CGGCGGCACCGCGCGCCCGGCGGCCTGCAGCAGCGCGCGGATGGTGTCGTAGACGTCCCGCTCGTCGCGGTGCATCTGCGGCAGCAGGCCCGCCTGCGCATACGAGACGGCCGTCACGTCGAAGAGCGTCGTCTCCCACTCGAAGCCCCGACCCCAGGTGAGGCCGGCGAGACGGATATCGGCCGAGGCGCCCGCGGCCAGCAGCATCCGCATGACGGGCGTGGAGCGGTTCGCGTGCGAGTTCACCGTGTGGAAGATGGGCGTGTGGCCGCCGAGGCCGTGCTCGTCCACCGCGGCACGCGCGTTGACGTCCGCGCCCTCCGCGACGAGGACGCGTGCCGCGTTCGCGTGGCCGTACTCCGCCGCCACGTGCAGGAGCGTGGCGCCCACGAGCGGCGTGAAGGCCGAGGTCAGCGACACGCGGTGGTCGAGCAGCGACCGGTCCGCGCGAAGCGCATGCTCCAGCGCCGGCCCATCGTCCAACAGCACGGGCGCCAGCGCCCCATCGTCCAGCACGGCGCCGCGGTCCAGCAACAGACGCACGCACGCGGGGAACCGATCCGAGCGCGTGTACATCTCGAGGAGCCAGTCCACGGGACGCCTGCCCCGAATCGGCGCGTTCGGGTCCAGGCCGGCGTCCAGCACGGCGCGCAGGCGCTCGACCGAGTGCAGCTCGCACGCGATGAGGAACTCGTCCACCATGGGTTACTCCCGCGTCACCGCCGTCAGGTTCATGGTGAGCCGGATGCCCGGCTTCGGCAGCTCGTTCACGCCAATCACAGTGCGCGCCGGCAGGTGGCTGCCCATCTTCTCCACGTACGCGCGGTTCATCTCGTCGAAGTCGCACATGTCCTTCAGGAACACGTTGACGTGCAGGACGTGCTGCAGGTCCGATCCGACCGATGCCAGCATGACGGCGAACGAGTCCAGGATCTGGGCCGCCTGCGCGTAGGCGCTGTCTCCAGCGAGCTGGCCCGTGGCCGGGTTCACCCCGGCCGTGCCGCCGATGCTGAGGAAGGGCCCCACCTTCGCGATGTGGTTGTAGGGCCCGATGGGTGCTGGCGTGTGGGGTGGGGTGAACGTCTCGACCGTATAGCCCATTGTGAATCTCCAGGGTTGAGCGCGCACCGAAAGCGTACGTCCGCGTCGGCAGCTTACACGCGCGCCGCGAACTCGCGCACGGCCGCGTTGAACGCCGCCGGCTGGTCGAGGCTGCACGCGTGTCCAGCGCCCGGCAGTACCACGACACGCGCGTCGCGGCAGGCGGCGGCAAACGCCTGCTCCCCTTTTCGCGCCAGCGAGTCCTTCTCGCCGTTGAGGATGAGCACCGGGCCGGTGTAGCGCGCGAGCAGGCCGCCGAAGTCCTTGCCGGCCATCTCCCCGAACGCGGCCCCGAGCGCCTCGGGGTAGACGCCGGCGGCAATCTGTGCCTCGGCCACGCCGGACAGTTCCGGTGGGAACAGCGCGCGCGTCTTCTTCTCCGCTGCCGCGCGGCTCTGCGCCAGCCAGCCGCGGCGCATCAGCGCGCTCACAGTCTTCAGGTACAGCCCAAGGGCGCCACGGAAGTTGCGGCTGCAGCCCGAGAGGACGAGGCCGCTCACCAGCTCGGGCCGCCGGGCCGCGAGCTCGATGGCCGCGTACCCGCCGAGGGACATGCCGACGACCACGACCCGCCCTCGCGCTTCGCGCTCGATGAGCGCGGCCAGCTCGCGAGCCGCCGCATCGAACGAGAAGGGCACGCCCGCACGCGCGCCGTGCCCAGGGAGGTCCGGCGCGATCACGCGAAACGCATCCGACAGGCCGCGCAACTGCGGCAGCCACACCTTCCGGGTCACCACCGAGCCGTGCGCCAGCACGATGGTGCGGTCGGAGGTGGGACCAGCCGCGTCGAAAGTTGAGGAGTCCACCGGTGTGTCCACGCGCGATTGGGCCACGGCGTGCCGCTCAGACCAGGCGCCGCATGACCTCGGCGACGAGCGCCTTGATGCCCTCCACCTCGTCCGGGCTCGGGGCGGAGGGCGTGGACGCGAGCCCGGGCTCGTCCTCGTCCTCCGATCCCTCGACGCCGGTCGTCCGCCAGCGCGTCCCGTTGAACGTGCCGGCCTCCTCGATGCGGCCGCCGATGCTCTCCTGGCGGATCTCACCGTCGTCGCGATAGAGCACGGTATCGGCCGCGCTGATCGGACGGCCAGAGGCGTCCAGCGTGACCATCACGTGCCGCAGCCCACG
>JBFWQE010000233.1:0-6694 GCA_050249615.1 Vicinamibacterales bacterium
CACACCCAACCGGCCGGCGACGTCCACGAAGCGCGCGCCGTCGTTCCTGAACAGGCCGTTCAGGTCGCCGTTCTGGTTGGCCACGAAGACGTCGAGATCTCCGTCCACGTCGAAATCGAACCAGACGGCGCCGACGGTCCGGCGCGGATCGTCCAGGCCGAGCTCCCCGCCCACGCTGGCGAAGCGCACGCCGTCGTTGCGGAACAGCAGGTTCGGCGCGTCGCGCAGGGCGACGAACAGGTCCAGGTCGCCGTCCTTGTCGTAGTCGATGAACGAGGGCTGCCGTGTCTCGCCGATCGACTCCACACCCATGCCCGCCGCCACGTCGGTGAACGGCCGGCCGGCGCCGTCATTGCGATAGAGCTTCGCGGGCAGGTTCGACTTGCGGGTGAAGCCGACGAACAAGTCGGGGTCCCCGTCGGCGTCGAAGTCGCCCCAGGCTGCGGCCCGTGTGTCGGCCACGTCCGCCACGCCCATCGCCAGGGCCACCTCGGTGAACCGGCCGTTGTCGTTCTGGTAGAGCCTGTTCGGCGAGTCCTGCCGGAAACCGACGAAGAGGTCGAGGTCGCCGTCGCCGTCGAAGTCGGCCCAGGCGTTCGGCTGCCCGCCAGGGGCGGCGAAGAGATCCGGCTGCACCAGTTCGAAGCGCGGCTGCCGGACCTGCGCGGACCCGGCCACGACCACCAGGCCTGCCATCACCAGCGTGAACAGTCGTGCAAGTTGCATCGCCTTCGTCCTTCTGCCTTCTTGCCCTTCGCCCCCTGCTTTCCGCCCTTCGTCTACTTGTCGCTGAGCGTCCTGCGCGGGAACACGTCCACGGTCTCGCCAATCACGATGGTCATCAGGTCGTAGCCGACGGCCAGTGGCCCGGAGTACGTGCGGCGGGCGGGACCGACGAGGTCCTCCGCCGTCGCCGGCGACGGGACGATGTGCGAGAAGACGCCGAGGCGCGGCTTGATGCGGGCGAACAGCGAGCCCACCTGTTCCGGGCTGGTGTGGTGGGCGAGGATCCGCTTCTCCGCGTCCGGGTCCGGCACCTGAGCACGGCGCATCTCCACCTCGGGGCTGATCACCTCGTGCACCAGCACATCCACGCCCTTTGCGTGATCGACGATGGGCTCGAAGTTCACCGTGTCGCCGCTCACGGCCACCGAGCGCCCCTGGTAGTCGATGCGATACCCGTACGCCGGAGCGGTCACGCCACCGTGATCCACGGCGAACGCCGTCACGCGCAGGCCATCGCGCTCGAAGGCCACGCCCGGCTGCACGTTCCTGGCCGCCAGCCGCACGCCCTCGCGCGGGAAGCCCTCGTCCTTCGCGCGCATCGTGATGTCCCACTCGTAGGCGCGCTCCAGGTGGCCGCTCATCTCGGCCGTGCCCGGCGGGCCGACCACCTCGAGCGCCTTCGACCGGCCGAACACCCAGCTGGTGAGCCACACGTCCGGCAGGCCGACCACGTGGTCGGAGTGCAGGTGCGTGAAGAACACCGCGTCGATACCGACGAGCGCCTCGCGCGCGCCGATCTCGAAGAGCCGCTGTGCGGCGCCGCGGCCGGCGTCGATGAGGATGCGCTGCTTCCCGGCCTCCACCAGGATGGCTTGCCCGAAGCGCTCCATGCTCGGGCGCGGGTTGCCGGTGCCGAGGAGCGTCACCTGCAGGGGGCCCGCCTGCTGTGCCGATGAGATCGAGCTGCCCAAGGCAGCGGCCAGGAGGAGCGCGAACGCCCGATGCCGTGTCATCGGCGGATCATAGCGGGGTTCTCGGCGCGTGGTGCGGTAAGGTAACCATCGCATGTTCCGGCACCTCTGCCTCGCGACGCTGCTCGTCGCGGCGCCCCTGTTCGCCAGGTCCCAGGGCCCGCCCGCGCGGGAGCGCGCGGAGTGGATGGCACTCGCGAAGGGCGGCTTCGTCGTCCCGGCGGGCCAGCGCGCCATCGACGTGCTTCGCGAGATGAACGCGCTGCTGGCCTCGGTCGACCCGGTGCTTCGGGACGAGGTGGCCTACAGCGCCGCCGAGCGATGGATCTTGCGCGACAAGGCGCTCACACCGGCCGAGCTCCGATCCGTGACGGCGATGTGGTCAACGAACCTTGGAGAGGGTCTCGGTGAGACCGGGACCGATGGCGTGTTCCGGCGCTCGTTCTCCGCGCTCTGCCTCTCGGTGGTCGCGGCCGCGGATCTCTCGGCGCCGTTCCTCGAGCCGGACGAGGCACGCGCGTTCTTCGATCGGATGCTCGACTACTTCGCGCGCGAGCGCGACATCCGCGGCTTCGATCCCGCCCGTGGCTGGATGCACTCCGTGGCGCACACCGCGGACGCGCTGAAGTTCCTGGCGCGCAGCCCGAAGCTCCGGCGCCGGCACGGACACGCGGCTGCTGGATGCCGTGCGCGCGAAGCTGGAGTCCGTGGACACCGTGTTCCAGTGGGGCGAGAACGATCGTGTTGCGCTCGCGCTCCACTCGGCGGTGCGCCGCGCGGACGCGGATCGTGCCGACCTCGAGGCCTGGGCCGCACACTGGGTGGAGGCGCATCGCGCGCTGTGGGCGGGTGGGCCGCAGGTGGACCCGCGCCAGTTCGCCGTGGTCGAGAACGCAAAGCAGGTGATGCGCAGCCTGCACGCGGCGCTGTCGATGGAGGCGAGCCCGACACCCGCCGGCGAGGCCGCGCGCACAGCCCTCGCGGCGGCGCTCGCGAAGATGCGCTGATACAATCGCGCGTTGATGTCCCCAACCGATCGCATCGGCGCCGCCGGATGGCGCCTCGTCCTGCTCGCGAGCCTCGGCGGCACCCTCGAGTTCTACGACTTCGTCATCTTCGGCATCTTTGCCAGGGATATCGCCGACGCGGTGTTCCCGTCCGCGTCGCCCATCGCGTCGCTGATGGCCTCGTTCGCGGCCTTCGCGGCCGGCTACCTCGCGCGCCCGATCGGCGGCATCGTCCTCAGCCACTACGGCGATCGATACGGACGGCGGAAGGTCTTCATCTGGTCGGTGTTCGTCATGTCCGGCGCGACGCTGGGGATGGGGCTCGTCCCCTCCTATGCGCAGTGGGGCGTGGCCGCGAGCGCGCTGATGGTGATCCTCCGCCTGGTCCAGGGGTTCTGCCTCGGCGGGGAACTGCCGGGCGCGCTCACCTATGTCGTGGAGGCGGCGCCGCGCATCGCGCCGCTGGTGTGCGGCATCGTGTTCGCCTGCGTGACCATGGGCGTGGCGGTGGCCACGGGCGTGAGCATCTCGGTGCGGACCTTCCTGGAGCCCGGGATGGTGCCGCTCTACGGCTGGCGCATCGCGTTCATCCTGGGCGGCCTGGGCGGCGTGCTCAGCTTCTGGCTGCGCCGGTCGCTCGAGGAGTCGCCGGAGTTCGAGCGGATGAAGAGCCTCGTCTCGCGCCAGCCCTTCACCGAGATGCTCCGCACGCATCCCGTCCCCATCTTCGTCGGGAGCGCCATCCTCGCCGGCACGGCGTGCTTCAACGGGCTCTTCTTCTCGCACCTGCCGGCGTACCTCTCGACGGTGCTGAAGTACGACCCTCGCGAGGCGGTCGTGTCGCAGACGATGGGCGTGCTCGCCTCGGCGCTCGGCATCCTGGTCGCGGGCTGGCTGGGCGATCGCATCCCGCCGCGCTACCTGCTGCGCACGGGCGTCGCACTGCTGCTGGTCTTCGCCATCCCGTTCTACTCGGTGCTCGAGTCCCGGGCGATGCCGCTCACGCCCGTGCTCGTCGTCGCCGGGCTCTGCGCGGGCTTGACGAACGGCTCGTTCGCGGTCCTGCTGACGGATCTCTTCCCGACGCGCATCCGCTTCACGGGTGTGGCGCTGGTCTTCAACGTCAGCTTCACGCTGTTCTCGGGCATGGCCCCACTGGCAGCCACGTCGCTCATCCGCGACACGGGATCGCCGGTATCGCCGGCGTACCTGATGATGGGCGCAGCCGTGCTGGCGCTGGCCGGCAGCCTGTTCTCGAAGCGCTACGGAGGGAACGTCCTGAAGCCCGCCTCGCCCGCCTGAGTTGAAAGCGGCGCGCACTTCCGACTCCCTCACGACTCCCGACTACCTACTTCCGACCGGACCGTCACTCCGCCCGAAGGGCCTCGACCGGATCCACCGTCGCCGCCCGGCGGGCCGGCACGACACTGGCGACGAGCGCTGCGACCGCGAGGGCCGCGAACGCCGCGACGTACGCGCGCGGGTCCGTGGCTTCGAGGCCGAACAGGAAGCCTCTGGCCGTGGCGGACAGTGCCCAGGCGCCGACGCTGCCGAGCACGAGCCCGAGCGCGACCAGCACGCCCGAGTTCCTCAGCACCATGCCGACGACCGCCGACCGCGAAGCGCCGAGCGCCATGCGCACACCGATCTCGCGCGTGCGCTGTGAGACCGTGTAGGCGAGCGTGCCGTAGATGCCCACGGCGGAGATGACCAGGCCCAGCGCGCCGAACAGGCTGATGAGCAGCATGTTGAACCTGCGCTGCGCCACGCGACGCTCCAGCACCTCGTCCATCGCCCGGACATTGCGCAGCGGCACGTCCGGCAAGACCTGGCCGACCGCGGCCTTCACGGCCGGCAGTACGCCGTAGGGATTGCCGCTGGTGCGGATCACGAGCTCGCCGGCGCCGCGCCCGCCCTGCAGCAGCGGCAGATAGATCTCGGGCAGGGGATCGGTCTCGAGGCTGGTCTGGCGGATGTCGCCCACGACGCCGACGATGGATCGATCCGCGCTGTTGACTACCACGGTGCGCCCTAGCGGATCCTGGCCGGGAAAGAAACGGCGCGCCACCGATTCGTTGACGATGACGACGAGCTGGGCCCCGGGGCGATCCGACGGCTCGAACAGCCGGCCCGCGCGGAGCGGAATGCGCAGGGCGCGGTGATACTCCGGCGAGACGCGGCGCACGCTGACCGCGTCCCTCTCGCGGTCCGGCTCGCGCCCCGGCAGCCCGAGCGTGGTGGAGCTCATGGCCGTGCCGAGCGGCATGCCGCCGATCACGTACGACGCGTGGACCACGCCTGACGTGCCGCTGATGCGATCCACGATCTCCTGGAACTTCGCCGTGTTGTCGGCGGGCGGCTGGTTGGGATCGAAGCGGGGGAAGACCTGCGCCGTGAGGACGTTCGACGTGTCGAGGCCGGGTTCGATGCGCATCAGCGTGACGAAACTGCCGATGAAGAGCGCGGCGCCCACCAGCAGCACGACCGCGAGGGCGACCTCGGCGACGACGAGCACGCCGCGCACGCGCTGGCGCGCCGCGCCGACGGTGCCGCGAGCGCCTTCCTTGAGCGCGTGGACGAGATCAGGCTTCGAGAGGTGCAGCGCCGGTGCGATGCCGAAGCTCACGCCGGTTACGATGGCCGAGAGCGCGGCGACGACGAGCACCCGCATGTCGAGCGCAATGGCGCTGACGCGCGCCACGCCGTCGGGCATCGATACCTTGAGCACCTGCACGAACCACGAGGCCAGCAGCACCGCCAGGGCGGTCCCCGCCAGCGACAGGACGACGTTCTCGACCAGGAGCTGGCGAACGAGCCGCCCGCGCCCGGCGCCGAGCGCCGCCCGCACGCCCACCTCACGCTCGCGCGTCGTCGCGCGTGCCAGCTGCAGCGTCGCCACGTTCACGCACGCGATGAGCAGGACGATGCCCACGGCGCTCAACAGCATCAGCATCCACGACTTCGTGCGAGCGCCGACGATGTGGTCGCGGAGCGGCCGGACGCCGATGAGCGAGTCCTTGTTCCACTCGGGATGCGCCGCCTGCAGCGCTGCCGCGATCTGGTCCATGCGCGCCTGCGCCAGCTCGACGGAGACGCCCGGCTTCAGGCGGCCGATGGCCTGCAGGTACAGGCTGATCCAGTCCGGTTTGCGGATGCGCTCGTCGGGAGGCACGACGTAGGGCACGTAGAGGTCGGTGGCACGCGCAGCGCCGACAGGGTAGGTGACGTCCGGGGGCAGCACGCCGATCACCTCGTATCGGTCACCCTGCAGCGGGATGGTCTGACCGATGACGGCGGGATCCCCGCCGAAGCGGCGTCGCCACAGCGAGTCGCTCAGGACGACGACGTGGTCGCGGCCCTCCACCTCGTTCTCCGCCGTGAATGGCCGCCCGATGGCGGGCCCGATGCGCAGAACGTCGAAGAGGCCCGCGGTCGCGCGGACGGCCCGGAGATCCTCGGGCTCGGTGCCGGGCTCGTACAGGGTGTAGCCGGCGGTGGCGTACGCCGCGAAAGTCTCGAACACGTCCTGCTGGGCGGCCCAGTCCAGGTAGTTCTGCGGCGCGATGGAGGTGAGCGCCGCCGGGTCGCGAGCCGGATCCGGCTCGGCCGGCGGCGGGCGCCGCTCGCCCACCGCGACCAGGCGGTCGTGCTCGTCGAACGGCAGGCCGCGCAGGACCACGGCATCCACCACAGAGAAGATCGCCGTGCTGGCGCCGATGCCGAGCGCGAGGACCACGAGCGCCACGAGGGTGAAGGTCTTCGAGGCGCGAAGGGAGCGGATGGCGGCGCTGAGGTCGGCGCGCATGGGGCGTTGGACGGTCGAGTCGGGTGGCCGGTTGGGTCCGCGCCCATTCTACGACGATGACAGCGAAGAGCGGCCGGAGCGACGAGGGTCCGGCCGCGCTTCCCGCTCGGCCGGCCGGTCAAACGACCCACCGGCAACGTCAAGAACGACGCGCGCAAAATAGCCACGCCTTCGTGGCCTCCGGG